>JBILJY010000203.1:0-4682 GCA_044376975.1 Burkholderiaceae bacterium | reverse complement strand
AGTAGCCGAGCGCGACACCAAGGTTGCGCAGCACAGTCGAGTCAGTGAGATCGCGCTGCCAGCGCGAAATCGGTAGCTTCTCAGACAGATGGCGCAGCATGGCGTTGGCCAAGCCGAGGTTACCTTCTGAGTTCTCAAAATCAATCGGATTGACTTTATGCGGCATGGTCGATGACCCTACTTCGCCGTCTTTCAAACGCTGTTTGAAGTAACCCAAGGCGATGTAGCCCCAGATGTCGCGATTCAAATCGATCAAAATCGTGTTGGTACGGGCGATGGCATCGAACAGTGCCGCCATCCAGTCATGCGGCTCAATTTGAATCGTGTGCGCGTTTTGCTTCAGACCCAATTGCTTGAGCACACGTCCACTAAACGCGGGCCAATCGATTTCGGGATAGGCCGAGACGTGGGCGTTGTAATTACCCGTCGCGCCGTTCATCTTGGCGAGCGGCACCACGGCTTGGATGTTGGCGATGGCATCACGCAACCGCGCCGCGACGTTAGCGAACTCTTTGCCTAAAGTTGTGGGGGTGGCAGGCTGGCCGTGCGTGCGCGAAAGCATAGGTTGAGCCGCTTGCGTCTTTGCGATATGCTGCACCGCCGCATAGACCTTTTGTAACTGTGGCAAGACCACCGTATCCCGGGCACGGCCCAGCATTAACGCGTGCGAGGTGTTGTTGATGTCTTCTGACGTACAGGCGAAATGAATAAACTCGCCTGCCCGCTCGAGTTCGGCGTCGCCCGCAACCTTCTCTTTTAGCCAGTATTCAACCGCTTTGACATCGTGGTTAGTGGTTTTTTCAATATCCTTAATGCGTTCGGCATCGGCTTCCGAAAAGTTAGACACCAGGCTCAACAGTTTGGCCCGTGCACCAGCGCTGAAAACCGGAAGTTCGGACAAACCCGCCTCAGACAAACCGATCAGCCAGGCAATTTCGACCTCGACACGGTGCGCCATGAAGCCCGCTTCGGACAAAAGTGGCCGCAGCCCGTCACAACGCGAGGCATAGCGCCCGTCAAGTGGCGATACCGCGTTCAGTGAGCTCAAGGATGAATTAGTTTTCATAGGTGGGTTTACGACAAAAAAACAACACAATGGATGCAAAGAAGTTTATCACTCCCTCGCATAAGCCATTGAGCCTATCCTAGCGGATACACTGTATAGCGTATGCTTTTTTGCTGGGAGCACCCCTGCGAAAGCACTTTAGCTAATCTTTGTTTAGTCGGTTACATGAAACTAATTGCTTCTCTCACAAGTCCCTACGTTCGCAAAGTACGCATTGTGATGGCTGAAAAAAAACTCGACTACGAGTTGCAATTAGAAAACGTCTGGGCCGCCGACACGAAAGCGTCTGAGTACAACCCTCTGGGCAAAGTACCCTGCCTGATCACAGACGACGATACGCCTCTTTATGATTCACGCGTAATCGTGGAATACCTCGACACACTCTCACCTGTCAGCCACATGATTCCCAAGACGGGTCGCGAACGCGCGATCGTCAAATGTTGGGAAGCTTTAGCCGACGGGACGCTCGATGCAGCAATCATCATTGTGAAAGAACTACAGCGCCCTGCCGAACAGCAGAGCAAAGAGTGGATTGACCGCCAGTACGGAAAGATTCATGCAGCCTTAGCTGCAATGGAAAATGATCTGGGAACACAGTCGCACTGCATGGGTGTTGGCTACAGCCTAGCGGACATAGCTGTAGGTGTGGTGCTGGGCTATCTGGATTTTCGCTTCCCGCAAATTGCGTGGCGTAGCAGCGCACCTAATCTGAGCCGTCATTACGCGAAGCTGTCTTTACGACAGAGCTTTATCGACACGGTTCCGGTCGTCAGTTAACGCACTTCTTCGGGCACACGCCATCGTCACCTAGCTGGCGATCATTCCACCGCCTAAACAAACATCACCGTCGTACAACACCGCAGATTGTCCGGGTGTCACGGCCCACTGCGGGTCTGAAAAACTCAAATTGAAAACCTGTGCCGTGGCAGCGCTTAAGGTGCAAGGCGCATCTGCTTGCCGATACCGGGTCTTCGCAGCATAACCACCCGCCTCAGGGGCCACTCCAGACACCCAACTCGCCTGATCGGCAGACAATGCGTCAGACAGCAACCACGGGTGCTCGTGGCCTTCCACCACATACAGCGCATTGTTTTCAAGATCTTTGCGCGCGGCATACCAGACCGGGCCCGTGCCATCTGCATGCTGGTGCCCTTTCACACCGCCAATACCTAAGCCTTTGCGCTGACCCAGGGTGTAGAACGATAAACCGTGGTGCTTACCGACTTGCTTACCCGACTCGGTCAAAATCGGACCAGGCTTAGTTGGCAGATAGCGATTTAAAAACTCGCGAAAGGGCCGCTCACCAATAAAACAAATTCCGGTGGAATCTTTCTTCGCAGCATTCGATAGCTTGAGTTCGTGGGCAATGCGTCGCACTTCACTTTTAGGAATCTCACCCAACGGAAAAAGTGTGCGCGATAGTTGTGCCTGATTTAAGCGATGCAAAAAGTAGCTCTGATCCTTGGTGTGATCCAAGGCCTTGAGCAACTCAAAGCGTGGCCCTGCCGCGCTTTGAACGGAGCGGACGCGTGCATAGTGACCCGTTGCAATATGATCGGCACCAAGTGACATGGCATGATCCAGAAACGCCTTGAACTTGATCTCTGCGTTACACAACACGTCGGGGTTGGGCGTGCGTCCCGCAGAATACTCGCGTAAAAAGTCCGCGAACACCCTGTCTTTATATTCGGCCGCAAAATTCACAGCCTCGATGTCGACACCCAACACATCGGCCACGCTCACGGCATCTAGCCAATCCTGACGGGTGGAACAATATTCTGAGTCATCGTCGTCTTCCCAGTTCTTCATGAAAAGACCCACAACCTCATAGCCCTGCTCCTTCAGAAGCCAAGCGGTGACAGACGAGTCAACGCCGCCGGACATACCGACAACGACGCGCTTTTTTGCGCTAAGAGGCTTACTAGAGGCTGAATCAGTCATATTGAACGAAATTGTAGTCGGGATCTGAGAAAGGGCTCTGTGGTCATGCAGAGCGCCACGGGGTCTCATGGTGTATAAATCAGGGATTCATTTTTTTCTATTTGGAGAAGTCTATGCGCATTGGGATTCCGCGCGAGACACGCGATGGCGAGACCCGGGTTGCCGCCACCCCTGAAACCGTCAAAAAATACGTCGCCGCCGGCCACCAAGTGCTGGTTGAACGCGAGGCGGGACTTGCCGCCCACTTTAGCGATGCGGCCTACGAGCAAGCGGGTGCGCAACTGACCGATGCCGCGCAAGCGCTGTCGGCTGCGCTACTTCTCAAAGTTCGTGCACCGGACGCAACCGAACTGGGCAAAATCCAAGCCGGTACAGCTGTAGTCGGTATGCTGGATCCCTTTGATGAAGCGGGCCTCGATGCGATGGCTCAAGCTGGCATCACGGGCTTTGCGCTCGAGGCAGCACCACGCACCACGCGTGCGCAAAGTTTGGATGTCTTATCTTCACAAGCAAACTTGGCTGGTTATAAGGCCGTGTTGCTTGGCGCTCATTACTACGGCCGCATGTTCCCCATGATGATGACAGCGGCCGGCACGATCAAAGCCGCACGCGTCGTGATCTTGGGTACCGGCGTGGCAGGACTACAAGCGATCGCGACCGCGAAGCGTTTAGGCGCAGTCGTCGAAGCATCGGATGTGCGTCCCGCTGCAAAAGAGCAAGTTGAATCGCTTGGTGCAAAGTTTATTGACGTGCCGTTTGAAACTGATGAAGAGCGTGAGATCGCGCAAGGCGTGGGCGGTTATGCCCGACCCATGCCGGCGAGCTGGATGGCACGACAGGCCGTCTTGGTCTCCGAGCGCTGCAAGCAAGCGGACATCGTGATTTCGACCGCCTTGATTCCTGGTCGCCCCGCACCAACCTTGATTTCAGCCGAGACGGTGCGTGCCATGAAGCCGGGTTCGGTCATTGTGGATCTGGCCGTTGAGCGTGGCGGTAATTGCCCGCTTTCGCAAAAAGGCCAAGTCGTGCAAGAAAACGGTGTGACGCTTGTTGGCCTGACCAACTTGCCCGGCATGATCGCAACCGATGCCTCTGCTCTGTATGCACGCAACGTATTGGATTTCCTCAAGCTCATCATCGACAAAGAAGGCAATCTTGCGATTGCGCGCGATGACGATATTGTTCAAGCCTGCCTCGTCTGCGAGGGCGGCACAAATTTAAGGAAAAAATAATGGATGCGCTTGATCCTACCTTGGTGAACCTCATCATTTTTGTCTTGGCAATCTATGTCGGCTATCACGTCGTCTGGAACGTCACCCCTGCCCTGCATACGCCCCTGATGGCCGTGACCAACGCAATTTCAGCGATTGTGATTGTGGGTGCCATGTTGGCAGCTGCGCTCACCGAAGGTGGCCTGGCACGCGGCATGGGCGTGTTTGCTGTGGCGCTCGCTGCGGTCAACGTATTCGGCGGTTTCTTAGTCACCCGACGCATGCTTGAAATGTTTAAAAAGAAAGCGCCCAAAGAGAAAACCGCAGACAAAGCAGCAGGTACTGGAGGTCACGCATGATTTCCATTAATGTTGTGACGATGCTGTATCTGGTCGCCTCGGTATGTTTCATCCAGGCGCTCAAAGGTTTGTCTCATCCAACCACATCACGCATCGGTAACGCTT
>JBILJY010000202.1:0-4694 GCA_044376975.1 Burkholderiaceae bacterium | reverse complement strand
AGCCGAAGAAACGCCTAACGCACGCGCCTTACCATCGCGCACATGCGGGTAGCCCGAAGAGAAACTATCAAAAATCACGTCAAGGCGACCGGCTAGCAAATCCGGCACTGCTAGCGCTGTACCCTTGTAAGGCACATGCGTCATCTTGGTTCCAGATAAAGCCTGAAAACGTTCACCAGACAAGTGGGGAATCCCACCAATTCCAGCCGAGCCGTAATTCAGTTTTCCGGGATTGGCTTTGGCAAGTGCGATGAACTCAGAGACCGTTGTGGCTTTGGAGCTTAACGGTACGATCATGATTGAAGGCGAGTGCACCAGATAAATGATCGGCGTAAAGCTTTTCACCGGCGAATAAGGTGTCTTTGGATTGAGCAGTGGGCCAATCACATGCGTGCTATTGGTCGTCAACAGTAATGTATAACCATCAGGCTCTGCCTTAGCAGCGAGATCAGCACCAATCACCCCTGCAGCACCAGCACGATTTTCAATCACGACTGTCTGCCCAAGTCGTTGCGAAACTTCCTGAACAAACAAACGCGCTACGTTATCGGTACCACCAGCAGGTGGGAAAGGGACGATCAACTTGATTGGTCGATTGGGGTAGTCTTGAGCAAAGGCTGCTGAAGAAAAAGTCGAGAGAGTCGCTAGCAGTAAAGTAAAAATCAGTTTCATTTGCCTATCAATCCGCTTTAAGATTCAAAAGGTGCGCCCAACTAAACAATCACCACGCTCGGCGCTTTAAGTATGTGAGCCCCACAATTAATTAATTTTTCATTCTAGAAAATCACCATGCAGACTTCTGTGAACGCGCAGTTTCATCAAGCACGCTCAGCCACGCCTACGCCTATTTTCACACGTCAGACCATACTGAACAACCCTGGGTTTGGGAAACACTACTCTGACCATATGGTCGCGATCGACTGGGACGTGCGCCAAGGGTGGCATGACCACAGAGCTATTCCCTACGCTCCGCTCACCCTAGATCCCGCTTCCCTCGTACTGCATTACGCACAGGCTGTTTTCGAGGGGCTCAAAGCCTACCAACATCCAGACGGCTCGATTTGGACCTTCAGACCTGAGCTTAACGCACAACGTTTCATTAATAGTGCTGAGCGCCTTGGGCTACCCGAGCTACCACAAGACTTATTTGTTCAGTCGTTAAAAGAGCTGGTGCAGCTCGATAAGGAGTGGGTCCCTAACACCCCAGAAAGCAGCCTCTACTTCCGTCCGTTTATGATTGCAAACGAGACTTTCTTGGGCGTGCGCGGTGCGGATAAGGTTGCGTACTACGTCATTGGTAGCCCTGCGGGGCCCTACTTTGCCAGCGGTGTTTCACCCGTGCCGATTTGGGTATCAACCCAGCGTACGCGGGCGGCCAAAGGCGGAACGGGCTATGCCAAATGCGCTGGCAACTACGCGGGTTCGCTCGCCCCCTTAAATGAAGCGCGCCGCAACGGATGTCCGCAAGTGCTCTTCCTCGACGCTGAGCACGGCCAATATCTCGAAGAGCTTGGCGGCATGAACATTTTTGTTGTTCTTAAAAACGGAACACTTGTCACGCCCGCGTTGTCAGACAGTATTTTGCCCGGCGTGACGAGAGCAAGCGTCATTGCGCTTGCTCGAGCCTCTGGACATGACGTCCAAGAGCGTTTGGTTAGCCTAAACGAAGTGCGCGATGGTCTGGCGAGCGGGCAAGTTACAGAAATTTTTGCCTGTGGAACAGCAGCATTAATTTTCCCGATCAACGCACTAAAAAGCGATCAGTTTAACTATCGCCTCGACGCTCAAGCGGCCGGACCCATCACGCTAAGCCTACGCAAGCAACTCATCGATATCCAATATGGCTTGGTACCAGATACGAACAAATGGATGGTGAGGCTGGCGTAAGTCATTGACGGTAGCGTTTGTCCCGTGTTAGTTTGGATTGCGTAAAAAAATTCAACAATCGCGGTGTAAGGAGGCGTTAGATGAAGACAGAAACGAGTTTCGGTCAACCGCTAGGCGGCATAGCGCAAGTGGCTTACGTGGTGGAAGATCTTCATCAGGGCATGAAAGACTTCGGAGAAAAATACAACATTGGCCCCTGGTTTTATTCAGACGAATACGCACTGAAAACGGCAAAATATAAGGGTCAGCCCACCGAAATGAAGATGGGTCTTGCGCTAGGGTTTTCCGGACATATGTGCTTTGAGCTGATACAACCATTGGATGACAAGCCTTCAGTCTACCGTGACGTCATCAACAAACGCGGCTATGGGTATCATCATTTAGGACTTGCAACGCGAACGTTTGAAAAAGAAGTAGCCCGTTTTCAGAAAATGGGCTACGAACTTGCCTTCGAAGGCTCAACGCCTCGCGGCATTCGTTTTGCTTATTTCGATACAACGACAGACATGCCTGGCATGCTAGAGGTGATCGAGGTCAATGATATGCAAGATCAGTTTTTATTACTCATGCAGCAAGCATCTCTCAATTGGGATGGGACGAATCCTGCAAGAAAGCTTGAGACAATTGTTTCGCAGTTGAAGTAAAACACTAAAAGCAAAAACCTAATGAATCACAAATAGATTCATAGACATCTAACAAAATGGAGACAAGTATGACTAACGCAAAATCATATAAAAAAGTTGCACAATGGTTAACTAGCTCTGTTGCTGCGTTGACAATTTTTTCATGCGGCGCTCAGGCTCAGACCCTTCAGTTTGCGACAGCATTCCCCGAGACTGATTTCTCTTCTCAGCTTGTCAAACGCTGGACCGATGGTGTCACGGAGAAAACTAATGGACGTATTAAATTTCGGATTCATTGGGCTGGCAGCTTAGTGGGTAACAAGATGGTCGATGGCATGAAAGATGGCGTGGTCGATGCTGCGCTTTCGTTTACGCCTTACGTTTCTGGCGAAATTATTGACTTAGCGCCTTTAGATGTTCCTTTCAGCTTCCCGCTCGACGTACAAGGCTTATCTGCGTTTAACAAAGAAGCCATGCCTATCTTAGATACCATTTATGAAAAACGTGGCTCTCGCGTAGTTTCTGCTCCACCCGTGCTCTTGCCCGATCCGGTGACCTGCACCAAGGACTTCGTGAGTAGCGCTGAAAAATGGAAGGGCGTCAAAATCAGGACTGCCGGACGTTGGCAAGCAGAGACAATCAAACGCTGGGGTGGCAGTCCCGTTGTGCTTCCACCTTCCGATTTATACACTGCTTTGAATTTAGGTACAGTTGACTGTACCCTGATGATTTATAACGGAGTGCTCTCATTAAAACTGTACGAGCCTGCTAAGTTCATCACACGTATTGACCACTCCATCGCCTTCGGAACGATCAACGTATCGAATGCTGCTTGGAAGCGCTTATCTGAAGCTGACCGCAAAGTTATGTATGCAGTAGGCGAGGAAACGATGGCTTGGGGTATCGCTGAATATTCCAAGGCCTATCTTTCAACAATGGATAAACTGAGTGCTGCCGGCGCAAGAATGTGTGTCCCAAAGCAAGCTGAATTTGATCGCCTGATTGCTGCTGCAAACGATGTATTTAAGGTTGAAATCGAGCCCAAGGCTTCACCTGACGGCAAGCGCCTAATCGCGTTGATTAACAAGTATCGCGGACAAGTATCAGCTCGCCCAACAGCGGGACCAATGCAAGAGTGCCCATAATGAGCACAGACAAGCCAAGAAAAGATGTGATCATTGTCACGGGAGGCGGGCGAGGGATTGGCGCAGAGGTAGTGGAGCAACTCGCCAAACGTGATGTCCCAGTCTGCTTTAGCTACGTCTCTCGCGACTCCGCGGCAAATGCCTTGGTCGCCCGATTGCAAGCCGAGGGCTATCAATGCGCTGCCATCAAGGCTGATGTCGGCAACCCTGCCGACATCGAAAAGATGTTCAAGTTTGCTCAAAATAAATTTGGTGTCCTTGGCGGTCTAGTCAATAACGCAGGATATGTTGGACAGGTTGGACGCAAGATTTCTAATGTTGACTTAGAAACCCTGCATAAGACCTTCGATGTCAACGTAATTGGCCCGATACTCTGCGCACAACACGCCTTGAAGCAGCTATCCACCGCCCATGGCGGCAAGGGCGGAAAGATTATCAATGTTTCGTCAATTGCCGCGCGGACAGGAAGCCCTAACGATTGGGTTGACTATGCGGCTTCTAAGGCTGCACTGAACACTTTCACCCTTGGCCTCGCACGCGAAGTCGCTAAAGAAGGGGTCCAAGTCATCGGTGTCGCCCCTGGCGGCGTTGCCACCGAACTGCATGCGCAGGCGGGAGGGCCTGGTCGTATTGAAAAGTTCTCAACGGTTACGCCGATTGGCAGGGCTGCACATCCATCAGAAATAGCCGACGTAGTGGTGTGGGCGCTGTTAGATGCGCCTTGTTATATAACCGGCACCACAATAGATGTGGCGGGAGGCCTATGATTGTTCAGTCAAGGTCTCTGACAACTGCGATTACCTGGATCACCCGCTTCAATAATTTAATGGCTTATGTTTCTGGCTGGCTAATACTGCTGATCACTCTAATTAGCTGTTACGGGGTCTTTACACGCTACGTGCTGAACGATCCTGATACATGGTCTTTTACCGTTTCTTCCTACTTGATGTGCTTTGTTGTTTTCTTAGCAATCAGTAACGCACTCCAAGAAGGCGTGCATGTCAGAGTCGATATCATTCAAGAATGGTTTCCCGGCAAA
>JBILJY010000201.1:0-4716 GCA_044376975.1 Burkholderiaceae bacterium | reverse complement strand
TAGGATTGTGATCGCGGCAACACCCATGATTGCTGCGACAGCGTTGCCCAGTATTCTTAATGGCTATCAGAAACTGTACACCGATGTTCATATCCGTCTTCTCGATCTGCAATACCCGGAGGTCATCGACAAAGTGCAGTCCGGCGAGGCTGATCTTGCAGTGATTGCCTTTGACGGCGACTCAAACAAGCTACGTTTTCAAACCCTTGCAGACGAAGAGCTATTGCTTGTCGTGCCAAGAGGGCATCCCTTAGCCAAATTTAAGGAAGTTATGCTTGAAAAAGTCCTTACATATCCTCTACTGATATTAGACAGATACACAACGCTTATCCGTGTGATCGAAGAAGAGGGAAAAAAACGTAATCTGCCCATCCAGTCTCTTCGCGAGGCTTCACAGCTAAACACATTGCTTGGCATGCTGGATGCAGGCAACGGGATTACTTTTCTTCCGAAATCGATGGCGCAGGCGAACGCAAAACACAAACGACCTACCCTCCGGGTTACGGATGTGGCACTAGCAAGACGCTATGGAATAGTCGTACGAAAAAAACAAGAGATCTCTAGCGCAACCCAAAGCTTTATCGACTACATCCACAAAGAGTACGCGAGGACACTAGGGAAAAATTAACACGGCCTAATTCAGACCTCCGCAGCGCGCGGCTGTGGAAATACCACTACGCCTTTCATGTTGTCCCCTTGTTTTTGATTGTTTGAACCAAAATTAACACGATATCGGGTAGATCACCTCATGAGACATCGGGTTACGTATCGCCACTGTCCGGAATCATCCGCGCCGATACACGAGTCAACTATCACTATTCCATCACTGCGTCCTACTTCAGAGCATTATGCGTTATGCATAATTAAGTCGCCGCATTCGACAATCCGACGAATGGCTTCTTATTTAAACTTAAGGGTAAACGGGATGTGCTCATGGTCTTGCTCATGCGAAAAAATCAAAGGCTCTAAGCGTCTAACAGACTAGGGACAGTCCAGTCGATTGGCTAGTAAATTGGTAGCGATTCAGTGGCCGCGGCGAGATTAGTTGGATACAGATGGCCTTGCAGAACACCTTACATAGGCAACAGACTACCCAAGAGCTCTGCACCGAAGCCAAGCGCACCGGTCAGGGTGATGGCGCCAAGCTGCAGGCGGAACAGGTTGGTGGTGCGTTTCTCTAGCGCATCGCGCAAGGTTTCGAGCTCTTTTCTTGCGTAGGTTTGATCGTATTGGATCTGCCTCAAGATTTGAGCCTGTTGGTCAAGTGTGGGGTGGCAAGATGGGGGAGTAAATGGCATAGCGTGCAGTCCTCTGCTGGTTGAAAATGAACCCGCTATGGTACGCACAAAGGCATAGGTAGAGATCGCAATGGGTGATAAAGTCCATTGGCGTTGGGGCCCTCTATGGCGATGTTAAGCCCCGCCCTTCCCCCTGTCACGCCGTCTGGTTATCGGTTGATTATTTGGCGTAGCTGTCTAATAGGTGTTTAGCTAAGAAGCCTAAGAGCGTGAACAAGCTGCCACAATAGGTTGTGAGCAGCCACATAAACTTTCTATCAAAGTACTTGTGCAGATCTTCACGGGTTTGTGCGATCTCCTTGTGTAGCTCAGTTCGGACTGAGGCTATCTCGGTTCGCAGTTCAGCTTGGCCTTGCACCATTTGAACGCGCAAATCCGCAACGGCCTGACAAAGCTGCGCCATCGTTGCCTCGAGGCGCTCGTAGGCTTTGGTGTTTTGTTCAACTACTTTAGGTGTGAGCACGCTTTGATCCGTGACGAAATCTCAGGCGTTATTGTGAGTCGTTTCTATTCGTATATTTGCTTGTGGAGCAAGTATTTGGTTAGGAATTGTTAATGGTTGTTAGCGGTTGCAACAGTAACTTTGTTACAAAAAATAGCTATGTGAGTGGTCAATTTTTCAACGCTAAAAAACTAAAATTGCACTGCGTATATTCATGGAAGATACGACACGTCGTAAGCTGTTTACTGTTTAATGTATAACACTTTACGTTATACTCACTGCGTTATACAATCCCATCCCAAATGACAATACGTTCATTTTTTTGCAATGAAACGCGTTCGCTATATGAAGGCAAGCAGTCCAAAAGATTTCGACAAATTGAAATAGTTGCGCAACGAAAGCTACAAATGCTCGATGATGCAGTTGAACTTCGCGATTTGCGGTCACCGCCGGGAAATAGACTCGAATCTCTAAGCGGCGATCGATTTGGTCAACAAAGTATTCGCATCAATGACCAATGGCGTATTTGTTTTGTTTGGGGAAGTTCGGGACCTGAGCAAGTTGAGATTGTCGACTATCACTAATAGGCAATAACCATGGCCACAAACAAAATGCGCGCAGTCCATCCGGGTGAGATCTTAAGAGAAGAATATCTAGCGCCGCTAGAGATGTCTGCCCACGCCCTCTCTATGGCATTACACGTGCCGGCGCCACGGATTCACGATATTGTTCGCGAGCGTAGAGCCATCACACCTGATACCGCGTTAAGGCTTGCCCGCTACTTCGATACGACGGCGCAATTCTGGCTCAATCTGCAGAGTTCCTTCGATCTGAAGCAAGCCGAAGACAACATCGGGAAACTCATCCAGCAGGAAATTAGGCCACACGCGAAACGTGCCGCTTAAATCCTAACTGAATTACGCCTCAAACACAGCAATCCCATCCGCAGCTTTAACGCTCTGCCCGCGCTCGAGCACAAACAGCGGGTTGATCTCGGCTTCGACTAACTTCTCACCCAGCTGAGCGACCATTTCAGAGAACGCCACAATCGCTGCGACCAGCGCATCCACATCGGCGGGTGCGCGGCCGCGGTAGCCGTCTAGCAGGGGCCAGGTTTTGAGTTCCATCGCCATGTCGCGAGCGGTCTCGGGTGTCAGCCCACCGGTTGCGGGCAGTAAGCGCATCGTCGTGTCTTTGAGTAGCTCTGCAGTCACACCACCCATGTCAGACTTGTGCAGAATCTCTGACGAGAGGATTTTGAGGACGACACGATTACCAAGCTTGGTCGCTGCTTGCGCAGCCTGCTCGGCATTGGTGACCACGATTTCATTCGCACAAGAAATCCCGAATTTCGCAAACAGTTGTTTTGCTTGTGCCTCGTCGAGTGCACCCGCTGGGATCTTGTCTAGCTGAATGGTGTTCTTGGCTGTTGCGGTCTGGGGCTGGGCTTTCCACTGCGCCGCATGCAGCATCGCACCTAGGGCTGCGCTACAGCTCTCCGGCGCTGAAAACGCGGGTACGCCACCTTGGGTCAGCAAGGCACCGATCTTTGGCGCATGGGGGCTGATATAGGCCAGCACAGGCTTATCGGTTGAGCCTAAGCAGCTGTTGATCGCGTTGGACATCAACTCTGGCATCGCCAAGGCGGACGCACCGACAATCACGACCAAGGCATCATAGGTTTCGCTACGCAAATATGCTCGATTGCGTGAATGAATTCTGAGCGCATGTCATCGCTCATCGCGCTATCGATAAAAAATGCGTTTGTTTGGTACGGGTGACAGCTCTTTTAACCAACCCACCACTGAATGGGGTTGAATGTTGACTGTTGTTTTTATTTCTAAAGATTTAATCGCTGGCTCGCGCTTGAAGCGCTCAAGCGTGTTTAACAGGGACTGCGCCAAGAGCTCTCCCTTGACTGCATACCCTATACCGGTCAAGTGAATGTTATCGGTACTGGCAAGACCGTAAGCTGTCCAAATTGTCATCGCCCCTCTTCCCCCTGCCACGCGATACCAGTCGTAAAACAGGCAATCATTTTCAAAGGCGACGCGTCGAGCCAACTCTGCAAAATCCCACGCGGCTGTGATGTTCTTTCTTCTAAAATTCATGTCCTGCGCGGACGTGATGAGGATCACTGCCTGGGGATGTTTCGCCTTGACCCTTTTGATGGTCTGCACCATAATTTTTTCGAGGTCGGGTGCAATACTGTTTTTATAGACGAGATCATTGGTGCCCCAATCGAGCACGATTAAATCCGGAGCCAACTGCGCCGACTGTTCTTCAAAGTATGTTTGATTGAGCAACGCGCTGTAGGTGGCGCCGCCAACCCCTAGGTTGTGATACATCACACCTGGCGTCGTGTTTTCAATACTGACACCATGCACTTCAAAATAACCGCCGCTATTGGGGCTTGCATTGCGGAGTTCGAATCGCAGCGTGTCAGAGAGCTCAGGAAAGCTCAAGGTAAGCATTTGCGAACGTGGCTGTGCACCGCCGCTCGGCACAACAACATTGTGTTCGAAATTACCCGACTGTACGCGTAACGTAAACGCTGTTGAGGTAGCAACGTAAAAGAACTTAACGAGCTTCTTGCCAGGTTCAGG
This sequence comes from Burkholderiaceae bacterium, assembly GCA_044376975.1. Classification (GTDB taxonomy): domain Bacteria; phylum Pseudomonadota; class Gammaproteobacteria; order Burkholderiales; family Burkholderiaceae_B; genus Zwartia. The sequence goes on along the minus strand of JBILJY010000201.1, from coordinate 370 downwards.
AGTCGACACGAAATTCAACGTAAAGGAAGCGTCTGCACCACTGGTTCTTGCGACAAAGCCAGAAACGCCGAGGGGTAAGCGCGGTGTCTGTTGAACGCTGTTGGCCGTGGCCCATTCGCCGGTAAACGTAGACTTGTAGTCATTTTGCGAATAAGTCTTGGCAATCGAATACGGAAACACCATGCCGCGCCCTGCACTCCCGCCTATGCTCTGGAGGCGATTGCGAGCGATCTCGGCGGCATATCCCCCCTGCACCAACGAATCACCAAAATGCGCAATCGTAAAACCTTCAGTCTTCGCAGCAGCCCATTTCTGTTGTAAGCGCTGCACCAGCCGAGCATCTTTAAATTCAAAGATATTTGTCTCGGCC
>JBILJY010000038.1:0-16533 GCA_044376975.1 Burkholderiaceae bacterium | reverse complement strand
CATCGAAGAGCAAGCTGTGCAGTGTGGTTATTGCATCAACGGCATGATCATGACGGCTAGCGCTTTTCTCGCCAACAATAAAAATCCAACAGACGCGCAAATTAACGAGGCGCTTGCAGGAAATCTGTGTCGTTGTGGCACCCATCAGCGGATTGTGGCAGCGGTTAAACGCTACATCGCTGCTGCCTAAACCCATCCACGACTTATTCATCCACAGGTGAACTCATGAACGCATTCACACGACGCGAATTTTTGAAAGCCAGCGGCGCTGGTATGTTAGTTGTTAGTTTTTCAATGGGAGTCAATCCCGCTTCCGCAAACTACGGTCTGCGGCCTCCTAAAAGTGTTGCCAAGGACGTACTCGATTCATGGCTCTCGATTGATCGTGATGGCAAGGTAACCGTTTTTGTTGGTAAGGTCGATCTCGGCACAGGAACAAAAACAGCACTCTCGCAAATTGCAGCAGAAGAGTTGTCTGTTCCCTTCAACAAAATCGACATGATCATGGGTGACACTGCCACTACCCCCGATCAGTGGTTAACGGGCGGTGCAATTACGCTTTCTCAAGGTGGTGCTGAATTACGTATCGCTGCTGCAAACGCGCGGATCGCGTTACTTGCGCGCGCGGCTGAAAAGCTAAAAGTTCCTGTCACCGAACTCAGCATAAAAGACGGCGTGATCACCGCTGCGTCTAAGCCTGGGCAAAGCCTCTCCTACGGAGATGTTATCGGCGAAGGCTTTAAGCTCAAGGTTGATCCTAAAGCGCCCGTCAAATCACATAAGGAATATACGGTCGTCGGCAAATCCATTCAGCGCGTGGATATCCCTGACAAGGTCTCAGGCGAACACCCTTTCGTACATGATTTCCGCCTACCCGGTATGCTCCATGCGCGAGTCATACGACCACTGCAGGTTGGCGCGAATCTAGTGAGCTTTGACGACTCAGCTGCAAAGAAAGTGAAGGGTTATGTACAAACAGTCCGCAAAGATAATTTCCTAGCGGTCATTTGTAAGGACGAGTGGGGTGCTGTGAAAGCAGCGCAGGCGATGAAGGCAAACTGGTCTGCTGGTCGTGAACTCCCGCCTCAAGCAAAAATATACGAACACTGGCGTCAGTTACCGATCGCAAAGACCGAGGTGACTCAAAACGTTGGCAACATAGACACCGCACTCTCGGGCGGCGCCAAACGTATCAAAGCTACCTACAACTTTGCTGTCCAAACGCACGCCTCTTCTGGCCCATCCTGTGCCGTTGCAGACTTCCGCGATGGAAAAATGACTTTGTGGTCGGCATCGCAAGCGACGCATTCGATGCAAGACGAGATCGCGACGCTCACGAAGTTGCCCAAAGACTCTATCCGCTTGATCTACTTGGATGGCTCTGGCTGCTACGGACGTAACGGTCACGAGGACGCCACGGCGGACGCTGCTCTGATTGCACAATTAATTGGCAAACCAGTGCGCGTGCAATGGATGCGTCACGATGAAACCGCGTTGGCACCTAAGAGCCCCCCCAGAACAATGGACTTCGAGGCCAGCTTTGATGCGCAAGGTAATGTGACAGGTTGGCAAAGTGATTTCTATATCGCCTTGAACCATATTGCAGCGTTTAAGCCGCTAGATTTTCCCTTGCTTGCGACGGCCGAAACGGGGAATCCTCGTCCCGGTAACTGGGTTGGCTTTTTGTTTCAGAACTCAGCCGCACCCTACGCATTGCCAAATATCAAGGTCACGACTAAGCATATTGAGCAGCCGATATTCCGCGCCTCGCACTTGCGCAGCCCAGGTCGTATCGAAAATAGCTTTGCCAACGAATCCTTCATGGATGAACTGGCGGCAACAGCGAAGGCGGATCCTGCCGAGTTCCGCCTCAAACATCTCTCTGATCCTCGAGCCGTAGATGTAATCAAAGCGGTGCTAAAAGCTTCCAACTGGCAAACTCGTCCGGGCCCAAATCCTGCAAGTGCGCAAGGTAACATCGCAAAGGGCCGCGGCATTTCTTATGTCCGCTACAACAATACGATTACGTACGTTGCGACGGTAGCGGAAGTTGAGGTGAACCGCACAACAGGCCAAATCGCCGTGACACGCGTCTATGTCGCACATGACTGCGGACAAATCATCAATCCGGATGGCGTGATCAACCAGGTTGAAGGTGGTGTGATCCAAACCGTCAGCCGTACGCTGATGGAAGAGGTCAAATGGACGGGCAATACGGTGACTAGTGTTGACTGGGCAAGCTACCCAATCTTGCGCTTCCCAGACGTACCTAAGGTCGTCACAACACTGATTGACCGACCAGGTCAACCGGTTTGGGGCGCTGGTGAACAAGCACCTACCACGGTGCCTGCCGCAATTGCTAACGCAGTGTATGACGCTATTGGCGTGCGACTGCGTACCATCCCATTCACACCGGCCTCGGTGAAAGTGGCGATGAGCGAAGCGCCTAAAGTTGCTTGATACTGACTAAGTAATCAGTAAAAAAGCGGCCCTCCTAGGAGGGCCGCTTTTTCATCCAAGGCGGATGTAACGCGTTTTACCCTTAAGCGGCGACAGGCATCGTCTTAGCCATTGGTGCTAGCTTCTCTACGCTCGCATACCAAGCAGCGAGTTTCGGATGCGCGCCACGCCAAGGCTCATTAGCAAAGCGGAAATCGAGATATCCGAGTGCACACGCGACCGCGATATCGCCAACGGTCGCTAACTGGCCAAGCGACGCAGCCTCTGCTTCAAGTACAGCCAGCGCGCGAGCTACCTTACCTTGTTGCAGCTTGATATAGCCAATCCGGCCCTCATCCTGAGGTAACGCGATTTCACGGCGACGCGGCTGGCTCGCATCCAGGATGCCATCACCAATCGCTTGAAGGCGCAACGCCTTCCAGCGCGCGGGACCGACTGCAGGAAACAAAGGTGCCGCAGCGCCAATGCTGTCAATGTATTCGCAAATGACAGGGCTATCAAACATCGCCACGCCCTCGTCCGTGATCAGGGTCGGGATCTTGCCCAACGGGTTTGAATCCGACAGCACCGGATCCGTTGTTGGAATTGACCATTTTTCAAACTGCCCATCGATGCCACGCGCAATCGCACAGGCGATCACCTTGCGCACGTAGGGGCTAGCTCCAGATACCGTGATTTTCATAGACCGATCCGTTAAATGATGAGTGACGAGAGAAAACGATGCATAGTTGTACTATAAATTACACCTACACTATAGTAATTTTTTAAAATCTGCTGTTTGTTCATCAACGCATCACTGTCAACAAATTAACTGGGTCCGCTATGGCTACCGCTATCAATCTCCACGACTTTCGCGCTATGGCGCAGCGTCGCCTCCCCAAAATCGCATTTGACTTTATCGATGGCGGTGCAGACGACGAAACCGGTCTCGTGCGCAATCGAAATGCATTCCAGGACTATCAGTTGGTCCCGCGATACTTAGCTGACGTCACAAAAATCAATCAAACGACTACCTTGTTCGGACGTGAATACGCAAGCCCCATCGGCATTTCGCCCACGGGTATGGCAGGACTGTTTCGCACGGGGGCCGACGCCATGCTTGCGGCCGCAGCCAAAAAAGCCAACGTCCCCTTTCTGCTTTCCAGCGCAAGCAATTTCAAACTTGAAGATGCCGCAAAAATTGCGCCTGATAATGTCTGGTTTCAAATGTATGCGACAAGTGATGAGCGCATTAACCACGATCTTGTCGCACGCGCAAAGAATGCGGGGCTAGGCGTACTTGCGATCACTGTTGATGTACCCGTCAATTCAAACCGTGAACGTAATAAGCGCAATGGCTTTACTCGACCATTCCGGATGACCCCCTCCATCATGCTGGATGCGATGACTAAACCAGGGTGGGTGCTTGAATACCTAAAGGCAGGCGGCATGCCCATGATGAGCAACTGGCAACCCTACGCGCCAGACGGTGCCTCGGCGGACGAGGTCGCCGATTTATATGGAACACTGACACCTGCTCCGATGACCAACTGGGATACTGTGGCGCGCATTCGCGACCAGTGGTCCGGGCCTCTCATCATAAAAGGTTTGCTACATGCCGAGGATGCGCTAAAGGCTGCCGAGCTAGGCCTCAACGGTATCGTCGTATCAAACCATGGCGCGCGACAACTAGATGTCGCGCCATCATCTATCACGATGCTTCCAGCCATTCGCCACGCGGTCGGTGACAAAATGACACTGATGCTCGACAGCGGTGTGCGCCGCGGATCAGACATTGTGATTGCGAAATGTCTGGGCGCACAGTTCTGCTTCTTTGGCCGTCCGACGCTATACGCCGTTGCGGCGCTTGGACAAGAAGGTGCAGACCAAGTTTTCGCGATTTTGCGCCGTGAGATTAACGCCGTGCTCACTCAAATCGGCTGTAAGAATTTTGACGATCTAAATGAGCGGTTTCTTTTGCGTGCGGGTCAGCAGCCTTAAGCGATATCAATAACCGCGTTACCCGTTACTTGGCCTTGTTCAACAGCTTGATGGGCAGCAACAATGTCCCCAAGCTTAAACCGCGCACCAATCGCGTGCGTGAGCTTGCCTGACTGCAATAGGCCACATAGCCCGGTCAAGGCGTTTGCTCGCTCTGCCGGTGTGAGCTCGTACACAAGAAAAAACTGCAAGCTCAGACTGGTTGTGAGGCATAAGCGAAACGGAATCGTTGGTGGCTCAACCTTATTCGAACCAAAACAGGACACCGTTCCGTGTGACGCGAGAGCGCCGTCTCGAACTAAGTCTGTTGTCGTCGAGAAATCCATGTCGATAATTGCATCAGCTCCCCGACCCTCGGTCAGCGCTTTTACCCGCTCTGCAACATTCTCTGTTTTATAGTTGATTGTTTCGACTGCACCGCCCGCGCGCGCATGCGCAGCTTTGCTTTCCGAACTCACCGTGCCGATGACACGCGCGCCTTTAAGAGTTGCCATCTGCACTGCGTAATGCCCAACGGACGATGCGGCACCAATCACCAGCACTGTCTTGCCGGCAATTTCTCCGCAGCGTCTCACCGCCTCATACGCAGTTAAGCCCGGGATACCCATACAAGCAGCACCATCGAAGCTGACATGATCCGGCAATTTGACCGCTTGCGCATGCGGCAGGCAAACATACTGGGCCGCCGTACCAAACGGACGCTGATACTGCGCGTTCCAAGTCCACACGCGTTCGCCAATACGTGAGGCCGGGACGCCCGCACCGACTGCATCAATCACACCACCCGCATCGCTATGCGGAATGATTTTCGGTGCATAGATAGGTCGATTGCGCCGGGACTTCACATCAGATGGGTTTACCCCAGACACTTGTACTTTTACTCGAACCTCGCCAGGCCCAGGCTCTGGGGTGGGTAGCTCTCCTAGTATTAAGACGTCTTTTGCTTCACCGTTTTTTTCATACCATGCCGCTTTCATTGAGTTTCCTACCTGTTCAAAAGATCACCTATCATAGTATTGTGTGTTGGCTCTGACTAGAGAAATTAATCAAATGAAAACAATCACCGCGCTTCTCACAACCATCCTAGGCAGTCTAAATTTTTTTATCGCCCCAAGCGCCTGGTGCGCTTATCCTGAAAAACCTGTCACGCTCGTGGTGCCATTTGCTCCTGGTGGCTCTAACGACATCGTTGCACGCCAACTTGCAAAACAACTCACGGCACAGTGGGGTCAACCGGTTGTCATTGAAAACAAGCCAGGGGCGGGCACAGCAATCGGCGCAGCCTACGTCGCTAAGCAACGTAATGATGGTTACACACTGCTCGTAGCGTCCTCAACTTTTACGATGGCACCAGCAGTCGTCAATACCTTGCCTTTTGATCCTATCAAAGACTTCACTCCGATCGCAATGATTGGCGAAGTACCACTTGCCCTTGCGGCAAAACCTAAGTCGCCGGGTAAAGATGCGCGGGAATATTTCGCCTATTTAAAGGCAACACCCAACTTGAATTACGGTGCGACCGGCGTTGGTAGCATCCAGCATTTTGCAGGAGTCCTGCTCAGCCAAGCGCTGGGTAACAGTATGACTGCCGTTCAATACAAAGGGGGTAGCCCTGCCATGACCGACACCATGGGAGGGCATATCGAATTCTCTATCGGTAGCATGACTCAGGTGCTGCCACAAATACGGAATGGCACCTTACGGGGTGTGGCGGTCACAAGCGCGCAGCGCTCTGCGGCAGCACCTGATATGCCAACGTTTCAAGAGGCAGGCATCAAGGACTACGACATTCAACAATGGTGGGGCTTACTCGGACCGGCGAATGTGGATCCCGTCATCCAGGAGTTCATCAATCTCTCCGTGAATAAGGCCTTGGCATCCAAGGATCTCATTGAATTTCTTGCGGCAGACGGTGGTAAGCCGAAACCCATGACAGTTGCTGACTTTAAAACGCTTGTCCACGATGGGCTGGTTCGCTGGTCTACCGTTGCAAAACAAACTGGTATTAGCGCAAAGTAGATTCAACTAGCTGAGACCTCCATGACACTGATCATTCATCCGATCCGCAAAGAGTTTGGCGCCGAAATTTCTGGCATCGATCTTAAGGAGCCTACAACAACCGCTGCCAAGCAACAGCTCAATACATTACTCGCACAGTATGCAGTGCTGGTGTTTCGCAAACAAGCCTTGACTCCACCCCAGTTCATGGCCGCAGCCGAAATCTTTGGGGACCTAATGGATCAACAGTTAAAAAAATACGTTCTTCCAGACTATCCAATGGTGGGCTGCAATTCCACTGACGATCTGCCCAGAAAGAACGGCAAGCTCCAAGTGCGCGGCGAAAACTATCATACCGATCACTCTAACGATCGCTGCCCGCCAAAAGCAACCACTTTGCATGCGCTCCAAATTCCCCAGTCGGGCGGCGATACGCAATTTGTCGATGTACGACAGGCCTACGACGATTTGCCTGACTCCTTAAAAGAGACTGTTAAACACCTTAAGTCTCTGCATGTGCATCAAAGCAGCCGCAGTCCGCGAGAACTTACCAAACTCAGCCCTGAGGATCTTGCAAAAATACCAACTGCATTACAGCCGCTCGTCATTCGTCATCCTGGTAGTGGTCGCCCGGCGTTGTATTTGAATACCGGTCGAATGGAAGGGATTGAAGGCATGCCAGCTGATGAGGGTTACGCTTTGATCGAAGATTTATACCAACGCGCCACAGATGCTCGATACGAATATCGACACCGGTGGCAGGTTGGTGACATGGTGATTTGGGATAACCAAGCCGTCATGCATCAGGCAAATGCTGACTATGACCCCGAACAGAAACGCTTTCTTTACCGCTTAATGATTAAGGGCGTGGCTTTAACGGCCGCTCAGTAACGGCACCTCGACTTTGACAGAACACGCGAGATATCTACCGACCAGATCGACACGTCTGAGCTTGGCAGTCATGATAATCAAAAAAACAGGCAAGGTCCTTTGATGAAATCTTTCTTTCACCCTAATCAGCAACTGCATCACCCGACGACTTATTTTTCACGTGGGAAAATGCGTGTGCCACAAGAAGTGCCTGAGAGATCGGTTCAGATCTTAAAGGGCTTGGCCGAACTTAGTCTGCCAGTGACGCAGCCTGTTGATGCTGGAATGGCCCCTCTACTTGCAGTCCACGACCCCAAGTACTTGCAGTTCTTGCAAACTGCGCATGCGCGTTGGAAGGAGGTTGGGCAAGACTGGGGTGACGAGGTGATTCCCAATGTCTTTGTACGCGAGCCCAATGCATTGCGTGGAATCTTGGGCGAGGCCGGTCGCTATTTGGCCGATGGTAGCGCCGCTGTGGGTGAACACACATGGACAGCTGCCTACTGGGGCGCTCAGTCCGCGATCGCAGCAACCCAAGCCGTCCTCTCTGGCGACTCGAGTGCCTATGCGCTCTGCCGCCCACCCGGACATCACACGCGCAAAGACGCTGCAGGCGGGTTTTGTTATATCAATAACGCCGCGATTGCCGCTGAACTGCTGCGAGAGAAATACAAGCGCGTTGTCATCCTTGATACCGACATGCATCACGGACAAGGAATACAAGAAATTTTCTATGGCCGCGACGATGTTTTTTATATCTCGGTTCACGGCGACCCGACAAATTTTTACCCTGCGACCGCCGGCTTCGATGACGAAACTGGGACACAAAAGGGCGAAGGCTTTAACCTGAACCTACCGATGCCGCATGGCGCTTCTGAAGAGGTGTTTTTTGAAAAGGTCGCGCGCGCGCTTGAAGCACTGAAAGCCTTTAAACCTGACGCGCTGGTGTTCTCGCTGGGGTTTGACGTCTACAAAGACGATCCACAATCCAAAGTAGCCGTGACTACAGAGGGCTTTGGCAAACTCGGCAAGCAGCTCGCCGAAATCGCGCTGCCCACCGTCATTGTGCAAGAGGGTGGGTACCACTTTGAAACCTTGGCAGCCAACACAGCGGCTTTCTTCCGAGGGTTCTTGGACCGGTAAAACGCTCTTAGTGCCTCGTCGCGATCTGCATGGAAATGTGGTCGAGGCGTAGAGAGAAGCACAACCACACGAAAACGATTACCATTTTAATATTCATGTCTTCTGTGAGACCACTATGCCTAGGTTCACCCAGTACACCCGTTGCTTAGTATTGGCTTTGCTCACTTTTTTTGCGCTCACGCCCCTCACACAAGCCGCTAGCTTTGATTGTCAGAAAGCGGGCACTGCTATCGAAAGACAAATATGTAGCGATGGATACTTAAACGGGCTAGACGATGTACTAGGTGCCAACTACAAGAAGATGATGGCGTCCAATATTGGGAGTGGCGCGCAGGAAAATTTGATATCGACGCAACGCCAATGGCTGACTTCGCGCAATCGTTGTCAGGATCGGCAGTGCCTAGTTAACGCCTACAAGGTGCGTATCGAGGAGATTTGCGATTATCCAGTCCTTTCAGGGGCACATCCCGGTTGTGGGACTCCAGAAGACTACAAACACCTTGATGCAGGTGACTTGATATCAGAGCTTGACGGTAATTGGTATAGCGCGCAATGGAAGTACGGCTACGTGATGAAAAATGGCGTAGGCACCGCGACCAGCACGAATAGCCCCAACTTTAAAGTTGGTCAGCAAATTATCGAACTCAGACCATCATCACACACTAGCTTCTCTGGGAAACAGGTCTATACCGACGGCAAGTTCTATAACGTCGAAGCCCAATTGATTAACGGCAAACTTCATTTTCACGGCGAAAAAAATGTCAAGTGGGTGATGGAACGCGTGGGGGGCGCTCCGCAGGCGGCCGCAGCAAACCAAGCGTCTCCTCCGGCGCCGCAAGCCGCTCAGCCCGCACCGTCTCGCCCAGCAGCCGCGAGCGGTGGAGGCGAAGTCGGCGACAAGCTGTTCGTAACCGCTCCTCGTGCCGCCCCCATCCACGTGTCGAAGAGCGGCACCCGCTACTGGGCTTGTAATGGCATGATCAGTCCAAAGTTGATTGACATCATTTATAACGAGCTTGTGCAGTTTTCCAACGACGAGGGTATACCGCCTCCCAGCAACGACATATGCCACTACAAAATCGGCACTTTTAACGCAATGGGAAATTCCATCACGACATATTCCGTTGATTTTTATATCAACCGTACGAACATGGAAACCTGCGTCATACGCGATTATTGCTCTGACTTTCGCAGCATGACATTTATGTTGAAAAACGATGTCTTGCATCGCCAATACTTACTCACAAATATAAATAAAAAAGTAACGCGGTTTGCCTGCGTCGCAATGTCTGGGCAGGTTGCTTCGCTGCGAGGTGGTTGCCAAACGTAGCGGCAACCACTCCCAGCCGACATAAAGTAAGCTAGAGAGCCGACGCAAGATCGACCACTGCGTTACGATTTTTTTTGACTAGGAGTTTGGCGCGGCCGTCATTGTTTGGAAGCAGATCGAGGCGACGGTTGACACGGATACTTTCATTTAGGACTAGATCATGCAACTTTTAAAAATACTTAGCTGTATCTTGCTGCAACTTTTAACGATCGGCTCGGCTCAATCACAAACCTACCCGGATCGACCACTGCGATTAATCATTCCATACACCGCGGGAGGTACAACTGACATTTTGCTTCGGCTATTACAAAACCCCGTTGGGGATGCAGTTAAGCAACAGATAATCATCGAAAATCGTCCCGGTGGCGGTTCCGTGATCGGAACAAACGCAGTGGCGCAAGCGGCACCTGATGGGTACACCGTCTTGGGTACCGATTTGGCGATTTTGGTTAATCACAGCTTAATGCCGAAACTTCCCTATGACACGCTCAAAGATTTTCGTGGTGTTTCGATGCTCGCACGAGCACCCCTGCTGCTATTGATTCATCCTTCTGTGCCCGCAAATACCGTTGAGGAATTCGTGAGCCTGTTAAAGCAAAATCCCGGCAAGTACAATTTTGGCTCTGGCGGTTATGGCACTTCTACCCACATAGCGGGAGAGATGTTCTTACGAGCGGCAGGCGTCAAAGCCGAGCACATCCCGTTTCAAGGCGTCACTCCAGCGATGAATGCTCTGCTCGGCGGTCAAGTCCAGTTCTATTTCGGTGGAACAACAACGGCGCTACAACACCTTCAAGCGGGTCGGCTCAAGGCTCTTGCGATTACGGGCGATTCGACCAACCCACTCGTTCCAGACGTTCCAACTTTTCTCTCTCGTGGCATAAAAGGCGTTGAAGCGGACTCCTACTGGGGCATTTATGTTCCTGCCAAAACCTCAGATAGCATTGTCGCGACCTTAAACAAGGCCTTTGTCACGGCTCTACGTGATCCTGTCGTCATCAAGCGTGCCGGTGAGTTAGGGCTTAGTTTGATTGGCAACTCACCCAGTCAGCATGATGCACAAATTTCTTCCATGATTAACAGCTGGGGCACAGTTATCAAGAGCGCCGGCATACAAGTGAATTGAGAGGGTTGCGTGCAACATTCGTTTGAGCGGGAAGGACTGAAACTTAATTTCTTCGTAGACGACTTTACCGACTCGTGGGCGGGCGCCCCGACCATCTTTATGCTGCATGGCGCGATGGCGAACGCCCAACGGTTTCGCCCCTGGGTTCCTGCCCTTTGCCGTGACTATCGTGTTGTAAGAATGGACATGCGCGGCCATGGTCAGTCTGAAGTACCGACACAAAGTCAGCCCTTGAATATGTCCACTTTGGTGGATGATGTCATTGCGCTTCTAGATCACCTAGGGGTTGGGGCGACTCACTTCGTGGGAAACTCTGCAGGGGGTTATGTCGGACAACATTTGGCTATGCAGCATCCGTCGCGCATCAAAACACTGGCACTTTTCGGGTCCGCACCTGGCCTAAGAAACAGTCAGGCGTTGACTTGGCTACCCATGGTCGAGCAGTTTGGCTTGAGGCAATTCCTAGCTAACACAATCGATGACCGCTTCCCGCCTCACCTGCACGGTACTCCGCAGGCGGAGGAATTTCTTGATGCACTAGGACGCAACGACATACCCTTCATTGGGCGTTTCATCGAGTACATGGCAACGCAGGAATGGGGCGATCAGTTGCACAAAATACAATGTCCAACCCTGGTTGTTGTTCCTGGGGCTGGGCGTATTGGTGCTGCGGACGTGTATCAGCCGATGCGCACCAATCTGCGCCAAGGGGAAGTCTTAGTGTACGAAGGCGAGCGCCACAGCATTTGTGAGTATTTAGCTGACCGCTGCGTGGCTGATCTGAGAAGTTTTTTAGCGCGCCACCCCTGTAAGGGCTAACGATCTTGGTCGGTCGCGCAAGTACAAAACGCGACTTACTGCGATAAGTTCTGACACAACTTTTAACAATTTTTACGCGGGCTACGCATTGCTTTAACCGTGCAGCCCTCGTTAAAATTTGCTTTATGCAGACACGAATCACACGCATCGAAGCAATCATCCCCACGCTAGCCACGCGCGAAGACCTCGCGTGTCTTGAAGGGCGGATGCGCAGCGCCATTCAAAGCGTTGAAAGCACACTTCACAAAGAGCTCACGAACCAAACATGGTTGATCGTCAAATGGGTGTCCGGCTTATTGGTCACGCTTTTGCCAAGCCTCATGGCAGCCACGTTCTACATCGCTCGATACATGCACTAGCCCCAAAGCGCTAACCGCTAAGCCTTCGACAAGCCCGCAATCAGGGCGCCGTTTTAACGATCCCGTTCTGTCGCAAACGTACAAAAAGACAGCAAGGCAGATTTAGCCTCCGAGTCAGGGAAGGCATTCAAGGCCTCTCGGGCCATATCAGCCTCAGCCACTGCGCAGCGCTGGGCGTGCTCGAGTGCACCGGTATCATGGATCGCTTGCGCAACCGCATCAAAATCCGCTTCACCTTTCTCAATAGCCTTTTTCACAAGCTCTATTTGAGAGTGAGTACCAACTTCCAAAACGCGAATCAAGGGCAAAGTGGGCTTGCCCTCTCTTAGGTCATCGCCCACGTTTTTGCCTAACGCTCCCACGTCACCACTGTAATCAAGCACATCGTCGACGAGTTGGAAGGCCGTCCCAATATGCCGGCCATACGCGGCAGCCGCTTCGCGTTGGGCTGGAGCCGCACCCGCAAGCACTGCCCCCGCTTCGGCAGCAGCCTCGAATAGTTTGGCAGTTTTAAACCGCACGACCTGCAAATAGCGTGCTTCAGAGACGTCCGGGTCATGGACATTCATCAACTGGAGCACCTCGCCTTCAGCGATCACCGTCGTGGCGCCCGACATAATCTGCATAATCCGCATGTCATCGATGTCGACCATCATCTCAAAAGCGCGGGAATACAGATAATCTCCCACTAAGACACTCGCAGCATTTCCAAACACCGCATTGGCGGTGCTGCGACCCCGTCTCAGGGCCGATTCGTCGACGACGTCGTCGTGCAACAGGGTCGCCGTGTGGATAAATTCGACTACCGCAGCCATCAGATGCTGGTGGTCCCCCCGGTACCCGAGGGCTCGGGCTACCAGCAAAACCAGGGCCGGACGCATACGCTTGCCGCCCGCACCAATAATGTAATCACCGATCGTGCGGATCAGCACAACCTCGGAATTGAGGCGAGAACGGATCACAGCATCGACTTCAGCCATGTCTTTAGCCACGAGGGCCAGCAGATTTGAGAGCTTATGCACAGGACTTTCTTTTGACTTTCAAGTGGTTAGACGCTATTATGTCTGGCTCGGCGTTTTGCCGGGATTCCATTTGCACTAAAACAAGAGGTTAACCCATGTACGCGGTCGTAAAAACTGGTGGCAAGCAGTATCGCATTGCTACTGGCGAAAAACTTAAAATAGAACAGATACCGGCAGACATTGGGCAAGAGATTACGCTAGACCAGGTGCTATCCGTAGGCGAAGGTGACCAATTAAAGATTGGCACTCCGCTTGTGGCTGGCGCGGTGGTTAAAGCTACAGTTCTTGCGCAAGGACGCCATGCCAAGGTCACGATCTTCAAGATGCGTCGTCGCAAGCACTATCAGAAGCATCAGGGCCACCGTCAAAACTACACCGAGATTCTTATTGGTGAGATCAAGGCTTAATTGCCTGTTTCATCGAATCACGGAAAAGCACCAGGAGTAAAAAATGGCACAGAAAAAAGGCGGGGGCTCTACCCGCAACGGTCGCGACTCAGAATCGAAACGTCTAGGCGTTAAAGCCTACGGCGGCGAACTGATCCCGGCCGGTTCAATTATCGTGCGTCAGCGCGGTACAACGTTCCACCCAGGTACCAATGTCGGTATCGGCAAGGATCACACTCTTTATGCGTTAACCGACGGTCACGTTAAGTTTGCAGTCAAAGGCAAGCTGAGCAAATCGACCGTGTCGATTATCGCGGCAGAGTAATCCGCAAGCCAGTCCTTAAAGCCCTGTCGCGCGCGGCAGGGCTTTTTATTTAACGGTATCCACCTATGAAATTTGTCGACGAAGCCACCATCGAAGTCATTGCCGGAAAAGGTGGCAATGGCTCGCATAGCTTTCGCCGCGAAAAATTCATCCCTAAGGGTGGACCGGATGGTGGCGATGGCGGCAAAGGCGGTAGCGTCTTAGCCACTGCTGATCGCAACATCAACACCTTGATTGACTTCCGCTATGCTCGCAAACATGTAGGCCGCAACGGAGAGCACGGACGCGGCGCGGACCAGTATGGCGCCGCGGCTGATGACATCACACTGCGCGTACCTGTCGGGACCATCATTTTTGACGCCGAGACGGGTGAAGAGCTCTTTGACATGACGCGTCACGGCCAAAAAGTCGTTCTGGCTGCAGGCGGCGCTGGCGGACTCGGTAATGTGCACTTTAAGTCCAGCGTGAACCGTGCTCCAAAGCAATGGACTCCCGGCAAAGAAGGCGAACAACGGCGCTTGCGGATGGAGCTCAAAGTTCTGGCGGACGTCGGCTTGCTGGGCATGCCCAACGCCGGCAAATCCACGTTGATTAGCCGCATATCGAACGCAAGACCAAAGATTGCCGATTACCCCTTTACGACCCTGCACCCAAACCTTGGCGTTGTCAGAACCTCTGAGTCCCGCAGCTTTGTTGTCGCAGATATTCCAGGCCTGATCGAAGGCGCTTCTGAAGGCGCAGGTCTTGGCCATCTTTTCTTGCGGCATTTGTCACGCACGCGGATTTTGTTGCACATTGTCGATGTTTCTTCGCATGATCCCGATGAGGATGCCGTTGCACGCGCAGTAGGCGAGGCACGCGCCATTGTGGAAGAGTTGCGTCTGTATGACGAGACCCTCTATAACAAGCCTCGCTGGCTTGTCCTGAATAAGCTGGACATGGTGCCCAACCCAGAAGAGGTGAAAAAACGCTTCTGCAAAGAATACAAATGGAAAGGGCCCGTGTATGCGATCTCCGCCTTGTCGGGTGATGGCACGCAGCAACTGATCTGGGATTTGCAAGACGCGATCGATGCCTATCGGCAAGAAGACAATATCGCAGAAGATAAAGCAGACGGCACCTATGTCGCTGAAGATCCCCGTTTTGACGAAACCCGTAGCGACGGGCCTGCCCCCAACACTGACTAAACACCGTCACCCGCCATGACCGCCTCTCCCGCTCAAGTCTCTGTCATTGCTTCGGCCTCCCGCATCGTGTCTAAGGTGGGCTCTTCCCTTGTCACGAACGATGGCAAAGGCTTAGATCGTGAAGCCGTTGCACAATGGGCCGCACAAATCGCCGCCTTGCGACAGCAGGGTAAGCAAGTTGTGCTGGTATCAAGCGGCGCAATTGCCGAGGGAATGGCGCGTCTCGGCTGGGACAAGCGCCCAACCTCGATGCACGAGTTACAAGCAGCGGCAGCAGTTGGCCAAATGGGTCTGGCACAAGCTTATGAAGTAGCCTTTGCCAAGCACAATCTGCGCACGGCACAGATTCTGCTTACGCACGAAGACCTCGCTGACCGCCAGCGCTATCTCAACGCACGCTCGACCCTTTTCGCGTTATTGCGACTCGGCGTTGTACCCATCGTCAATGAAAACGATACCGTTGCGACCGATGAAATCGCTGTTGGTGATAACGACACACTTGGTGCACTCGTTACAAACCTAATCGAAGCGGATGCCCTCATTATCCTGACCGATCAACGCGGACTTTACGAATCGGATCCTCGGAAAAATCCCGCCGCCAAGTTTGTGGCGCACGCATGCGCGGGCGATTCAAGCCTAGAAGCTATGGCGGGCGGCACCGGCTCAGGTATCGGCAAAGGTGGCATGCTCACCAAAATTCTGGCGGCAAAACGCGCTGCGCGCAGTGGAGCGCATACGGTGATCGCTTCAGGACGCGAGCAAGACGTGATGGTTCGCTTGGCCGCTGGGGAATGCATTGGTTCAGAGCTTCGCGCCGAGCTTCCCGTGCTGTCTGCCCGAAAGCAATGGATGGCCGACCACCTGAGAATGCGGGGTCAACTTGTTCTAGATGCAGGCGCGACACGCGCCCTCATTGAGGAAGGCAAAAGCCTATTACCAATCGGAGTCAAAGAGGTCAGAGGTGAATTTGAACCAGGTGACGTCGTCGCCTGTATTGATCCAAGCGGTAAGGAATGTGCACGAGGCTTGGTTAATTACTCCGCCGCGGATGCACGCCGAATCATGGGTCAGCCCTCGACCAAAATCGCTGACATTCTTGGTAGTGTGTCAGAAACCGAACTCATGCACCGCGACAATCTGATCATTCTTGACTGAGTTCTAAGGGGTTCTTCTCCCAAACGAAGCAAGAAGCCCTATACTTTGCACCATTATGCGGGGGTACTTGGCAAGTCGCCAGGTTGAGAGAGTCCCTTCGTACCAGTACGGATAATGCCGATGCTGGGAGCGCATTCCGGCACAGCTGGAATAGATCCCGATTCGGCTCCAATCAATTATTTGGAGCGATTCTATGAATGCCATTCCTAAGTTTTTAGCTGCCACTGCTGAAGTCGATGCGGCCGCCGTTGCGCCCTTACCCAAGTCACGCAAAATTTACGAGACTGGCTCACGCCCGGACATTCGTGTCCCGTTTCGTGAGATTGAACAAGAAGATACCGCGACCTCTTTTGGTGGAGAAAAAAATCCCCCC
>JBILJY010000200.1:0-4773 GCA_044376975.1 Burkholderiaceae bacterium | reverse complement strand
TTTGGATTCTTTAAATCCAGACCCAGCCCTCGCTTGTTTCGATTCAAAATCAAAAACGGTGCGGATACGCCATTGATCTGTGGGTCTTGATAACCGCGAGAATCGTCACCTTTGGGCAGTTTCTCGATCTTAATGACATCCGCGCCCATGTCGGCCAACATCAGGCCGCAGGTCGGGCCCGCCATAATCTGAGAAAGCTCAAGAACACGAACACCTGCGAGAGGACCAGTGGGAGCGGTGGGCTTTACATCGTTTTGACTCATCACGTTATCGACCTACAAATTTAGGAGTCTGCTTGGCAAGAAATGATTTGTAGCCAATACGAAAATCTTCCGTATCAAAACAATCAAAACACTCTTCTCTCTCTTTGTCAGTCAATGGCGTAGCCTCTTTTAAACGGCGCGCAAACTGCTTGTGCCAACGCGCAACCAACGGCGCACCCGACGCAATCCGCTGTGCTGTGGCGAGTGCTTCACCCGCGACCTGCTCATCGGGCACCACGCGCGAAACGAGGCCAATGCGTAACGCTTCTTGCGCATCAATGATCCGACCTTCAAGCAAAAGCTCCAAGGCTTTGGACGAACCAATGAGCGAGGCGATCGGTTCCATTTCGTCGTACGCCATCACGAGCCCCAAGTTCTTGATCGGCGCACCGAAGCGGCTCGAAGCACCACAGATACGAATATCTGCAAGCGCAGCAATCTCCATACCACCACCCACACAAATGCCATGAATCTGTGCCACCACAGGATGACGACAGCTTTTTATTTTCTTGACGGTCTGATGCATGAAGTGGCCGTACTCTGTGGCTTGCGCTTTGTTAGAACGTTGGGTTTCAAACTCGCTAATATCGTTACCCGGTGAGAAAGCTTTCTCACCGGCTCCACGCAAAATAATGCAGCGCACATCATCCTGAGCAGACAACGCAACCATGGCATCGCCAAGCTCGCCCCAAAGGGGCTTGGTCATCGCATTCAGTTTTTCTGGTCGGTTAATGGTGAGAGTGACAATATCACCTTCACGGGACTGCAATAAGATTTCCGACATGTCATTCATCCGTAGATTAGTTTGAATAAAACTTCAGTAAATGTATCAGCTGATTGAGGGGTAATCTACATAACCTTTTGCTCCGCCACCATAAAAGGTCGCGCGGTCATACGGTGTCAGTGCAGCACCGGTCTCAAAACGCTTTGGTAGATCAGGGTTGGAGATAAAGAAGCGACCAAAGGCAACAGCATCTGCCTGGCCCCCTGCCAAAGCGGCTTCGGCACCGACCTTATCGTATCCCCCCGCAGCCAGAATCTTGCCTGAGAAAAATGGACGAAACAACGCCGACGCACTGGGCTGATCGTCTTTTACCTTATCCGTCCCACCAGCCATTGTCGAACGTGGTTCGATCAAATGCAGATACGCTAGACTCAACTTATCGAGCGACTTGATGACATGTGTGAACAAGCCGATCGTATTCTGATCAGACATGTCATTAAAGGTGCCATAGGGTGACAGACGCACACCGATTCGATCAGTCGACCACACCGTCGCAACCGCTTGCATCACTTCCAACAGCAAACGCGCTCTGTTCTCAATAGAACCACCATAGGGATCCATGCGCTTGTTTGATCCGTCATGCAAGAACTGATCCAGCAAATAACCGTTGGCGCCATGCACTTCAACCCCATCAAACCCAGCGGCTTTCGCTTGCTTGGCAGCGTGAACATAGCTCGCAATCAAAGCAGGCATTTCATCGAGGACCAAAGCACGTGGCGTCTCAAAGGGAGCGAGCTCCCACGTTGCGGTGTACACCTTGCCTTGGGGCGCGATGGCAGATGGTGCTACGGGTAAACCCTCGGATGGATGCAGCGAAGAATGGGAAATCCGACCTACATGCCAAAGCTGGCAAACAATTGTGCCACCCGCAGCATGCACGGCATCGGTCACCTTGCGCCAACCTGCAACCTGAGCATCAGAGTAAATACCCGGCGTGGCAGGGTATCCCTTGCCCTGCGAAGAGATTTGCGCCGCTTCGGAAATGATCAGTCCAGCACTCGCGCGCTGCGCATAGTATTGCGCAGCCAGGTCGCCAGGAACGTCCTCTGCGCCTGCACGCATGCGGGTCAACGGGGCCATCACTACTCTATTTTTGAGTGAGAGTGCGCCAAGCGAAACAGGGGATAACAGCTTCATGTGAATCCTATTTGAGTCTTGCCACTTAAAACAATTAAAGGCAGCAATTTGATTCTACCCTCGGGGAAACCATTGGTCTTAGCGCTTGTAACAGTGCAGAGCACCCGCTATAGTTCACGTTGTTATTTAATCTATTCAGGAAATCGCCATGACGACAGTCAAGTCACACTCGCACGGGTTCAACGGCCTACGCCGCGGTTTGCTCAGTTTAGCGCTGACCGGATCGCTCGCCCTCGCCGGTTGGAGCGGAACAACGTTGGCTCAGACCAAAGACCTGACCATCGCCTTGTCGACTCCGGTCACAACGGTTGATCCCCATTTCCATAATCTGTCACCCAACAATGCAATGGCCGCGCACGTGTTTGAAACGCTGGTCAAAGCTGACGCAAGCCTTAAAACCTACCCAGGCCTCGCAGAGTCATGGAAAGCCTTATCGGATACCGAATGGGAATTTAAACTGCGTAAAGGCGTCAAGTGGCACAACGGCGAGCCCTTCACTGCAGAAGACGTAGCAGCCACCATCAAGCGTATTCCCAACGTGCCAAACAGCCCCGCCTCATTTGCGGTGTTTGTTCGAGCGATTAAAGAGGTCAAAATAATAGACCCGCACACCATTCGCTTCACAACTGCCACCACCTATCCATTGTTACCCTCAGACATGGTTTCGGTCGCGATCGTGCCTAAGTCAGTGGCCGAGACTGCAAAAACAGAGGAATTTAATTCTGGCAAAGCAATGATTGGAACCGGTCCATTCCGCTTTCAAGAATATGTCTCTGGTGATCGCATCATTTTGGTACGCAATAAAGATTATTACGGCGCCCAACAGAGCTGGGACAAGGTCACTTTCCGCATCATTACCAGTGCGCCTGCGCGTGTTGCGGCGCTGCTTTCAGGCGATGTACACATGATTGAAGGTGTGCCTACCGCTGACGCAGCAAAACTCAGCAAAGACGCTCGGGTGACTGTTTCCAATGCCGTATCAAACCGCATGATTTACCTGCATCTCGACAGCAATCGGGAGAAGAACTCTCCATTTGTGACCATGGCAGATGGCAAGCCTCTCGAAGCCAACCCCCTTCGTGATGCGCGTGTGCGCCGTGCAATCAGCAAGATGATTGATCGCAATGCCATTGTGTCGCGCGTCATGGAAGGCCAAGCCATCGCTGCGGGCCAGTTACTCGACGAGTCATTTTTTGGAACGAGTAAAAAACTCAAGCCCGATGCTTACGACCCGGCAGGTGCGAAAAAGCTGATGGCAGAGGCCGGCTTCCCCAATGGATTCGGCATCACCTTGCACTCACCCAATAATCGCTACATTAACGACGGTGCGACAGCACAAGCTGTTGCCCAGTTTTTGTCTCGTAATGGCATCCCAACGAAAGTTGACACAATGCCTTCCAATATATTTTTTACGCGGGCAAGTAAGCAAGAATTCTCGTTCATCTTGGCTGGCTGGGGAGCCGCCTCTGGCGACACCTCATCGCCCTTGCGATCACTGTTGGCCACCTATGACGCGAAAGCTGGTATGGGCGCCGCCAATCGGGGCCGTTTTTCTAGTCCGGAACTCGATGCACTCATCGCCAAAGCTGTTGTGATTATTGACGACAAGCAACGCGACGCCGCACTGGCACTAGCAAGTGAAAAAGCCATTGAGCTCATGGGACTGATTCCATTGCATTACGAGGTCAGCACTTGGGCAACGCGCAAAGGAATCAGTTACACGGGACGCGCAGATCAATATACGTTGGCCCAAGATGCCAAGCTCGCCGGCAAGTAATCAACAAGTCGTTTTGGCTTCTACCTATTATCAAGACAAGGCATTGATCCGTGACAGCTTTCGTAATTCGTCGTTTGGCTCAAGCCGTATTTGTTCTGTTTATCACGTCAATTTTGGTATTTGGAGGCTTGTATCTCGTTGGGGACCCCATCGAGATACTCGTCCACCCCGAAGCAGATCAGATTGAAAGAGACCGTGCACGCGTCGCCCTGGGACTAGACAAGCCTCTAGTTGAGCAATACCTGACCTTTCTCAAAGGGGCGGTAACAGGCAACCTAGGCAAATCCTTTGTCTATGCGCGTCCGGCACTTGATGTTATTTTCGAACGCATGCCAGCCACGATGGAGCTTGCCGTATTGGCAATGCTGATCTCGATCGTGCTGGGTATTCCTCTTGGACTCTATGCGGGGCTTAGGCCGAACTCTTTCCTATCCCGCAGCATCATGACGGGGTCCATTGTTTGTTTCTCGTTACCCACTTTTTGGGTGGGTTTATTGCTGATCTTGTTATTTGCGGTAACGCTCGGTTGGCTACCCTCAACGGGCCGAGGTCCTACCGAAGATATATTCGGCCTGCAGCTTTCTATTTTTAGTCTCGAAGGCTTGAAGTACGCATTACTCCCTGCTTTAAATTTGGCCCTATTGAAACTCGCGCTGATTATTCGCCTGACACGCGCACAGACACGCGAACAAAGCCTGCTTGATTACATTAAATTTGCTCGCGCGAAGGGCTTGAAAACCTCTCGTGTGATCGGGGTGCATCTGCTGAAAAATATTCTTATCCCGTTAGTCACCGTGATTGGACTAGAGCTT
>JBILJY010000199.1:0-4779 GCA_044376975.1 Burkholderiaceae bacterium | reverse complement strand
TTGGCTCGTCAATATCGTTTTATTGGGCCCGCTTGTTTTGACCGTGTTCGAGTTGAGTGGTGCGACGCATCGGATCGATGTGCACAATCTCCCCTGGTTTCTGGCGTTAATCTGGGCGCCGATCGTGGAAGAGCTGTTGTTTCGTTTTGGCCTCAGGCGTCCGATGCAGGCGCTTTGGTTAGTGCCGGCGCTTATCTTGGTTTTTTTAAATGGGATGCAATGGTGGGCCGGCAGTTTACTTGGGGTGTCCGTATTGATCCTATGGTGGTTGGGGCGCTGGAACGTGATGCCACGCGTCTGGGCGTGGCCATGGCTTAGAGCCTATTGCCGGCATTTCCCTTGGGTCATGCACGCGTCGGTTCTGGCCTTCGCTGCCTTGCATCTGCATAACTTCCAGTTTGAGCACATGGCGTGGTGGATGATGATGGTGTTGGTGCTCCCCCAGTGGGTGACGGGGCAAGTATTAGCCTGGATGCGTGTTGAGCGCGGGATCGGTGCGGCGATGTTGTTGCATGCCCTCTTCAATGCGGGGCCACTTGCTGTCGTGTTGGTAGGACTGCAATTTGCAAATGGAGCCACTTAATTTTTAGTTGAGTATTCCTCGCGTAACTGTCGCTTCAAGACTTTGCCGATTTCACTGCGGGGGAGGCTCTCAATCAACAGCAAATCCGCTAAACGTTGGGTTTTGCCTACTCTTGCATTGAGCCAACCAAGTAAGGCGTCAGCGGTGATCGTTGTCTGCGGCCGCAGCACCACATAGGCAACGGGCGTTTCCCCCCATTGTCTTGACGGCACACCCACTACAGCGGACTCACGCACTGAGGGGTGTTGATTGAGTTCGGCTTCGAGATCGCTCGGGTAAATATTAAAGCCGCCAGAGATGACCATATCTTTCTTTCGGTCAGACAAAATCAGAAAGCCGTCTTCGTCATAACGACCAATATCGCCGGTGCGAATAAAGCGTTTGCCCTTCGCATCAAACCATTCGACCTCGCGCGTTTTTTCGGGCATGCCGAAATAACCCTCCATCATGGCCGCAGAGCTACCGACAATTTCGCCGGTTTCACCTGGTAAGACTTCACGACCCTGCTCGTCGATCAGACGGATATCGTGTCCGCTTGCCGGTCTTCCGATGGTGTGGAGTTTGTGAGGATAGTTGTGGGCTTCGAGCTCACAGCGGCCCCCGCCCTCGGTCATGCCGTAGATCTCAGTTAAGCGGCCGGGCCAACGACGTAATACCTCGGCCTTGAGTGCGGCACCGAAAGGCGCACTCGTAGAAAACTTTGCCACAAAAGACGAGAGATCGAACGCATCAAAATGGGGATCGTCCATGAGTCGTTGATATTGCACAGGGACGAGCATCGTGTGCGTGACGCGATGCTGCTGGGCGAGCTCTAAGTAGCGACGGGTATCGAACTTCGACATCAAGATCACCGTGCCACCCAAGGCTAGCGTGGGCAAGAGTGCGACGAGAGTCGTATTGGAATACAGAGGGGTGGACGCCAGCATGATCGTGTCTGGACCATAGCCATTGGTCGCGGCCCGTTGCACGTGCGCCCAACGCATCGAGCACGGCTGCACGATGCCTTTTGGTGTCCCGGTCGTGCCGGACGAATAGATCAAATTGAAAGGCCAGTGCGGCTCGGGAAAGACGGGGGTAGCGGGGGCGTCGGTGGCGACCCAGTTGGACCAGTCTGTTGCGCCGCCGCAGGAGTTATCCAGCCACACCCTCTTGAGCCCCTCTGCAGCCTGGTCGTCGGTGGACCATTGGCGCGCGCAAGCTTGATCCAGAAACAAGATCTTGGCACCAGAGTTGGCCAGCATGGCGGAAAGGTTTTGCGGGGTGGCGGAGGGCGGTAAAGGGGTCATGAGTCCGCCCGCCCGAAGAACACCTAAAAATAGCGCCACGTATTCAAAAGAGGTGCTCGCACAGGCGGCGACGGCCTGGCCTTGCCTCAGCCCATCCCGTTGCAGGCTGCTGGCTACCCGTCCGATCAGGTCGTCCAACTCAGCGTAGCTGAGGGTGTGTCCATCCAGTATTAAGGCTGGTTGAGTCGGACGCACTGCGGCCGTGACATGGACCAGTTCCGGGATGGATCCGAACGGACGAGTGAGGTGGTCATCGAGATACATGGCGGGGACCCAAAGCGTTAAACTCAACCCTCATATTCTATACAGCTGTTCCACCCTTCAGAAATTCAGGATCCTCAGGGCTCTGCAATGAGGCATCGTTGGTTGTCCCAACGGCGGTAAATCAACCCTTTTTAATGCCCTCACGAAGGCGGGTATCGCCGCCGAAAACTATCCTTTTTGTACGATCGAGCCAAACGTTGGCGTGGTCGAGGTACCTGATGCCCGCTTAGGCAAGCTCGCCGAAATCGTCAACCCCGAGCGCATCTTGCATGCCACGGTTGAATTTGTGGATATCGCAGGCTTGGTGGCTGGCGCCAGTCAAGGCGAAGGCTTGGGTAATCAGTTCTTGTCACACATCCGCGAAACCAACGCCATCATCAACGTGGTGCGCTGCTTTGAAGACGATAACGTCATCCACGTCGCTGGTCGCGTCGATCCGATTTCCGATATTCAAGTGATTGAAACTGAGCTTGCCTTGGCCGATATGCAAACCGCTGAAAAAGCCTTGCATCGCTATCAAAAAACTGCACGCTCGGGCGATAAAGACGCACAAAAAGTTGTCGCGATTCTTGAGGTGGTCATCAAACAGTTAAACGATGCGCAGCCGATTCGTGCGCTCGGTTTGTCAGACGAAGACATGGCCTTGATTGCACCGCTATGCTTTATCACTGCCAAGCCCGCCATGTACGTAGGCAATGTCAGTGATCACGGCTTTAAAGACAACCCGTTGCTTGATCGCCTGACAGAATACGCCACCGCACGCAAAGCACCCGTCGTGGCGATCTGCGCCGCGATTGAATCCGAAATTGCAGAACTGTCTGACGACGATAAGGCTGTGTTTCTTGAAGACATGGGTATGCAAGAGCCAGGCTTAAACCGCCTGATTCGCGGCGCCTTCACCTTGTTAGGGTTGCAAACCTATTTCACCGCAGGGGTCAAAGAAGTGCGTGCCTGGACAGTACCGATCGGCGCAACAGGCCCACAAGCTGCCGGCGTGATTCACACCGATTTTGAGCGCGGCTTTATTCGCGCACAAACCATTGCCTATGAGGATTTCATTACCTTTAAGGGCGAACAAGGCGCCAAGGAAGCAGGCAAGATGCGTGCTGAAGGCAAGGAATACATCGTGCAGGATGGCGATGTGATGAACTTCTTGTTTAACGTCTAAATAGGGCGCGCCATGGCAGACATGCACATCATCCCCATTGGGCCTTTGCGCGCTGCAGTGCGCTATCTGGTGTCGGGCTTTGGCAGCGACGCACGTGAAATCGAGCTCGTCACTGAAAACCTGATCCAAGCGAACCTGACCGGACACGACTCCCATGGCGTTGGCATGTTGCCACGCTATGCCGAAGCCTATCTCGAAGGTAGCCTAAAGCCTAACGCCAAGATTCAAACGCGGATGGATAGCGGCACCATGATCGGTCTGGATGGCGAGTGTGGTTTTGGCCAGGCGATTGGGCATCAAGCGATGGAGTTAGCGATCGCTCGTGCAAAAGAGCATGGCAGCTGCATTGTCGCCTTAGGCAACTCTCATCACCTCTGCCGTATCGGTGCCTGGGCTGAAATGACCGTCGCCCAAGGCTTGATCTCGATTCATTTCGTCAATGTCATTTCGCGCCCCATCGTTGCACCCTTTGGCGGTGGCGATGCGCGTTTTGGTACGAACCCATTTACGGTGGGTATCCCCGTGGCGGGTCAAGATCCGATCTTGCTCGATTTTGCGACCAGCATCATTGCGCAGGGTAAAGCCCGTGTCGCTTTCAACAAGGGCGAGCAACTACCTGAAGGCTATCTGATCGATAGCGACGGCAAGCCTACGACGGATCCTGTCTATGCAGTCAAGCCTCCGCTCGGTGCGTTATGCACGTTCGGTGATCATAAAGGTTTTGGTCTTGCACTCATTTGCGAATTGCTCGGCGGCGCGCTGGCGGGTGGAATGACCACGCACGCCCCAGCCGATGGCAAGCGTCGTGTCGTCAACGGCATGCTGTCTATCGTCTTTGATCCTGCCAAGCTAGCAGATGGCTCCGTGTTTGAACACGAGATGAAGGCGTTTATTGAGTGGGTGAAGGCCTCACCGCCTTTGCCCGGTCATGAAGGCGTTCGCGTGGCGGGTGAGCCCGAGCGGGAGTCACGCGCCAAGCGGCTAGCGCATGGCATCCCGGTCGATTCCACCACGTGGTCCGATATGTTGGACGCCGCAAAAAAATTAGGACTGGATCCTGCACGTATGCAAACGCTTGCGGGGCTGTAGGACTGGCAAGCATCAAGATATAAAAATAATCTAGGGAGAACAAAATGGCAATTCAAAAAATGACAGGTCGTCAGGCGTTTATCAAGCTGTTGCTTGACGAGGGCGTGACACACATGTTCGGTAATCCGGGTACGACCGAGCTTGCCATAATGGAAGCGGTGCCTCAGTTCCCAGAGCTGACCTATGTGTTGGGCTTGCAAGAGTCGATCGTAGTTGGGATGGCCGATGGCTTTGCCCGCGCTACGAATAAATTGGTTGCTTGTAACTTGCACTGTGCGCCGGGACTTGGCCATGCGATGGGGGCGATCTATAGCGCTAAGTTTTCTGGTTCGCCTTTATTGATCACGGCGGGCCAATACGAAGTGGGCTATGGATTGCAAGAGCCCCTC
>JBILJY010000198.1:0-4801 GCA_044376975.1 Burkholderiaceae bacterium | reverse complement strand
TCCCAAATGCGTGTTTTTTGTGGAGCGTGGTTCATCGCGAGTTCCTGTTTGACGCCACAAGCAATCTTTATAAGAGGGTGTCTTGGTGTGTAGTGGTCAATGTATCACCGTTTTGCGTTGCAACATAAATGTCATTTGACGTCTATACGCTGACATCTGTGTTCAAGACTTGGGCTACCATTGAACACAATGCGAGTCAGTCAACAGAGCGATTTTCAACTATGACAGCGGTTCGGTTTGAGCAGGTAGGAAAAAATTGGGGGACAACCGCCGCCTTATACCCAAGTGACTTGTCGCTTGAGCAAGGCGAGTTCTCTGTCTTGCTCGGCCCCTCCGGTTGCGGCAAGACCACCACCTTGCGGTTGATCGCTGGTTTAGAAATTCCGTCGTCGGGACGCATCAGCATTTTCGATCGCGATGTCACTGATGCGGCACCTGCGCAACGCGGCGTGTCCATGGTGTTTCAGAACTATGCGCTATTTCCTCATTTGTCTGTCGCCGAGAACGTCGTCTTTGGCCTGAAGATTCGTCGTGTCAGTAGTCAGGATATCGCATCACGCCTCGCGCGTACGCTGGATTTGTTAAGCCTGAGTCATTTGCAAGCACGCAAACCGGGTGAGCTCTCGGGTGGTCAGCAGCAACGGGTTGCGTTGGCGCGCGCCTTGGTCGCAGATAGCAAACTCTGTTTGATGGACGAGCCGTTGTCCAACTTGGATGCCCAGTTGCGTCAAGAGATGCGTCACGAGTTACGCGCTTTGCAACAAAAGCTTGGGCTCTCTGTAGTCTATGTCACCCACGATCAGACCGAGGCGATGAGTATGGCGGATCGCGTGGTGTTGCTGCGCGACGGTCGTATTGAGCAGGTCGCCACGCCGACCGACATTTATCAAAAACCTGCCACGCGCTTTGCAGCACAGTTTATTGGCAGTGCACGGATGAATATGTTAGAGCTTGCTCAGGGCAAGATCGCTGGCACAGAGATTTCGTTAAACGCGCCAGCCGGAGCGACTCATGTCGGAATTCGTCCTGAGGATGTGCGTTTAGGGGGGCAGTACAGGTTGCCTGTGGACCACAGAGAGTTTACGGGTGCAGATTTAATGCTGCACGCTAAAGCAGGGCAGCAATTGATTGTCGTGCGCGCCGAAGGTAAACACGCACAGCAAGTGCATGGTGAGATTCAGTTGGGTTGGGAAGAGGCAAGCCTGCACTGGTTTGGTCAGGATGGCTTACGTATTGTTAATTGAACGCTAAGGAGATCGTTATGAAGAAAACGTGGATACGCGCTGCAGCTGTTGCAGCAGGTCTGTGTATGAGTGCTGCTGCGTTTGCGCAGAAGACTGAAGTGTCGTTCTATTTTCCGATAGCTGTAGGTGGTCCGATTACAAAGATCATTGACGGCTATGCGTCGCAGTTTAATAAAGAGAACCCCAGCTATAACGTGACACCGGTTTATTCCGGTACGTATCAAGAGACGATCGTTAAAGTGTTGACGGCACATAAAGCAGGTAAGCCGCCCACCTCGGCGATTTTGCTGTCGACCGATACCTTTACATTGGCTGACGAGGGCGCCATCTCGCCGATCGATGATTTCGTCAAAACTGACGCCGATCGTGCCTGGCTCAAAAGCTTTTTCCCAGCCTTCTTGTTGAACGGTCAGTTCGACAACAAAACCTGGGGTGTGCCTTTCCAGCGTTCAACCGTTGTCCTGTATTGGAACAAAGAGCTTTTCAAAGAGGCTGGCCTGGATCCAAACAAGCCACCACAAACCTGGGCCGAAACCATCAGCATGGGTCAGAAGCTGACCAAGAAAGATGCGAGTGGCAAAGTCACGCAGTGGGGCATACAAGTGCCTTCGAGCGGTTTCCCTTACTGGTTGTTCCAAGGTTTCAGCACACAGAACGGTGGCATTTTGGCTAATGCTGCGGGTAATGCTGTGAAGTATGACGACCCCAAAGTCGTCAGCGCTTTGCAGTATTGGGTTGACCTGTCGCGTAAGCACGGCATCCACCCACCGGGTGTTGTAGAGTGGGGCACCACGCCGCGCGATTTCATGGAACGCAAGGCCGCCATGATCTGGACCACAACGGGTAACCTGACCAACATTCGCAGCAACGCCAAATTTGATTTCGGCGTAGCCATGTTGCCAGCCGGTGAGCGTCGTGGTTCGCCAACAGGTGGCGGTAACTTCTTTATCTTTAAGAAGGCCACCGCAGCCGAGCAAATGGGTGCTTACAAGTTTGCCCAGTGGTTGACCCAACCCGAGCGCGCTGCGCAGTGGAGTATCGACACTGGCTACGTGGCTGTTTCGCCCGCTGCCTACGAAACGCCTGCACTGAAGAAGTACGCTGCAGAGTTCCCACCCGCACTCGTTGCTCGTGATCAGTTGCCACACGCTGTCGCTGAATTGTCGACCCATGACAACCAGCGCGTGACCAAGGCGCTGAACGACGGCTTGCAGGCAGCCCTGACTGGTGCCAAGACCCCTGAGCAGGCCATGAAGGATGCGCAGGCCGAAGCCAATCGTTTATTGCGTGGTTATAAGTAAATGCAGTTAGGATTGCGTCACGTCCAGGCCTATTTATTGCTGTTGCCCGCTTTTGTGTTTTTGGTGGGTTTCACGCACTATCCGGCCGTGGGCACGCTTATCGACAGTTTGATGTCGACGCCGCGTGCGGGGCGTGCCGCAGTCTTTGTTGGGCTAGACAATTACGCCGTCATGATCGACGACCCCACCTTCTGGAAGTCGTTGCGTAATAATTTTTGGTTTGCGGTGGTCACCATCCCCGTCTCGATTGCCTTGTCGATCGGGATGGCGTTATGGGTCAATGACAAGATCGCGGGTCGGCAGTTTTTGCGCTTGTCGTATTTTTTGCCAACGGTCTTGCCGATGATCGCTGTTGCGAACATCTGGATTTTTTTCTACACGCCTGGCTACGGCCTCATCAACCAAGTCATTCAGCTCTTTGGTGGGCATGGGCAGAACTGGCTGGGCGATCCTAATTTAGTGCTTGGTTCCGTGATCGTCGTGGCGATCTGGAAAGAGGCCGGTTTCTTTATGATTTTTTATCTTGCTGCCCTGCAGACGCTAAGCCCTAGTTATAAAGAGGCGGCGCAGATCGAGGGGGCGAGTGCTTGGTACTTCTTTCGGCGTGTGCAATGGCCGCTGCTGATGCCGACCACCATCTTTGTGCTGGTCAATGCGCTGATCAACGCCTTCCGTATGGTGGATCACATCATCGTGATGACCAAGGGCGGGCCCGATAACGCCTCGTCTTTGTTGCTGTTCTATTTGTATGAAGTCGGTTTCAAGTTTTGGGATCAGGGCTATGCCTCGGCGCTCACAGCCGTCTTGTTAGCCTTATTGGCGCTGATCGGCTTGTTTCAGTTCTTTGTGCTTGACCGCAGGACGTACTACCGATGAGTACGGCTCTTAACAGCAGCGCGCGGGTCGTTCGCACAGGTGGCCTAGGCGGGCAAGCCTCGCTGCTCTCGACGATCGGCGCCTGGTGTCTGGCCTTGCTGTGGATCATGCCGCTGCTCTATGCCTTTTGGGCCGCCATTCATCCTTCAGAGTTCGCGACCAAGTTGTCGCTGACTGCACCGCTGACACTTGATAACTTTAAAGCTGCCTGGGATGCCGCGCCTTTCGCGCGCTACTTCTTAAACACAACGCTGTTGGTCACGACCATTCTTGGTATGCAGCTTGTGCTGTGTACGCTTGCGGCCTACGCCTTCGCCCGCTTTGAGTTCTTTGGCAAGAACGTCTTGTTTTCGTTAGTGCTCGTGCAGTTGATGGTGATGCCAGAGATTCTTCTGGTGCGTAATTATCAAACCCTCAGCCATCTAGGTTTGGTCGATACCTTGTTTGGTATCGGCTTGCCTTACTTTGCCTCGGCCTTTGCAATATTCTTGTTGCGACAGACCTTTAAGACTATCCCTAAGGAGCTGGTAGAGGCGGCCGCGATGGAGGGAGCGTCGACCATGCAGATTTTGCGCCATGTCTATATTCCGCTCGCGAAGCCCGTCTATCTGGCGTTCTCGCTTGTGTCGGTTAGCCACCACTGGAATAATTTCTTATGGCCGTTGATTGTCAGTAACTCTGTCGAGTCACGTCCGCTCACGGTTGGTCTACAGGTGTTCTCGTCGAGTGATCAAGGGATTGACTGGTCCATCATCACTGCGGCGACCTTGCTGACCTCAGGGCCCTTGCTCATTGGTTTCTTGTTGTTTCAGCGGCAGTTTGTCCAATCTTTTATGCGAGCAGGCATCAAGTGAAAATTCTGACCTGGAACGTGCAGTGGTTTAAAGGACTTGATGAAGTCGTCGATATCAAACGCGTCATTGAGCATGCGCGCGGGATGGCTGATTTTGATGCGCTCTGTATGCAAGAGGTGGCTGTTAACTATCGCACCTTAACCGGTGAGACCGAGCCAGACCAGATCAAGGCCTTGCGTGCACTCTTGCCAGGGTTTGAGGTTGTGTTTAGCCCCGCCGTGGATGAGCTATCGCCTTGCGGCGGGTTTCGTCGGCAGTTCGGTAACGTGATTGCCTCGCGTGTACCGATTCGACAGATCCAACACTTTGCGCTTCCGCATCCGCCGGCTGCTTCGTCCGAGCCCACCCCCAGCATGCCCCGCATTGCCTTGGATTGCACGCTGCAAGCCCCCTGGGGACCTGTGCGCCTGATGACCACCCATCTTGAGTACTACAACGAGGCGGCGCGTCACGCTCAGGCCAGAGCACTGCGTGAGCTGCACTTGCAGTCGTGTGCGCTTGCGGCGCAACAGCCCAAGCCGCAACC
>JBILJY010000196.1:0-4854 GCA_044376975.1 Burkholderiaceae bacterium | reverse complement strand
GCAAGGCGCCATCGACATCCGAAGGCTTGTCGATGCGCATCCCGACGTGGCCATACGCTTCTGCCAGCTTAACGAAATCAGGCAAGGCATCCATGTAGGACTCGGCGTAGCGGGCCGAATAGTCAATTTGCTGCCATTGACGAACCATACCGAGGTAACGGTTGTTCAGGCACACGATCTTGGGTGTCAGGTTGTACTGCCGACAGGTGGAGAGCTCTTGAATGTTCATCTGGATTGAGCCCTCGCCCGTAATGCAAGCAACCGTTGCATCGGGGTGGGCCATCTGAACGCCCATGGCGTAGGGCAAACCCACGCCCATCGTGCCCAAGCCGCCTGAATTGATCCAACGGCGTGGCTTGTCGAAACCATAATACTGCGCAGCCCACATTTGATGCTGACCCACATCGGAGGTAATGTACGCGTCGCCCGCGGTCACTTCCCAAAGCTTTTGCACGACTGACTGAGGCTTGATCAGCTCGGCCGAATCGGCGAACTTCATGCACTCTTTGCCGCGCCAGATTTGAACCTGCTGCCACCACTTGGCCAAGGCGTCTTTATTAGGCTTGGTCTCTATGGCTGCAGCTTGATACTGCTCCATCAAGTCAATCAGCACGTCTTTCACGTTCCCAACGATTGGCACGTCGACCTTCACGCGCTTAGAAATCGACGAGGGATCGATATCGATATGAACAATCTTGCGTAGATTCTGTGCAAAGTGCTTGGGGTTACCAATCACTCGGTCGTCGAAGCGCGCACCGACTGCGATCAAGACATCGCAATGCTGCATTGCCATGTTTGCTTCGTAGGTGCCATGCATACCGGGCATTCCGACGAATTGTTTATCGGTTGAAGGATAAGCACCCAAGCCCATCAACGTATTCGTGCAAGGTGCACCTATCATCTTGACGAATTGGTGTAGCTCAGCTGAGGCGTCGGACAAGATCACACCGCCACCCGAATAAATCATCGGGCGTTCGGCTTGCAGCAGCATCTGCACTGCTTTTTTAATTTGCCCCTGATGTCCTTTCACGACAGGCGTGTAGGAACGCATCACGGGCTCACCCTTGGCGGGCGAATACTTGTACCGCGCTGCAGTGATGTCTTTGGGGATATCCACCAGCACGGGGCCGGGTCGTCCGGTGCGCGCGAGGTAGAACGCTTTGTGTAAGATGTCCGCAAGATCCTTGATGTCACGCACGAGGAAATTATGTTTGACGCATGGACGGGTAATGCCCACCGTGTCGCACTCTTGGAACGCGTCTTCACCGATTGCGTGGGTCGGAACTTGTCCGCTAATCACCACCATCGGGATTGAGTCCATGTAGGCTGTCGCAATGCCCGTGACGGCATTGGTCACACCCGGACCGCTTGTGACTAAGCAAACGCCGACCTTGTCAGACGAACGTGCATAGGCATCTGCAGCGTGCACGGCTGCTTGCTCGTGTCGCACCAGAATATGTTTGAACTTATCTTGTTTGTAAATTGCGTCGTAAATGTATAAGACAGCGCCACCGGGATAGCCAAAAACGTGTTCTACGCCTTCGTCAGCCAAGCAACGCACGACGATGTCTGCGCCATTGAGTTCCATCAAGTCATTCCTTTCATTACCGGCATCGCCCATATGACTGCATCCTCGGAAAAAGAGAAACGCTGAACCGCGACAGGTTTTGCAACATGACCCGACGTTTTCAGACTCACGGAGCCTGGCCACCCGGACACCTTGCCAACCCGGCACGCATTCGCCATTCGGCTATGCACGCACCCAACAGGGGTGCACTGGATCGAAACGGAAGCGCTGACCGATGCTTGTGGCAGGGGCAGCAGCAAAAGTTAAATGGCAAAGATGGTTGGGCGGTGACCCAAACTTTAAAAGCCATCGTACGAAAAAACGGTTAGTTTTTTGGCACGAACCTGAAACTTTACCGTGTTGTGCGGCGCAGCGCAACTCGGCAATATCTACGAAATCGTTGGCTCACAGAGCATTTAGGTCAAAATGTACCGTTCACCCCCAGCTTTTTCACCGAAGACGCCGAGACGGTGCTAGATTATTGGATAAATTGCTGCGCTGCACACAAAACCCTAAGTGGGCGTGCGCTTGGCTTATCCCTGCCCCCCCCTCACAACACCCAATGAACGACGCAGTCAGCCAACTCCAGCGCTTTTTGTTTAGCCATCACTTGTATAGCGGTGTGCGTCGGGCCGCTGGCATTTTGCTGCCCATCACCATTCTGGGAGGAATCTTTGGATGGTATGGGGCAGGCCTGATCGCGACCTTCGGCGCACTATGCGTTGCCTTTATTGATCAACCAGGCCCCCACGAGCATCGTGTGCGGGAGATGCTGGGTGGCACGCTGCTGAGCACCCTGACAGTGGCCATCACCGGCTTAGCCTCAAGCCACCCCCTGCTCATTTGGTTTGTAGTCATTGGGCAGTGCTTCGCCTATTCGATGCTCTCTGTATTTGGCAAAAAAGGCGGGCAGATCGGTTTCGCTTGTTTGTTGCTCATGACCGTCACGATGCACGAAGCGATGCCAACCAATGAGGTCTGGCTACACACACTGACCTCTTTCGCTGGCGGCCTTTTTTACACCTTGTTTAGCTATTCGTTGAGCCGTGTGATGCATGTGCGAGAAAAAGAGCAGGCCTTATCGGTTGCACTCTTCGCGACCGCCGATTATGTCGGCCGGCGCGCCGATATGTATGACTGCGGTCGAGACCTCGAGGACAGTTATCGCAAACTGGTGGCCTGCCAATCAAGCATGACAGACAAACACCAAGCGGCGCGTGACATGGTCTTGCGTGGGCTAGCTAAAGCGGGCCTCATCACAGACTCCAAGCGGATCATGTTGTGGAATCTGTTTATCGAGATGATCGATATCCTTGAAACACTGGTCGCCACACGCACAGATTACGCACTGCTGAGAGAAAAACTAGGCGATTCCGATGCGCTGCTATTCATGCGTGATGCCTTACGCAAGATGTCGATCGATCTCGACTACATCGCCTTGTCGGTCTCAAGAGAGGCGGCAGCCTCCCATCGTAGTAGCGTGAAAGCAGAACTACGCGCGTTGGAATATGAAATCGAACAAATGACACGCAACGGGTTTGCACAACGCGATCCCAACGCCTACAACTTATGCATTGAAATCCTGCGCCGCTTGCGCCACAGCGCTGACATCATTGAGAGAATGATCGAAGCCACCCAGCGTAAGCCGAATGCCAAGCCCTTGGAATCGGTCATACTCGATCAGTCGCTCAGTCAGTTTCTATCGCGTGAGCACTATCGCTTACGCATGATCACCAGCAATCTGCGTCTGGACTCCCCGATTTGCAGATATGCCTTGCGCGTCGCTCTTGCGGCCGGTGTCGCCATGACAGTCTGGACGCTCGTGCCGCAGCTCGCGAAGCAAGGCTATTGGATCCTGCTGACCGTCCTCATCATCATGAAACCGGGCTTTGCGCTGACGCGCCAACGTAATGGCTGGCGTTTGGTGGGCACACTGTTGGGTTGTGCCATCGCGCTTGGAATTATGTTTGCCAACCTGAACAACTCTTGGCTACTCCTGATCATGGTGCTGTCCACCATCATCGGTGGCAGCATGCTACAGATCAACTACATGGTCGCGTCAGTCTTCAACACAAACGCCGTGTTACTGGCCTTCCACTTTGTCGATCCTACGGCAGCAACTGTCATCGGTGATCGCGCCCTAGATACCCTCATCGGTTCAGTCATCTCGTTTGGCTGCAGTTACTTCTTGCCTTGGTGGGAAGCGCAGTTTATGCCGTCGCTCACCCGTGCAGCGATCTCAGCAAACCGAGAGTATTTACGTGCCGGGTTGAAGTATGTCGCGGCGTTTCAACAAGCAGGGAAGAATCCTTTAAATGAGCAGGTTAAGCACGCCGACTTAGCCTGGCGATTATCACGTAAAAACGCCTATGTTGCGCTGAGCAATCTAGCCGATGCGTTTTACCGGATGATGCTCGAGCCAAACTCGCGCCAATGGCACGCGGTCGAATTCAATAACCTGATGATCCAAAACCATACGCTCGCGTCTCAGATTGCAACCGTGGTCCACACGCTCGCGACGGCCCCTGAAGCGCCAAGCGCGATGACAGATCATCTTCTGGCACTTGTTCCTTTTCTGGAAGCCCATCGAAGCGGCTATCTGCCACCACTACCTACAATCGTGAGCGACGGTAGTCAGCCCGCGCTCAGCTATCCCATGACACAATTACATAATACGGTCGCTGCAATCGACCAAGAGATGTCCGTCATTCATCAACACTTAAAACCTGCTGCACTTTAAATGTTCTCTTCGTTATCTCATAAGGAAAATGATATGTCCCTCAAAGGCAAAGTCGCGTTAGTCACTGGTGCTGCCAGCGGTATCGGCCGCCAAGCCGCCCTCACCCTCGCACAAAAAGGTGCAGCGGTTGTGATTGCGGATCTGAATCAATCCGCTGCAGACGCTGTCGCGACCCAAATCATTGAAGCAGGCGGCAAGGCCATGGGCGTCGTGATGGACGTGACAGATGAAGCCGCTGTGAATGCGGGTATCGATCAGACCGTTAAACAATTTGGCAGTATCGATATCTTGGTTGCAAACGCTGGCATACAGATCGTGCATCCCGTGGAAGACTTTCCGTATGCCGAATGGAAGAAAGTCGTGTCGATTCACTTAGACGGCTCCTTCTTAACCACCAAAGCCGCGCTCAAGCATATGTATGCGGCTGGGCGCGGTGGTTCGATCATTTACATGGGCTCGGTGCACTCACATGAGGCCTCGCGCTTGAAGTCAGCCTATGTGGCTGCCAAGCATGGCATCTTGGGTCTTGCCCGAGTCGTTGCGAAAG
>JBILJY010000037.1:0-17105 GCA_044376975.1 Burkholderiaceae bacterium | reverse complement strand
CGCCTCGCTGACGCGACCATTGCAATTCTAAAAACACCAGAAATCAAGGAGCGCTTTGCAGCAATTTCGGCAACACCTGTCGGCAGCACTCCCGAGGAGTTTTCAAAGTATGTGAAAGCCGAAATTGCAAAGTGGGGAATGGTCGCTAAGCAAGCAAATGTTAAGGTGAATTAGGTATATCAACCTAACTCTCAGTTCTTCACAGCGAACTTTCCTTGCGCAGCGAGTTTCTCCCAGCGCTCAACTTGTTTCGCTAAATAGGCGCGGTAAGCCTCGGGGCTCCAGTCCCCTGGCTCTGCACCTATTTGATTGATACGCGCGCGCATCTCAGGTGTCCGAAGGCCCTCTAGTAACGCACCCGATAGCTTATCGACCACCGCCTTCGGCGTGCCTGCAGGCGCAAGCAATCCAAACACGGCCATCATATCTGTTTCGGGCAAACCACTCTCTTCCAGTGTCGGCAAATCCGGGGCCATTGGCCAGCGTTTTGGCGATGTCACCGCAAGTGCTTTTACTTTTCCGGACTTGGCGTTGACGAGCCCACTACTTAAGCTATCAAACATAATCTGCACACGACCTGCGAGTAAGTCAACTTGCGCAGCCGCAGTCCCTTTGTAAGGGACATGAATCAACGAAGCACCGGATGCGCTTGTGAACAAGACACCAGACAGATGGCTAACTGTACCCAGACCTGCCGAGGCGTAACTAAGAGAATTATCCGCCTTCTGACTGCGCATGAATTCGACTAGCTCTTTTGCTGTCTTAACGGGAAGACTAGGATGCACGACCAACACGTTGGGCGCAGTTGCAATTAAAGCGACAGGAGCAAACCGAGTAGTAATAAAGTTTTTTGGATCGCGATTGATAACGGGATTCACAATGTCGGCCGTTACGTTCACCAGCAAAGTATTGCCATCTGGCTTTGCGTTAGCGACAGCATCGGCTGCGATCGCGCCACTTGCTCCAGCTTTGTTTTCAACAACGACCGAGACACCTAGCTTGGCACTCAAAATCTCGGCCGCGATACGACCAGCGATATCGGATGGGCCGCCCGGTGCAAAGCCGACGACAAGACGGATCGGCTCTTTCGAGACGGCTTGCGCCGTCGCATGTGTGCCACAGAACGCGAATATGAGTGCAAGTGCTGACTTGACTAGCATGGACATGAAACTTCCTTTTTTTAGACGCAACCGACAAAGTAGCGCAAATTCCCTTTGTTAATGCAATCCTAAATAAAGCTTTTAATTCATCATAGTCATCATGATTTCCTGCTATTGTTGTTCATCAAAAATCTACCTACGTTTATTTATGAGATGCAGAAGAGCCCTACTTAAAGCGTCCGCGCTTGCTCTACTCTCAATGTCGGCGACTCAAACAACAGGCGCAACACTGGCAAGCGCTCTAACTGCGTCACAAAAACGCCTGCGAGGTGCTGGTGCTTCGATGCCTTCCGTGCTTTATCGCGTGTGGGCTGAGCATTTCAAAAATAACTTTCTCTTGGAGTACTTCCCCATTGGGTCCGGTGGAGCTCTCCAAGCCATCGTTCAAGGGTCAGCAGACTTTGGCTCAACCGAGATCCTCTTGTCTCGCGAAAATCTAACGAAGCATGGATTGATACAGTTCCCAGTGGCCTCAGGTTTGGTCGTTGCGGCAGCAAATTTGCCTCGCATCAGGCAAGGTGCCGTACGTCTAAGCCCTGAAATACTCGCAGAGATTTATCTCGGCAAGATTCGCTGGTGGCGGGATCCGACGATCCAAGCCTTAAACCCAGAAACAGAAATGCCCGCTTTATCAATTACACCTTTTTCGCGAGGAGGAAGCTCTGGCACATCTTTAGCCTGGAGCCGCTACCTCAATAAGCACAGCGCACACTGGAGACAACATATTGGGGAAACAGACAGACCGTCTTGGGAATACGGACTTTATGCAGGCGACAACCATCGAATAGCCGCCGGCGTTCAACAGACCCCAGGGGCCATTGGCTATATGCAAGCTAGCTATGCGTCACAGTTTGCGTTAACGACGATACAACTTCCAAGCTCAAGCAATACATATATCTCATTGGACAACATCACAAATGCGCACGAGGAGTGGCCACTGCGTATTGGCGTTCATGCCCTGCTGTCTTCCCGACCCGTCCACCTCGAGCGATCCCGGATCGTCACTGCCTTCTTTCGAGAGGCATTCGTGAGCGGCGACGTTATCACTCGACGTGAGAGTTTTCTTCCCCTTACATCGGCGCAAGTTGCTTCGGTATATCAACTTTGGAAGGATCACAATCTTGAACCCTGATAAAAATCTGTTCATATGAAAACTGCGTATTTACGGATCGTTTTTACATTGCTTGCTATCCTGGCTATTTCCTTCTTGGCCAACGATGTCTACCAATCGCTGCCCTCGGATAAAGTCAAAATCTTGACCGGGCCCGTGGGTGGTAGCTTTTATAAGACGGCACTCGACTATAAAAAGGTGCTTGAGCAACGCGGATTTAAAGTCGAGCTCGAGCCAGTTACAAACACAGCTGAACTAGCTCAACAGGTGAATTCGACAAGTACACGCAACACCATCAGTTTTATGATCGGCTCTTTTGATCATTCCAAGTTTAGTCAGGTACGAACACTTAGCGTAATTGGGATGCAGCCACTCTTTCTCTTTTACCAAAATAGCTTAGGTCAATTGGTCAGTCTCTCATCTCTAAAGGGAAGCAAAATTGTATTGCCACCAAAGACCAGTCTAAGTACACACTATGCGCTTGCTGTTCTTGATCTTTATGGAATCAATCCACAGAATACGCCGATCGATTTTGTACCTTTTTCAGACATGGTGCAAAAGCTCAAACAAGGCGAATACTTCGCTGGCTTTGTCATGTTGGCAGCCGATAGTGCCGCCGTAGAGGACTTGGCACGCGACGATAAGCTCAGCCTGTATTCTTATCACCATATACGCGGGATCCTCGCAAAACTTAAAGACCTCGACGCCGTTGTGCTGCCTCTAGGTGGTTTTGACATCTTACAAAATATTCCCCATCAACCCACTGACTTACTGGCAGGCAGAGTCGAAGTCATCGCGAATAATTCTATCGATAAGTCGCTTCTATTCTCTTTATTGGAAAGCTTTGAAAATCTGCACTACGGACAGACTCTTGTAAACAAGTCCGGAGAGTTCCCAATCTTTGCAGGCGCTAATGGGGTGATGCACGAAAGCGTTCAAAATTTTCAAAAAGCAGGGACGCCATGGCTTTATCGAAATTTTCCGCCAACCCTCGCCGTGTTGATCGACAAATATCTTTTTATTGGCCTTGCTATCTTTCTATTAGCCGAAATTTACAGAAATCTGCGATATCTGTATGAGCTAATGGCACTGAGTGCAGAGACATTCGCACTGAGAACTATTGCTCGGACAAATTCTAAAATACAGTCCGGAAAATCCTTGGGGGTTTTATCTCAACTCGTGAGGCGTTGTGCTGTCGCGATAATAGAGCGAAGAACGATTCGACAAAAAGCTGCTGCACTAATTTCAACAACGGATAAATCAAGAGTG
Organism: Burkholderiaceae bacterium; assembly: GCA_044376975.1. Taxonomy (GTDB): domain Bacteria; phylum Pseudomonadota; class Gammaproteobacteria; order Burkholderiales; family Burkholderiaceae_B; genus Zwartia. The sequence goes on along the minus strand of JBILJY010000037.1, from coordinate 13,565 downwards.
CAAAAATAAGACCTTAAGAGCCAAAGAAATTTGTGCTCAACAAACTTCGGACATCTACAACTGCTCGCCAGGTCGAGCTTCAGCGTGGTCAAAACACTATCTATATAACAAGTCTCTGAGCGTGAGTGATAGCGCAGGCACATACGTGATGACCATCAGGCAGCATAGAATCACCGCAACGAAAGGCCAAAGACGACCAATCACCTGATCAAGCGAAAGGCGCGCAACCGTGCATGCCGCAAACAAATTCACGCCAAAAGGTGGTGTGATCATACCTAGGGCCAAATTGACCACCATCACCATACCGAAATGGACCGGATCGATGCCAAAGTACATCCCAACAGGTGCCAAGATCGGAGCGAGGACAATAATCGCTGCACCGGTTTCAATGAACATCCCGATAATAAACAATGCGATATTGACGCCCAACAGAAACATGGCCGGTGATTCCAGGACAGCCTCAAGCCAACGACCAATCGCATCTGGTACACCTGCACGTGTCAATAGAAATGCAAACAAACCGGCGTTTGCGATAATGAACATTATCACTGCGCTTGATACAACCGACTTCTTTAATATGGGAAAGATATCGCGCGGCTTGATCTCACGATACATCACGATACCAATGAATAGTGCGTAGAAAACAGCAACGGCAGAAGCTTCGGTCGGTGTAAATACTCCACCATAAATGCCCCCCAGAATAATGATTGGCATTAGCAACGCCCATCCCGCCTGTATCGTCGCCTTGCCAAAAGCGAGTCGACCATCGCCGTCATTCTTGCCCCAGCCTTTGATGCGGCAGTAGATATGAACGAAAGCCATGAGGCTTACACCAATAAATATCCCTGGCCCAAAACCTGCAATAAAGAGTTCTCCAATCGAAACTTCAGCTGCGACCCCATACAAAATCATCGGTATTGAAGGCGGAATAATGACCCCCAGCTCTGCACTCGTTGCCTGCAACGCAGCAGCATAATTGGACGGGTATCCGTGTTTAACTAGCGCGGGAATCAAAATAGCACCGATCGCAAAGGTCGTTGCGACGCTTGAGCCAGAGACCGCAGCAAAAATCATACAGGTCAGCACGCAAGTCATAGGCAGACCGCCTTGCACGCCTCCCACAATACTTTTTGCAAACTCCACCAGACGGCGTGAAATACCACCTGTCTCCATCAAATTACCGGCCAAGATAAAGAAAGGGATGGCCGCTAAAGGAAATTTGTTCAAGGAGTTAAACATTTCCTTGACCGCAACAAGCATGTTTACGTTACCGAGCTGTATCCCCAAGATTGCAGCCAGGCCGATTGAGACAGCCACGGAAACTGTTAATGCAAAACACAACAACATCGTAATCAACATGGCGATGCTCATTGTGCATTCTCCAATTCGCTACGCTGTGGACTAAAAAAATGTGCAAGGATTGCTGGTATGCAAAATAGGCCTCCCACTGGCAGAGCGAGGTAGGCCCAAAACATTGAGATACCCTCAAGACCAATCACCGTTTGCATCTTGCCGCGGTTTGCATAATCCCATCCCCACCAAATAATGACCGCGACAAGCGTCAAGGACGCGATAGTCGTCACTACATCAAAGACTCTTTTGCCACGCGGGCCCGCCCAGCGATACAAGACATCGACGCTCACCATTGCACCGACTCGGAACGCGTAGGGGACCCCCATGAAAACCATCCAAATCAAACTGAAGCGGATCAACACTTCTGTCCACTCTGCTGGAATTTCAAGGACAAAGCGCATGATCACTTGAAACAACCCCAAGGAAGCAGCGATGGCCATCATGCAGCACGCAACGATAAGAGAGACTTGCGTCGTGACACGCTCAAACGTCCGCAGAATGCTTTTCATATCAACCTTTAAATGAACACAGGCGCGTCACCTAAGTGTCGCGCCTGTACCGTTCGCTCGGCGTGAACTATTTTTTAATTACTTGTAGTTACGAATGGCATCGATTTTGTCTTTGCCAAATTCTTTCTCGAATTGTTTAAATACAGGAGCTAAACGTGCAACAAAGGCCTCTTTATTGACGTTTTCAATAACCGTCATACCCTTGCTACGCAAATAGGCAACGCCCTGTGCGTCATCCTGGTCAACGCGAGCACGTTGAGCCGCCGAGGCAATTTTGGCTGCGTCAAGAAACGCCTGTTTGTCTGCGGCAGAAAGCTTATCAAAAGCGGCCTTGTTCATCAGATAAATCGCAGGGCTGTAGACGTGCCCAGTGAGTGTCATGTACTTTTGCACTTGCTCAAATTTAGCTGCCATGATGACGGACAAGGGGTTCTCTTGGCCATCAACAACACCTTGTTGCAGAGCGGTAAACACTTCCGGGAAAGCCATCGGAGTTGTAATGATGCCAAAACCCTTGTAGGCCGCTACGTGCACGGGGTTTTCCATCGTGCGCATCTTGAGGCCTTTCAGATCATCAGGTCCGTTAACTTGACGCTTGCTGTTTGTCATGTGGCGCACACCGTTTTCCGACCAAGCCAGCGCTTTAAAACCTTTGCTTTCAAACTCCTTGAGCATAGCTTGACCAATCGGGCCATCTAACACCGCACGGGCATGTGCCTTATCGCGGAAGAGAAATGGGATATCGAGAATGCGCACAGCAGGTACAAAGTTCGGAATCGGGCCCGTGCTCGTTCCGGCCAGTTCTTGAGTGCCTAACTGAACCGACTCAATGCTCTCACGCTCACCACCCAAGCTTCCAGAGTAAAAGTTTTTAATGATGATTCGACCATTCGTACGCTTCTCCACTTCCTGCGCAAGAACGTCAACGCCTACGCCCTGGTGGGAGTTTTGCGCAACCGAAATGCTATTGCGCATAACAGTCTGAGCCTGAGAAACAGATGCTAGCGCCATTGCCAACACACTTGCAGCCATTAAGGTGGTACGTCCGATTCGCTTCATCATAAATATCTCCGAGTGTAATGATTTGCCTAAGCTATTAATGCAATGAACTGTGCACTCAATGTCAACGCATCTGTAACAGTGAATCGAGCCATGGTAGACCAGGGGAGGCAGTTTGGGACTTAGTAGAATCCCTTGCTTTCTGGGCTCCCGTTGCCAGTAGGAATAAACAGCGCTATGGTTATTCACATTTCCACGATCGACGCAGAGAAGCTCTCATGACTAAACCAACCAAGAAAACCCAAATAACCCGTCGTTCTAGTCAATGGTTCGCACGCGATGGTGTTCACGGCTTTCTCTACCGCAGTTGGACGAAAAATCGTGGCATTCCACACGATCAGTTTGACGGCCGTCCGGTGATTGGGATCTGTAACACCTGGTCAGAGCTCACCCCCTGCAACTCACACTTTCGGCTTTTGGCGGATCAAGTTCGTCAAGGCATACTTGAGTCGGGTGGCTTCCCCCTTGAATTTCCGGTGACGTCTCTAGGCGAAACCTTGGTGCGACCCACAGCGATGTTGCTACGCAATCTTGCGAGCATGGACGTCGAGGAAACGATCCGGGCGAATCCGCTTGATGGAGTCGTACTACTTTTCGGTTGCGACAAGACCACGCCCTCGCTTCTGATGGGCGCCTCAAGTGTCAACATCCCGACCATTGGCGTTTCAGGTGGGCCCATGCTCAATGGCAAATACCGTGGCCAAGATATCGGGTCGGGCACCAACACGTGGTCAATGTCAGAGGATGTGCGCGCAGGCAAAATGACCGTGGACGAATTTCATGAAGCAGAGTCCTGTATGCATCGCTCTCATGGCCACTGCATGGTAATGGGTACGGCCTCTACGATGGCCAGCATGGTCGAAGCACTAGGTGTAGCCTTGCCGGGAAATGCAACCTACCCTGCCGTAGACGCACGACGTAATGTCTTGGCACGCGAGTCTGGTCGCCGCATCGTCGAGATGGTGAAAGAAGACTTGACGCTCTCGAAGATTTTGACGCGCCATGCGTTTGAAAACGCCATTCGAACTAATGCCGCAATCGGTGGCTCGACAAATGCTGTCATCCACTTGATCGCGATCGCTCGCCGTATTGGCGTCAAGCTTGATATCGATGACTGGGATAAGTTTGGACGCGATGTGCACACTTTGCTCAATCTCATGCCAAGCGGGAAGTATTTAATGGAAGACTTCTGCTATGCAGGGGGTCTACCTGTCGTGCTGCGCACACTCGGTGAACAAGGTCTGCTTAACAAAAAGGCGTTGACAGTAAACGGCAAGACCATCTGGGATAACAACAAGAAAGCCGAGTGCTGGAATAGAGACGTCATCACGACTTGGGAAAAACCTTTCAAAAAGAATACAGGCATTGCCGTGCTGCGCGGGAACTTATGCCCGGATGGCGCCATCATCAAACCCTCTGCCGCCACGCCAAAACTTTTGAAACACAAAGGTCGCGCAGTCGTATTCGAAAACATTGAGGACTTTCATAAGCGCATCAATAATCCCAAACTGGATATTGATGAGCACTGCATTATGGTGCTGAAAAACTGTGGCCCGAAAGGCTATCCAGGCATGGCGGAAGTTGGCAATATGCCCTTACCCCCAAAGATTCTCAAAAAAGGTATCACCGACATGATCCGCATCTCGGATGCTCGCATGAGTGGAACAGCCTACGGCACCGTCGTTCTGCATGTTGCACCGGAAGCCGCTGCGGGTGGCGTCTTGGGGTTAGTTGAGACCGGCGACATGATTGAGCTTGATGTCGCAAAACGCAGGCTTCATCTAGATGTGAGCGACGAGGTGCTCGCCGCAAGGCGTCTGAAGTGGAAAGCGCCGAAGCCGCCGCTTAATCGTGGGTACTACAAACTGTATGTCGACCACGTCAATCAAGCGAACGATGGCGTCGATTTTGATTTTCTGGTTGGATGCAGTGGCAGTGCAGTTCCGCGCGACAACCACTAAACCATTAAGCCTTTTTGCGAGGGGGTAAGCCGGTATGCTGCGTCAACATACGGCCCGGCTTCACTGAGCGTCGTGCGGTTGTTGCTTCGGTGCTATTTTTTCGTCGCGTGCTGACGTAGCTGCCATCTGTGCGCGGTTGATGGAAAGGAATGAGATGTTTCTTCCCGTTTCCGATCAAATCGGCACGACCCATCGCCTTTAGCGCCTCGCGTAACAGCGGCCAGTTGTTCGCATCGTGATACCGCAAAAACGCTTTGTGTAAACGACGCCGGCGATCACCGCGCACGATATCAACGGTTTCACTCGTACGCGTGACGCGTCCGAGTGGATTGCGCCCAGAGTGGTACATCGCGGTGGCTGTAGCCATCGGACTTGGATAAAAGGTTTGTACCTGATCTGCACGGAACCCATGTGTCTTTAGCCACATCGCCAAGTGCATCATGTCTTCGTCGCTGGTGCCGGGGTGGGCAGCGATAAAGTACGGTACCAAAAACTGTTTTTTTCCCGCCTGCTCACTAAACTTATCGAACAGTTGTTTGAACTTATCGTAGCTGCCGATGCCAGGCTTCATCATCTTGGACAAAGGCCCCATCTCGGTGTGCTCGGGTGCAATTTTTAAATAGCCACCCACGTGATGCGTCACAAGCTCGCGAATGTACTCCGGCGACTTCACCGCTAGGTCGTAACGCAAACCTGAGCCGATGAGGATTTTCTTAACGCCTTTTACCGCGCGGGCTCGGCGGTACATATGAATCAACGAGCTGTGGTCCGTGTTGAGATTCTGACAAACATCCGGGTAGACGCAACTAGGCTTACGGCAGGCAGATTCAATCTCTGGGCTCTTGCAACCAATACGGTACATGTTGGCGGTTGGGCCACCCAAGTCGGAAATCACTCCGGTAAAGCCAGGCACCTTGTCGCGAATGTCTTCAATCTCGCGAATCACGGAATCTTCACTTCGGCTTTGGATGATTCGCCCTTCGTGCTCCGTGATCGAGCAGAACGTACAGCCACCAAAACAGCCTCGCATGATGTTCACACTAAAGCGGATCATCTCCCAGGCAGGAATCTTAGTGGTCCCGTCGTGGCTGCCGTTTTCATCCGCATAAACAGGATGAGGGCTGCGGGCATAAGGAAGATCAAACACCAAATCCATTTCAGCAGTCGTCAACGGGATCGGTGGTGGCGTGATCCAAACGTCGCGAGCTGTGCGTCCCTCACCGTGCGCCTGCACAATGGCTCTTGCATTGCCTGGGTTGGTCTCAAGATGCAACACACGATTTGCGTGTGCATACAGTACCGGATCAGACTTGACTTGCTCGTAGGACGGCAAACGAATCACACTGCGGTCACGCGGCGGGACCTTGAGCTTGCCTGGAGTTTGCAGGGATGGATTCGGCGCAAACACAAGCGGCACTTCGCCTACTTTTAATTTTTTCTTGGCATTTACGGCATCAGCGACAGCACGCGCTTCGTCGTTACGCGCGCAGCTCTCGCCTTGCTCGAGCGCCTGCTCGCTAATCATTAAGTATGGATTGACATGCGCTTCTACCCTGCCCGGTGCATCTACGCTTGTCGAGTCAATTTCAAACCAACCCTCGGGGGTATCGCGTCGTAAAAATGCCGTGCCACGTACATCCGTGATTTGTTGCACAGGTTCTTTCGCAGCGAGGCGATGCGCGATTTCAACGACAGCTCGCTCTGCATTGCCATAAAGGAGCAAATCACATTTACTGTCGATGACGACCGAGCGGCGCACTTTGTCAGACCAATAGTCATAGTGCGCGATACGTCTTAGCGATCCTTCAATGCCACCCAAGATAATTGGCACATCTTTATAAGCTTCTTTGCAGCGCTGTGTGTAAACGATCGCCGCACGATCCGGCCGCTTACCACCCACATCACCTGCCGTGTAGGCATCATCACTACGCATTTTTCGATCAGCCGTATAACGGTTGATCATCGAATCCATATTGCCAGCGGTTACACCAAAAAACAGATTGGGCTTACCCAGAGCTTTGAACGGCTCCGCGCTTTGCCAGTCGGGCTGGGCGATGATACCAACCCTGAAACCCTGGTTTTCGAGCATACGGCCGATCACTGCCATACCGAAGCTGGGATGGTCGACGTACGCATCGCCCGTGACAATAATGATGTCGCAACTATCCCAGCCGAGTTGAGTCATCTCATCGCGACTCATTGGCAAAAACGGAGCCACACCAAACCGCGCCGCCCAGTACTTGCGATAGCTACTTAGCGGCTTGGCGTTGCGCGGAAACAGGGATACGTCGGCGTAGGCAGTCATGTCAATCTTTGAAGGTGCCAGATTGTACGGCAGAGGCTACAACGACCTAAGGTAACCTTCCGACAAATAGTGACTTGTACAAAGTGATATTTATGTTACTTTTTTATATAATTAATTTAATATGTGATATATAATTTACTTAATGGATATCAAAAGCAGGGCCAATATGCAACCAAAGGACGATGTCTTGGATCCGCTCATCCAAGACATCGTTCGCACACGAAAATCCCAACGACTCACTCAGCAACAAGTCGCCGACCTAGCGGGTGTCTCTCGCCGAACAATCGTCCTGATCGAATCAGGGGGAGACTGCACGCTCTCCACCCTACGCCGAATCTGTACAGCCCTAGGCTTGCAAATCAACGCCCACACACAACATTTGCCAGACCTAGATGACATCACACGCGAGAACGAACTGCTGTTTTTCAAACAGCGTTCGTCTCAGAATAACTGAAGGCCCCCTTAAAGATGCTTGACGTATACGTGTCCAAACAGCTAGTCGGAATTTTAGATCAGCCGAATTCCTACACCTATGTCTTTAACTACTTGCCCGACGCACCTAACAACCTGCCGATTTCATTGCTCATGCCCAAGCGGACAGAGAGCTGGATCAGCCGAGACTTACACCCCGTCTTTCAAATCTCCCTACCCGAAGGCGCATTGCGTGAACTAATCGTTAGAAAATTTGGTAAACGGTTCGAGCGCTTTGGAGATCTCGAACTACTCGAGGTCGTCGGTGAAAACATGGTGGGGCGCATCCAGGTCACACCGCACGGACAGCCGCTATCCGGGCTGACTCCACAAGAATCTCTGTCTCGTCTAATTCAAGGAGACACGACACAGCTTGTGAAGCATTACCTCGGTGCACGCTTACAAGAATCAGGCGTCTCAGGCGGACTTGTAAAGTTTCTCGCGAAAAGTCCGAGCAATCATCAAGAGAGTCGAACTACGCTGGCGCTCGATGACTGGATCATTAAGCTCAACGACGATGACCATCCACATATCGTATTGCTTGAATACTTTGGGATGATGGCAGCACGCGCAGCAAGCCTTACCGTACCAGAAGTGTATCTGGCAGACGATCGCAGACATCTATTGATCAAGCGCTTTGATTCAAATGCCCGAGGTGAGCATCTGGGATTTGAGGATATGTGTGCGCTGCTAGGTCTGCCAGCCAAAGATAAATTCACCGGCTCAGTAGAGCGCCTGATCAAGACTATTGGCACTTATTGCCACGGAGAAAAAAAGAGAAAATCATTTGATCATTTTTTTGGACAATATCTTCTAGCATCTACCCTGCGAAACGGCGACGCCCATTTGAAAAATTTTGGCCTGCTTTATGAAGACCCTACGACCGCTGAACTTGCGCCGGTATACGACATGCTCAGCATGTCTGTTTATGCACCGACTCTTGCCAATTCTAGAGATGCAGACGACGGACTGGCCATCAATTTCGGAGGTTCAAAACGCTGGTTAACAACCCAAACGATCGATGCACTATCAAAGCAGTGCCTGATGACTGCACTTAACGTAAAAGATTGGAAGGCAAAGATAGCAGTGGCACTTATCGACACAGCCGACGAAGTGCTTGCCTACATAAAAAAAACCCCCGAAGATAACTTTGCACCAACTGCACACCGTATGCTTGAGCTCTGGGCAATCGGACTAGACGCGTTGGACAGCAAAGCTGCACAACGCTTAAGAAATATTACTTCGGCACTCTAAACATTGCACAGATCTTGTTACCGATTGGATCACGCAAATACGCGAGGTACAGCTTGCCGGCAGGACCTTCGCGATAGCCAGGAGGATCTTCGCAAGTTGTACCGCCATTGGCAACACCGGCAGCATGAAACGCATCGACTTGTTCTGGAGACTTTGCGGCAAAGCCGATCGTCCCGCCATTAGCAGCCGTGGCTGGCTTGTTATCAATCGGCAGTGTGAAGGCAAACGCACCCGTAGGTGTGCGATAAAAGTATCGAATATCTCGATTTAGGACGCCCGGCGCAATACCCAATGCGCCAAGGATCGCATCGTAGAACTTGCGTGACGCTTCCAAATCCGTCGCACCTACCATTACGTGACTAAACATATCAGCTCCAAAAATCTAGGTTGAGAGCAAGAAGCGTAACCTGAAATCAAGCCACCTCCAACCGAATACAGGCGCAAGAGCAGAATTACACCGACTTTAAGATTTGCCTTTCACTAAATCTACGATAGCATTCAAACCATATAGGTAAGAGTCGCGCCCAAAACCAGTAATTACGCCAACGGAGGCCTCCGCGGTGACGGACTTCATGCCGCGACGCTCAATATTCGACATGTGCACCTCCACCGTCGGCATGAGTAACGCTTTGATGCAGTCTCTTAGCGCATAGCCCGCATAAGTGAAACCGGCGGGATTGATGAGCATGGCGTCGTAGCCTTTTCGATCAGCCTCATATGCCCAAGTGATCGCTTCGCCCTCAAAATTTGTTGTTCTGATATCGAGCATGATCTTGAGCGTATTCGCATGAGCAATAAGCTGCTCGTGTAATTCGTCTAGAGCCATCGTGCCATATATTTCGGGCTGACGGATTCCCAAATACTCCATATTGGCACCCTGAACTAAAAGCACTTGAATTGGCTTGCTATGCATAGGTCGCTCAGTTGTTTATTTACGTTGATAAAAGTATTGTTCGCTGAATGTTGAAGGATAGCTTGTTAGGATTAATAACCGTTCTGCGCCAAAGCGCGAGAGTCTAAGCGCGCCATCTCAATAAACTCGTCCACTCGATCCGAGGGATGTATTAAGGATTGAATTTCAGGCGACAACATCCATTGATTAACTGTCCGATGTGCATCGGCGGCGCGAAGATGCTCTATCACCAACACACCATGCGCCACGGAGTCACTCCCCGGACGAAACCGAGCCTCAGGAGATGGCTCAGTGACCGAGGACGTCTGCGCCGCAAGCCGGTTGGCCAACACCGATTCATACAGACGCCAACGACATGCCGCCGCAGGTGCATTCGCATGCAAGACCTTCCGCCACGCATCAATATCAGCATGTCTAGGCTTATCCCCACCTTGAAGTTGTCCCAGCCTTAACGTCACAACCCATGCGCCAGCCGCGCGCCCCTCGTGGCTCACCAACCGCGCAATCGTGCGGCACATATTTTTAAAATGCGCCATGATGAATTGGGTGTCCGGCGTCGGATTGCGCAGCGCAGCTTGATAAGCGGGTGCTTCTAAAACGCTCACATCATCAAGATCGTAACTCGTGAAAAAGCGCGGAGATACCGTCTGTGGTGAAGGGTTAGGTGTCTCATATCGAACGCCTTGTTGTACACCAGGCAGGCCCACGCGATCGGGTAGATGCTCGTTCATATACCAGCGCTCGTACTTGTCGAGCACACCGTGATCACAATCGTTCCAAACAGCCAGCAATCCATTCATATTAAGTACTCACCACCAATTTAAAAGTTGACATTAGCCCGAGGAGCTTGCCCGCACCCTTGGCAACCCTTACACTCGTATTCGTCGCATTTTCCAACGTCTGTCTTTTAGCTTTTTACATGACACCTTTCGTTATTCAAACTCTTTTCTTGTTTTATAGCGCCTTAAGTTTTTTATCGGCAGCGCTAATCGGTACACTTTTCTGGAAGAGAAATGATCGCTCCGCAATGTTATGGCTCTGCGGTTGCTTACTGACATCGATCGCCACAGTTACGACTATTCATCGTAATGAAATTCCATTAACTATCAGTTTTAGTCTGATGGTTTCGTTAGAAGCGCTTTCCGTTCTACTTTTTAGTGAGTCCCTAAAAAGACTATCCCACAATCAAGCCAACATCAGCCTGAGCTGGACAACCTTTGCCATACCGATTGCACTCTTTATCGTGGTTGAACTCTGGAGATTAGCCAGTGATGGCAAAGTAACGCCTGCCATCACCGCCGCTACAACGCTCACCTTTGCGATCGCAAACATTTTTTGCCTCTATCGAACCATACGCGTAAAGGAAGAGTTCCAAAACAAGTTATTTTTTGACTTCTTATCCATCGTCTTTGGTCTTGTATCTACGCTATATCTGTTAAGACTGCTCATTATCGTTAGCGGCTATAGCGGCCAATCGTTTGATATTAAGACCCTTAATGTCATTGTGTGGTTTGGACTGTTCTTATTTGGCGCGATCAGAAATCTTGCCTATATCGTGCTGCGACTGCACCTTGGTTTTTCTGAGCATACACGTCTAAACAGCATGAACATACAACTGTCTGAACTGTTGGACGAGCGTAATGAAATGATTCTTTCTTTACAAAAACTCAATAGAACAGCATCAATTAACGCCCTGGCATCTACAATTTCCCATGAGATCAACCAACCTCTTGCGGCGTCTCGGATCAATGCACAGATGGCAGACTTAAAGCTCGCCTCCGATCCCCCAAATGTGCCTTTTGTCAGAAATTTGGTTGGGCACATTCTTGAGGACATCGATCGTGCCTCGACCATCGTACAGAATGTCTCACGTCTGACGACGAATAAAAGCAGCAACCAGTCTGTCATACACTTATCAGAATCAATTCATGAAGTGATTGAAATCGCTAGGGGGCAAATGCGCGAGCGAGGAATTATGATCGAGCTCGCTTGCAGCTCAGACATTAAGATCAGTATCAATAAAAGTGAATGGCAACAGGTATTGCTAAATTTAATTAACAATGCAATTCAATCCCTAGCTGAAGGGAAACCCGCCCAGAAGAAAATAAAGATTTCTGCCACCCAAACGTCTCAACACATAAAAATTTTTATTGAAGACACTGGCCCTGGAATTGAGTTGGGGCAGGAGTCAAAAATTTTTGAGCTTGCTTTTAGCAACAAGGAATCGGGTTCGGGTATAGGTCTCTGGCTTTCTAAAAATATTATTCGTAATTTTGGAGGCGATATTACAGCTCAGAACTTGGTAAATGGCGGAGCATGCTTTGTGATTAAGTTGCCACGGGCACCTCAACAGCGGTAGGTAGTGTCTGAATCGCTACTAGTTTTGTAGACACTTCTTAGCCTAACATTTAGGCAATAAAGGAGGTGTTATGAGCAGGAAACGATTCACCGAAGAATTCAAGATCGAAGCGGTTCGACAGATTACCGAACGCGGGTTTGCGGTCAGGGACGTTGGAGAGCGACTGGGGGTATCTCCGCATAGCTTGTACACCTGGATTAAGCAATACGGCATCCCTGCCGAGAAGCGAGTCCAGCAACAAGATCACGGCGCGGAGGTTAAACGACTGCAGGCGCAGCTCAAGCGAGTCACAGAGGAGCGCGACATCCTAAAAAAGGCCGCAGCGTACTTTGCCAAGGAATCCGGGTGAGGTACGCATTCATCAGAGACCATGAGAGTGAGTACGCCGTGCGTACGATGTGCCGTGTCATGAAGGTACATCCGAGCGGTTTTTACGCTTGGAAGCACGTGCCGGAGTCCGCGCGTACGATCGAGAACCGTAGGCTTTTGGGTCAGATCAAGCAATGCTGGATTCAAAGTGGTACGGTGTACGGCTATCGCAAAATCTCTGATGATTTGCAAGATATGGGTGAACGCTGTGGGGAGCAACGCGTCCGTCGGCTGATGAAGGCTAATGGGCTGCGTTCGCATACAGGGTATCGACGCAAACCTCGGCACTTGAGCGGTCGGCCCGCGAGCGTAGCGCCCAATCATCTGGCACGCCAGTTTGATGTTCAAACACCTAACGAGGTATGGGTGACCGACATCACCTACATACACACACACGAGGGGTGGTTCTATCTCGCGGTTGTTCTAGATCTATTTTCTAGGCAGGTCGTTGGTTGGTCGATGCAGAGCCGGATCGACAAGGAGCTCGTAATCAGTGCGTTACTTATGGCGATTTGGAAGCGTAAGCCGAATCAATCCGTGATGGTTCACTCCGATCAGGGCAGTCAATTCTCGAGCTATGAATGGCAAGGATTTTTGAAAGAGCACAACCTGGTTGCCAGCATGAGCCGGCGCGGAAACTGTCATGACAACGCAGTTGTTGAGAGCTTTTTTCAGCTACTCAAGCGCGAGCGAATTAAACGTCGTACATATTTGAACCGAGAGCAAGCTCGCCAGGACGTGTTTGACTATATAGAAATGTTTTATAACCCGATTCGTCGTCACAGCCATAATGACGGCTTATCACCAGTAAAATACGAACAGCAGTTCAACCAGAGGCTAGCGAGTGTCTAGTAAATTGGTAGCGATTCATAGCGCTCATTCATTTTTACTCAATACCTGGAGAACACACGTCTCATGAAATCTTACTGGATCAACAAAACCTCGAACGGTACCGAACTTGAACTGCGCGAAGAACCGGTTCCTAAGCCCGGCCCCGAACAGGTCCTGGTGC
>JBILJY010000036.1:0-17255 GCA_044376975.1 Burkholderiaceae bacterium | reverse complement strand
TTTCCGAGTCCCAGGCGATATCAATCCAGCGCTCGGGTTCTTTTGCGCGTGCTCTAAGAGCGACAGGGCACTCGGCTGTGTGCACAACAAGCCCATGTCCAACGCGGATTCCCGCGATAATTTCATCGCCCGGCAAGGGTCCACAGCAAGGGGCTAGTTGCACACCCTGGCCCTCATGGCCGTGAATCAGGATCGGGGTTGTGCGTGCTGCGCTAATTTCGTCGTCGGCCGCCGCAGTGGTTGCAATCAGCGGGTGGTCTGGGGTGAAACGTCGCGCAACGACCGCGGCAAGGCGTTTGCCTAAGCCAATATCAGCGAGGATTTCTTGTCGCGATGTTGCCCCGCTTGACCGTGCGAGTTTCTCCCATATGGGATCCGTCGTGTCGGGCATCGCGAGCTGTAGCTCGCCTAACGCCTGTGCAAGCATTCTCTCACCGAACGCAACGGACTCGTCGTATTGCACGGTCCGCAAGTAGTGTCGGATCTCTGAACGGGCACGCCCCGTCCTTGCATAGTTTAGCCATTGCGCACTCGGGCGTGCATCTGGGGCGGTCGTAATACTCACGGTGTCGCCACTCGACAGCTCGGTGCGCAAAGGCACTTCTTCACCATTAACCAAACATCCAATTGCGTGGTTACCGACATCCGTGTGTATAGAGTATGCGTAGTCCACCGGAGTCGCGCCGCGCGGCAAGGAAACAATCTTTCCCTTGGGTGTAAAAACATAGACCGCATCGGGGAAAAGATCGACCTTTACGTGTTCCAAGAACTCGGTCGAGTCGCCTGTTTGGCTTTGAATGTCGAGCAGAGATTGCAGCGATTGACTCGTGCGTTGCTGTATATCCTGCATACTGGCGGCGTTAGATTTATAAAGCCAATGCGCGGCTACGCCTTCCTCAGCAACTTGGTGCATATCCTGCGTGCGGAACTGAAATTCTATCGGTGTGCCGTAAGGGCCCACCAAAGTCGTGTGAAGTGACTGATAGCCGTTTGCCTTCGGAATAGCGATGTAGTCTTTAAATTTACCGGGTACAGGTCTGTACAGCTGATGCAAGATTCCCATCGCCATATAGCACTCGGGTAAGGTCCGAACAATCACTCGAAACCCATAGATATCCAACACACTCGATAGCGATTTTTTTTGTTCGACCATCTTGTGATAGATGCCGTATAAGGTTTTTTCTCGGCCTGTTACTTCGCTTTCGATTCCTGCGGCAGGTAACGCCGCGCGAACGTGCTCATCGATTTTTGTTAGAACTTCTCGGCGGTTACCACGGGCAGCCATCACCGCTTTCTCGAGCACGTGGTAGCGGTTCGGAAAAATTGCCATGAAGCACAAGTCTTGCAGCTCACGGTACAAGGCGTTTAGACCTAAGCGGTGGGCGATCGGTGCATAGATCTCTAGCGTTTCGGTAGCGATACGTCGACGTTTTTCTGGCGAAACTGCATCGAGCGTACGCATGTTGTGCAGCCGATCTGCGAGCTTAATCAGAATGATACGAATATCGCGCGCCATGGCCAAGAGCATCTTGCGAAAGCTCTCTGCTTGTTGGTGCGCTTTGCTCTCAAACTCTAAACGGTCGAGCTTGGACAGACCATCCACCAGCTCTGCAACTTCGTCACCAAATTTTTCGAGTAGCTCTTGCTTGGCGATGTCTTGGTCTTCCATGACATCGTGCAATAGTGCGGCACGGATCGCATTGACATCAAGCTTCCAGCCTGCGCAAATCTCTGCCACCGAGATGGGGTGGCTGATGTAAGGCGACCCACTCGAGCGAAACTGGCCAAGGTGGGCCTGATCGGAAAACCGATAAGCATCGCGCACCAGAGAGACTTCTTTGGGGTCTAAATAGCCGTCGAGCAAGGCTTGTAGCGAGGCCATGGAGGCAATCGCTGGCTCGGTGGAGGTGACAACAGGGGTCGCGGCGCCGGAGACGGTGCCTAGCGCGACCACAGGTTCATTGCGGCGGGTCAAGCGTGAGCCGACCCTTAGGGCAGCCAATAACCCGGATGATGCGTATCGTAAGCCGGGAAAGGCCATACCTGCCTGTTTTAGGTTGGAACCTTGCGCAACATTTCTACGCCGGTCAAGCCAGCAGAGATCTCGCGCAGAGCGGTCACGCAGGGCTTGTCTTTGGTCTCAAGGCGAGCGGCATGCCCTTGTGCGAGTTCGCGCGCACGATAGGTTGCGGCCAGCGTGAGTTTGAAGCGATTTGGGATGTGATCGAGGCAAT
This sequence comes from Burkholderiaceae bacterium, assembly GCA_044376975.1. Taxonomy (GTDB): domain Bacteria; phylum Pseudomonadota; class Gammaproteobacteria; order Burkholderiales; family Burkholderiaceae_B; genus Zwartia. The sequence continues at coordinate 15,021 of JBILJY010000036.1, read as the reverse complement.
CGTCAACAGTGATGCGGGCCATGGAGTTCCTGTTTCAAAAAAGATGATGCGGATTTGACTTCAAACCTCTTTGGGTGTCGCCAGGCCAAGTTGAGTGAACAAGGCGGCATGGCGTACCTGCTGCGAGCGGTAGCGCAAACGATTTGTGCGTATGATCTCTGCGAGTTGCGCTAGTGCCAAGCTAAAGTCTTGATTAATAATAACATATTCGAACTCTGACGCATGAGAAATCTCTTCGGCCGCGGCTTGTATACGGCGCTCGACAACCTCAAGACTATCTTGACCTCTCGCAGTCAGGCGTTGGCGTAGCGTCTCTATGGACGGAGGCAAAATAAAGATGCCTAGAGAGTCTGGGTAGAGCTTTTTGACTTGCCGCGCACCTTGCCAGTCGATTTCAAGCAAGACGTCCTGATTCCTCGCCAAGGCTGCATCAATATGGTCGCGTGGCGTTCCGTAGTAGTTACCGTGAACTTCTGCCCACTCCAACAACTGGTTGTGATGGCGCAGTGCGTCAAATTCGGCGTGTGTGACAAACCGGTAGTCTCTTCCGTGCTGCTCACCCGAGCGAGGGGTGCGCGTGGTGCAAGAGACGGACAACCAGAGCGAATTGTCCTGCGCCAGCAGTGCGTTGACTAAGCTGGACTTTCCAGCGCCGCTAGGCGCCACGACCATAAAAACGTTTCCGGCGACCGAGGACATGGGTGACAATGGCAAAATAGGACAAAACAAAAGCATAGCAGAGTCGCTAGAATCATCACTCGCTATCACGGTTATCAATGACAGAAAAAAGGATGGACCCCTCTATGACTAGTCAGCATCTCATCACACCCGAAGACCTGCAAAAGTTACTGGCGAGCAATCCAGCCTCAGTGCTCGTTTGCGACTGTCGTTATGATTTGGTGGATGCCGAGTTGGGACGCAGAGCCTATGAGGCCTCGCATATTCCTGGCGCGGTGTTCGTCGATCTTGGTCGCGTACTCAGTGGCGAGAAAAACGGCTCAAATGGTCGTCATCCCCTGCCTGATCAACGTGTATTTGCCGAGCAACTTGCTGGGCTCGGCGTGAATACGGACACGTTAATTGTGGCCTACGATGCCCCGGGTGGTTCGTATGCTGCGCGTTTGTGGTGGTTGGCACGTTGGGTGGGGCATTCGAAGGTCGTGGTGTTGGATGGCACGATCGACGCCTGGACCAAGGCTGGCTTTGAACTCACTCCAACAAAGCCCGCAACGCGCGTGCGCGGAAATTTTAAGCAAGGTGTTGCTCTGACCAAGTCCGTTGATCTGGCCAATATGCGTTCCGGGCTCGGTCGCGCTGACCGATTGATTATTGATGGACGTCCGGGCGATCGATTTCAAGGCTTGAATGAAACGCTCGATCCCAGGGCGGGGCATATCCCTGGATCGCTGAGTCGCCCGTCGAAGGATAACTTGAACACAGACTGGAAACTCAAATCTCCTGAAGTGTTGCGCGCGGAGTTCGCACGCTTGCTCGGCGACCGCAAACCTACAGAAGTGGTGGCGAGTTGCGGCTCTGGTGTGTCGGCTTGCCATCTCTTACTTGCGATGGAACTTGCGGGGTTAAGCGGTGCTGCGCTCTATGGCGGCTCTTGGAGTGAATGGAGCGCTCAGCCAGATGCGGCGATCGAATTGGGTGCAGCCAAGGCCTAGCCGCTAGCGAGTGTCGCTTTGCTCATCATGTAGGTATGTCTTATTTTTGTATAAAAGGGAAAATAATGTCTGACTTGAAGGTTGCAGTGGTTACTGGAGCGGGCTCCGGAATTGGGCGTGCAGTGTCACATACTTTGGCAGCAGCGGGCTATGAGGTCCTGCTTGCTGGACGTCGTGCGGACGCCCTCGAGGAAACACGCAGTCTGGGGGGGGCACATAGTGCGCGGCTACACCCTGTCGTGACGGATGTTAGCGATGAGGCGTCGGTGAACGCACTGTTTGCAGAAGTAAGTAAGCGCTTTGGGCGGTTGGATGTTTTATTTAACAACGCCGGGCGTGGAGGCCCCCCGGTACCGATTGAAGACTTACCTGTGGATATCTGGAAAGATATCGTCAACATTAATTTGACCGGTATGTTTTTGTGCGCCCAAGCTGCGATTCGGATCATGAAGGATCAGAAGCCGCAAGGCGGACGGATTATCAATAACGGGTCGATCTCTGCACACGCACCGCGCCCGTTTTCGATTGGGTACACATCCACAAAACATGCAGTAACTGGTCTGACTAAGTCTATCTCGCTGGACACGCGCCATTACAACATCGCCTGTACACAGATTGATATCGGTAATGCTGCGACGCCGATGACCGAGCGTATGACCAAAGGTGTTCCTCAGCCTGATGGCACAACACGTGTTGAACCGCGTATGGATGTCAATCATGTCGCGCAAATGGTTGCACAGATTGTGAGCTACCCACTCGAGACCAACGTGCAGTTTGTCACGATTATGGCGACGACGATGCCGTTTGTCGGACGAGGCTAAGCTGACACTGTTTTATACGCACAGACAGAGCGGCTATTCGATATTCATTGCCTGTTCGCGCATTTGCTCGATCAGTAATTTTAAATCGATAGCCGCTTGTGTCATCTCCAAGCTTCCTGCTTTGGAACCGAGGGTATTCGCCTCACGGTTCATCTCCTGAAATAAAAAGTCAAGCCGTTTCCCGGCACTGCCTGCTGAGTGCGTCTTTTTGGATGATGGAGTTTTGCCAGGGTTCAACAAAAACTCAAGCTCAGTCAAGTGTGAGGTCAAGCGCGCAAGCTCTTCCGCGACATCAATACGTATGGCGAAGAGGCTCGATTCACTTGCGATACGTTCTGACAGTTCTGCGCCGGTAATATGGCTGAATCCAGCCGGAAAAGCGACCTGGAGTGTTTCCCTGAGTTTGTTCGCGAGCCGGTCTCGATGTGCGACAACCAGCGCAGGCATATGCGCCTGAACGACCTCAATCACTGCGCGTACTTGTACGGCGGTTGCAAGCATGGCCTGGGCTAATCGATGGCCCTCGCGTTGGCGTCCCTCTACGAGCTGCGCCAGTGCGGGTTCCAGCGCATCGAGACAGAGCTTTGCCCAGCTTTCCGGCTCAATGTGTTGTTGCGCTGCCCCAGACCAAGAGAGCAGTTCAGGCAATGTCGGTGTGGGAGTCTCAGGTAAGAACTGGCGCGCTTGTCCGAGTTGTTCGGCGACACGGTGCAACAGTGCCGGTGCAAAGCTTGTCTCTTGAACGCCTGCTGCGCGGGCAAAGCTGATGCGCACTTCAATCTTGCCGCGGGTAAGACCGCTGGCGATGCGCTCGCGTATGGGGTGCTCTGCCAGTCGCAGCTCGTCAGGCATCCTAAATTGCACATCCAAATACCGGCTATTTACGGTTTTGAGCTCGATCGTGACTGAGCCGAAGGGCTGTTCCGCTTTTGCACTACCGAAACCCGTCATACTTTTAATCATTTCTTCTCTCTATTCCTATCGCTGCGCCATCAGGATTGCGAGGGTCGGAGGCGCCAAAAAAGCGACCGTGCGCGTGCTGTACGGTTTGTGCACGCCCCATCGTCGGCATGATCCTGACGTCATGCCCCATTTGCTTAAGTAGTGCAATGGTGTCAGGGCTAATGCCTCGTTCGATTCTTAGATAGTCGGGCATCCATTGATGATGCGCACGAGGCGTTGAGATCGCTTGAGCGATATTCATTTTGAAATCGATCATGTTGATGAGATTTTGTAATACGGTTGTGATGATCCTTGAGCCACCCGGCGAACCTGTCGCTAACCAGGCGTTGCCATCCTTCAGGACAATGACGGGAGTCATTGAGCTGAGGGGTCGCTTGCCTGGTTCGACCGCGTTCGCATCACCGCCCAGAAGGCCGAAGGCGTTAGGGACACCCGGCTTTGCAACAAAATCGTCCATTTCATTGTTTAGAAGTACACCGGTACCCCGTGCGACGATCCCTGAGCCGAAATTTAAATTGAGTGTGTAAGTGCAACTCACGACATTGCCCATGCGATCCATCACCGAGAAATGGGTAGTTTGATCGCTCTCGAATGGTTGGGGCTGACCGGGACGTACGAGCTTGCTTGGTGTCGCTTTGTTTAAATTAATGCCAGTAGCGAGCTGGTCGGCGTAGCCCTTGGCGCTCAGCCCCCGTTGTGGAACCTTAACGAAGTCAGGATCTCCGAGGAATTCTGCACGATCGGCATAGGCCAGCCTGGCACTCTCGGCAATCAAATGAATCGTCTGCGCACTTGCAGCACCGAAGTCTGCAAGCGGGTAGCGTTCGAGAATGTTCAGCATTTGAATCAAGTGTATGCCGCCCGAGCTTGGGGCGGGCATCGAAAGTATCTGATGCCCGCGGTAGGTACCTTGAACGGGCTGCCGCAGCGCGACTCGATAGTTGCTTAGATCTTGCGTCGTCATGGGTGAGGGCACAACGCCGTTGCTCAATTCGGTCACAATCTGCTGAGCAACGGGTCCGGTGTAAAACCCGTTCGCGCCTGCTTGCGCGATGAGGCGTAAGGTATTTGCTAAGTCCTTTTGAATCAGACGATCGCCGCGACTATAGGTTTCGAGTGCATCATGAGGGCAGTGCTCTAGCGGACAAGCTGGTGCATGTTCTTTGCGCTTAAAAAAGATTTCCCGCGTGCCCGGCCAGCGAATCAGGTGTGCCCGGTGCGATTTAAATTGCTCTTCGAGCACTGCGCTGACAATAAACCCGCGTTCGGCGAGCTCAATTGCCGGGGCCACTAGTTGAGCGAGCGGAAGACTACCGTAGTCGCGTGCGGCCTGGGCAAGACCGGCGACTGATCCAGGCACACCAACTGCAAAGGGTGTTCGGGTCGACTTGCCAGCAATGACTTGGCCCTGTGCGTCAAGAAAAAGATTTGGGCGAGCGCTGGCAGGGGCCGTTTCACGAAAGTCGAGGGCGACGGTTCTTGCTTGTGCAGCCTCGTGGACCAGCATGAAGCCGCCGCCACCAAGATTGCCGGCGTTCGGTAGGACGACCGCTAACGCAAACCCCATAGCGACTGCCGCGTCTGTGGCATTGCCTCCTTGCTCCAAAATCCGGGCACCGATTTGGCTGGCAAGCCGATGCTCGCTGGCCACCATGCCGCCGGTCGAGACGACGGGATGAAATATTTCAAAGGATCCGTCATATCGAACTACCGCCGTCTCGTTGTTTACTGGCCCAGGGACTGCGATCCCGGGCAGCGTCGTTACTGAGGAGCGAGGCTGGGCTGCAAGCGAAGTGAAGGTCGCAGCGACTACCCACAAACAGAAGCCGCTGAGCAGGACACGGTGCGCTGCGCTGCGTATACTGTGTCGCTGTAAACCTAGGGAATGGCTGCTGTGATTCATGGTCGACCCACTATCTGATTTTTGTGAGAGCACATCGTGTCAACTATCAATACTAATCAAACCGCCGCCGTTCAACCGCGTCCGTCAGGCCGTGCCGCCAACGAGTTGCGCACCGTTTCTATCCAGCGGGGATTCACGCGCTACGCTGAGGGGTCCGTTCTGATTTGTATGGGCAATACACAAGTGCTGTGCACAGCAAGCGTACTCGAAAAAGTGCCTCCATTTCTAAAAGGCCAGGGTCAAGGCTGGGTGACAGCTGAATACGGCATGTTGCCGCGCTCCACCCATACGCGCTCCGACAGAGAGGCGGCCAAGGGTAAACAGTCTGGGCGGACTCAAGAAATTCAGCGTCTGATTGGTCGGAGTTTACGTGCGGTCATGGATATGACAGCGCTTGGTGAGCGTACGATTCAGATTGATTGTGATGTCTTGCAAGCGGATGGCGGTACGCGCTGCGCGAGCATTACGGGTGCGTGGGTCGCTGTTGCGGACGCAGTGGACGGGTTGCTCAAGCAGGGATTACTGGCAAAAAATCCGCTCATCGATTCGGTCGCAGCGATTTCGGTCGGTATGGTGGGCGGACAGCCCGTACTGGATCTTGATTATCCAGAGGATTCTGGCTGCGATGCAGACATGAATATCGTGATGACCGGCGCGGGGCGTTACGTCGAAGTGCAGGGCACTGCAGAAGGACACACCTTTGATCGCACCGAACTAAACAACTTGCTAGCGTTGGCTGAAGACGGCATCGCACTCTTGGCGCAAAAACAAAAATCAGCCCGTTTGGGCTGATTCTGTAGGCCTGTTGGAACAGGCCGTACTCGGCGCTGGTGCGTAGCTAGATCGTTCTGCCGCCGTCTACGGGTAACTCTAGGCCCGTCAAAAAAGATGCCTCCTCAGAGGCCAAGAACACCGCTGCATTAGCAATGTCGCGCGGCACACTCAGTCTACCCATTGGAATCGTTGCAATGAATTTTGCTCGGTTTTCTGGGGTGTCCGGGATGCCCATAAAGTCACCCAACATCCCAGTATCACCCATCACCGGACAAATCACATTGACCCGAATATTGTCGCCTGCGAGTTCGACGGCGAGCGATTTGGATAGTAGGTTGGCGGCTCCTTTTGAGGCGTTGTACCAAGTCAAACCGGGACGTGGGCGAATGCCGGCGGTTGATCCTACGTTAATGATGCAACCGGATTTCTTTGCACGCATCATGGGCACGACCGCATTGATCATGTGATAGATTGCTTTGACGTTTACATCGAAGCATCGGTCGTACATGGCTTCATCGACGTTTAAAAACGGTTGATTCTTATGGGTGTAGCCCGCATTGTTTACAACAATATCGACCGACCCAAATTTTTGAACGGCGGTGCTGACTGCCAGATCAATATCGACACGTTTGCTGACATCGCACTTTACCGCCACAGCTGAGGCACCGATTTCCGCGGCAACCTTTTGGGCTCCGGCTTCATTTAAGTCAGCGATGACGACTTTCGCACCTTCACGGACGTAATGGCGAGCGATTTCGGCGCCGAAACCGCTCGCCGCTCCCGTGACGATTGCTACTTTATTTTGTAAACGCATAGTCGTTGTCTCCTGAGTTTTTTCTTGATTGACATCAATCGGCTAAAACACGTCCCATCACGGGCTGCTTGCTAATTGCCCAAACAGTTTGAATCAGCTTTTTAACCTGTGCTTCAGTTGCATTACCTTCATACGTTCCAAGGCGCAAGGCCTTGTCTTCAATTTCCGGACGTGACAGTGTGTTGCCGGGGTCACCCTTTGGCTCGTCTACACGGCCTGCAAGGCTGCGTCCGTCCTTGGTGGTGACCGTTACCTTACCAATCCAACGTTGTGGGTAGGCAGCGTCGACTTCTTCGTCGAGTTCCATGGTGACCTTGTCGCGGAACGAGGCAACCTGACCATCCTTGAGAGCCTGGTCAAAGCCTGCCAAGTCCGCCGAGTTTCGTAGTGCGATCAGCGCCAACACGGTACCCATCGAAAACTTGGACTGATGAACGGTCTGTGGATCGACGACAGGGCCTAGTACGTCAATCGCCCCTTGATGCACATGGGTCACGACCCGCGTGATGTCACCCGCTTTGAGTCCATGTGCCTTCATGGCGTGTTGCAGTGCGTCCGCTGCGGGGTGCGTGTGGCGGCACGAGGCATGGTATTTGAAGGAGGTTTCAGGCAACGCCCAACGCACGCCAAGGCGGTCTGTGAGTTTGGCAGGGTCAGCATCCGTGGACATACCGGCGGCCATCCCTTGAACGCCTTCAAGAATACGACGCGCGCCGGTGAAGCCTTCTTTGGCCAGATAGGCTGAGCTCAACCCTGTGGACGCGGCGTGCGCAGTATGCAGCTGCTTTGAGTCGGCCGCGTCTCGCAGAAACTCCCATAAGCCGGACGCTTGTGTGCCAGCAGAGCCAATCGCATTGAGCATCTGCTCGGGATTCAGTTTAAGCAGACGCCCAACCGTTACTGCAGCAGCCACAGTTCCAGCGGTGCCCGTTGTGTGAAAAATCTTGTAATGTGAACGACCTAGGAACTCGCCCACGCGAATGCCGACTTCGTAGCCCACGACAGACGCGGTAATAAACTCCTCGCCTGAGGCGCCGATCGCTTGCGCCACTGCAAGTGCTGGTGGAAATACAACGGCGGCTGGATGGAATACGGAACCGTTGTGGACGTCGTCTTGCTCGACGACGTGCGCGGCAGCCGCGTTCACCATCGCGGCAAAGAATGGATTCGTCAGGCGGCGGTTGACGAAATCTTCTGACTTGCCTTCCGAGGGCCCCATTAGTGCGGTGTACTTCGCCATCGCTTTGACCGCGCGCGCAGAAGAACCCGCCAAAATGGAGGCCATCGTGTCTAGAAACAAGTCTTCGCAGCGCATCCGCACGGACTCTGGAATGTCGGAGTACTTTAGTTCAGAGGCAAACTTGGCTAGCGTAGCGCTAGGGTGCAAGACAGCAGTGGGGGCAGGCGAGCGAACGGCAGTCATGTTTTATCCTTTAGAACGAGCGTGGAAGACCGAGTACGTGTTCAGCGACGTACGACAGAATCAAGTTGGTGGAAATCGGTGCGACTTGATATAAACGTGTTTCGCGGAACTTGCGCTCAACGTCGTATTCGCACGCGAAGCCGAAGCCGCCATGGAATTGCAAGCAGGCATTCGCCGCTTCCCAAGAGGCATCCGCCGCGAGGAGTTTAGCCATGTTTGCTTGCGTGCCACAAGCCTGTTTCGCATCGAACAAACGACACGCCTCGTAACGCATCAAGCTTGCCGCCTCGACGTTCACAAAGGCGCGCGCAATTGGAAATTGCACACCTTGGTTTTGGCCGATCGGTCGACCAAAAACGATACGGTCTTTCACATACTTGGACACACGGTCGATGAACCAGTAGCCGTCACCAATACACTCGGCTGCAATTAAGGCGCGCTCGGCATTCAAGCCGTCAAGAATGTACTTAAACCCTTTACCTTCCTCGCCGATGAGATTCTCGGCTGGGATCTCAAGGTTCTCGAAAAAGAGCTCGTTGGTTTCGTGGTTCACCATATTCAAAATGGGACGCACAGTTAAGCCATGTCCGATTGCCTGATGGAGATCGACAAGAAAAATAGACATCCCTTCAGATTTCTTTGTCACCTGGTCTAGTGGCGTGGTTCGGGCCAACAGAATCATTAGGTCCGAGTGCTGGATACGCGAAATCCACACCTTTTGACCATTGATAACGTAGCGATCCCCCTTTTTAACTGCGGTCGTTTTAATCTTGGTGGTGTCGGTGCCAGTTGTTGGCTCGGTGACGCCCATGGACTGCAGACGTAACTCGCCCGCCGCAATCTTTGGCAGATATAGATTTTTTTGCTCGGCTGAGCCATGGCGTAAAAGGGTACCCATGTTGTAGAGCTGGCCATGGCACGCGCCGGAATTGCCGCCCGAGCGGTTAATCTCTTCCATAATGACGGAGGCTTCGGTGAGTCCGAGTCCCGAGCCACCGTACTCTTGAGGGATAAGGGCCGCCATCCAGCCAGCTTGAGTCAAGGCGTTGACGAACTCTTCAGGGTAACCGCGTGCTTCGTCGATTTTGCGAAAATACTCATCGGGAAACTGCTTGCAGAGATCCCGGATAGCGTCACGAATGTCTTGGTACTGGTCTGAGTGAGTTGTTTGCATGATTGTCTTATGATGGCGTGTATGGCGAAAAACGTTACTGTGCCCGAGCGCGGACCGCCTGACTATTGTTGTTTGGTTAACCCGGGCTTTTTGATTGCTTAAGCGGCGCACACTTCATGGCAAACCACTTCGACCTGACGGACTTGCAACTGATCGTCAATATTGGCGATGCCAGTAGCCTAACTCGGGGTGCTGAAAAGTCGCATTTATCGCTGCCTGCTGCCAGTAATCGGGTCAAAAACCTCGAAGACCACTTTGGGACGAGGCTATTTAACCGCAATAGCCAGGGTGTGACCCTGACGCCCTCGGGTGAGGCTTTTTTGCGTCATGCGCGATTGGTGTTGAGGCAAATTGACCATTTGCGGGGCGATATTCATGAGTACGCACGGGGGATCAAGGGGCAGGTGAAGGTGTTGGCGAATACGACGGCGATGACCGAGTTTATGCCTGCCGTATTAAGTCGCTACCTCGCGTCGCACCCTGATGTCACGGTTGAGTTACGCGAGCGCTTGAGTTATTTGGTGATCAAGGCTGTGTCGGAGGGGTCGGCCGATATTGGCATCGTCGCGGGCCGTCCAGAGTCCTCGGAGCTGGAGTATTTGCCCTACCGAAAGGATCGCCTGGTTCTTGTCACGTCTGATGAGCATGAGTTCGCCGAGCGACCCGAAGTCGCCTTCGGCGAGACAATGCGCTATGAGTATGTGGGGCTGTCTGAGTGGAGCGCGATTCATGCGTTCTTAATACAAGCAGCAGATAAGCTTGGGCATCCGTTTCGTTTCAGGGTTGAAGTGGGTAGCTTTGAGGCGGTATGTCGCATGATTGAGGCTGGGGTCGGTATCGGCGTGGTTCCCGAGCTGGTGGCGAGGCGCTATGCTCAACGCCTAAAGATAAAGATTGTCAGGCTATCTGACGAGTGGGCGGATCGAAAACTACAGATTTGTGTGCGTAAATTGGATCAGTTGCCAGGCTTTGCGCGCGACTTGGTCAATATGTTGATCGAGGATGTTCCGCTTGCAGACTTGCAGGAGAGAGAGTGATGCTGTCGTCGGTTGTCCTAGCCTCTGGAAATGCGGGAAAGCTCAAAGAGTTCGAGGCGCTCTTCGCACCTCTGGGGGTGACTCTGATTTCGCAAAAGAGCCTGAATATTCCAGATGCCCCTGAACCTCATGTCACGTTTATAGAGAATGCGTTGGCCAAGGCTAGGCATGCGAGTGCGTTGTCCGGTCTGCCAGCGCTCGCAGATGACTCTGGTCTTTGCGTGCAGGCGCTCGGCGGGGAGCCGGGCGTGCAGTCGGCTCGCTATGCGCAAGTGTTGGACGGTACACGTTCGGATACAGCCAATAACGAGAAGTTAATCAAGATGCTGCAAGGCGTGACTGATCGACGCGCATGGTATGTGGCGGTGTTGGTGCTCGTTACTCGCCCCGACGATCCTCAGCCTGTGATTGCGCAGGCGAACTGGGTAGGAGAAATTATTGACCAGGCCCGTGGTGCCAATGGGTTTGGTTACGATCCTTATTTTTATTTGAAAGAAGAGGCCTGTTGTGCCGCTGAGCTCGCACCAGACAAGAAAAATCGTATTAGCCATCGTGGCATGGCGATGCGTGCGCTGGTGATTCAGCTCAAGCAAACTGGGATGCTAGTCTGATGGCGCGCATTATCCCCATCGTTCCAGAAACGCCGAATGGCGTGCGAGGTTCAGCGCCTTTGGTCGGGTCCACAGCGGGATCACTGCTGGCGACCTTGCCGCCTTTATCTGTTTACATCCACGTTCCTTGGTGTGTGCGCAAATGTCCCTATTGCGATTTCAATTCACATCAAGCTGCGGCCGTACTGCCAGAAGATCTGTACCTTGATGCGCTGCAAGCTGATCTAGAGCAAGCATTGCCTGACGTCTGGGGTCGTCAGGTTCACACTGTCTTTATCGGTGGCGGGACGCCTAGCCTGCTGAGTGAGCGCGCAATTGATCGCTTGCTGTCGATGTTGCGTTCGCACTTAAATGTATGGCCCGACGCTGAGATCACTCTCGAAGCGAACCCAGGGGCAGCGGAGGCGCATAGGTTCAAAGAGTATGGTCGTAGCGGTGTCAACAGAATCTCTCTGGGGATTCAATCATTCGATGAAAGGCAACTCAAGGCGCTTGGTCGCGTCCACAATGCTGATCAAGCGCGTGCCGCGATCGACATGGCGCAACAGGCTGTGCCTCGTATCAATCTGGATTTGATGTTCGCCTTGCCCCAACAGACCCTGCAAGAGTGTGTGCACGATGCGACCCAAGCGTTAGCGTTCGGGACAGAACACTTGTCGCTGTACCAGTTAACGATTGAAGCCAACACAGTATTTGCGAAATTCCCGCCAGCACTGCCTGAGGATGATCTTGCTGTGGAAATGGAGGAGGCGATTGAGGGGTTGTGCAATGAGGCGGGTCTTGAGCGCTACGAGGTGTCCGCTTTTGCTAAAAAAGGGGCGCAAGCGCGACACAATCTGAACTACTGGGAGTTTGGGGATTACCTCGGTTTAGGGCCAGGGGCTCACGGTAAATTGTCTTTTCCAGACAAAATACTCAGGCAGGCCAGAACGCGTAACCCCGAGGTCTGGATGCAAGCGGCGCTGCGCCGCGATGGGTCGCATGTGTCCGAATCACGTACCCTCGCTCGCAGTGAACTGCCGTTCGAGTTTATGCTTAACGCCCTGCGCCTAAGGAAAGGTGTGCCTCAATCCTTGTACGCCGAGCGCTGCGGTCAGGCGTCCGCCGGTTTTGCGAAGATGCTTGCCGGAGCCAGGCAGAAAGGGCTATTAGCGGAGATAACAGACCGTTATCAAGCAACTCCCCTAGGGTGGCGTTTTCTAAACGAGTTGCAAGAGTCTTTTCTTGAATAGCACCTAAAAGGTGCATAATACGCACAAATATCGCCCATTTGCACTATAGTAGTGCAATTAAAAGCCCCGCAACAGGGCTATTTTATGCCTTGCTTGCTGGCACAAAAATTGCTTTGGCACTGTCAAGGTAAAATTTCTTGTCAGTTCCAACCAAAATAGCAGTCAGTCATTCCTTCTAAATTCATATCCGGAGTCAATAATGACCACCTCTAAAGATGTTCTGAAGAAGATTGCCGAAAACGAAGTCAAGTTTGTTGATTTCCGTTTTACGGACACAATGGGTAAAGAGCAACACGTCTCTGTACCTGTCAGCCAAATGGGCGAAGAAAAATTCAAGGACGGTCACGCTTTTGACGGTTCGTCGATCGCTGGCTGGAAAGGCATCGAAGCTTCAGACATGCTGTTGATTCCAGATCCAGCGACTGCGCACATGGATCCGTTCCGTGAAGAGTCAACCATGATCTTGACATGTGATGTGGTCGAACCGTCAGACATGAAAGGCTATGAGCGCGATCCTCGCTCTTTGGCCAAGCGCGCTGAAGCCTATCTGAAGTCCAGTGGTTTGGGCGATACGGCTTATTTTGGCCCAGAGCCCGAATTCTTCGTGTTTGATGGCGTGACCTGGGGCGACGACATGTCCGGCTGCCACGTCAAGATCAAGTCCGAAGAAGGTTCATGGTCAACCGGTATGGAATTTGAAGGTGGCAACTTAGCGCACCGTCCTAAAGTGAAGGGCGGCTACTTCCCCGTTCCTCCTGTCGATTCAATGCAGGACATGCGTTCCGAGATGTGCTTGTTGCTCGAAGAAGCTGGCATTCCTGTTGAAGTACACCATCACGAAGTTGCTGGCGCTGGTCAGCTCGAAATCGGTACTCGCTTCAGCACGCTCGTGACACGTGCGGACTGGAACCAGATCATGAAGTACACGATTCACAACGTTGCGCATGCCTACGGCAAGACAGCCACCTTCATGCCCAAGCCAATCGTCGGTGACAACGGTTCGGGCATGCACGTGCACCAGTCGATTTGGAAAGATGGCCAGAACTTGTTCTCGGGTAATGGTTACGCTGGCCTGTCTGAGTTCGCGCTTTACTACATCGGCGGTGTAATCAAGCATGCGCGCGCACTCAATGCAATCACCAACCCAGGTACGAACTCGTACAAGCGTTTGGTGCCACATTACGAAGCACCTGTGAAGCTTGCCTACTCGGCACGTAACCGCTCGGCTTCGATCCGCATTCCGTATGTTGCCAACCCAAAAGGTCGTCGCATTGAAGCGCGCTTCCCCGATCCACTCGCTAACCCATACTTGGCTTTCTCGGCCCTGATGATGGCCGGTCTGGATGGTGTGCAAAACAAGATTCACCCTGGCGATCCAGCAGACAAGAACCTGTATGATTTGCCACCCGAAGAGGATGCAAAGATCCCAACAGTGTGCAGCTCGCTCGAGCAGGCGCTTGAGGAACTGAACAAAGACCGCGAGTTCCTGACCCGTGGTGGCGTGTTCACAAACGGGATGCTTGATGCGTACGTTGATTTGAAGATGCAAGAAGTCAACCGTCTGCGCATGACAACGCACCCTGTTGAGTTTGACCTTTACTACAGCCTCTAAACTGCCGACAAATTTGGGGTCGGGCCTCCCGGCCTGATACCCATGAACTCCGTTGAAGCTTTCGATCTACTCGCCACGACGGTTCTGTTACTGAACCAGAATGGCGAAGTCGCACAGGCGAATGCGGCGGCAGAAGTGATGTTCGGGCGGTCTCGGCGTTCCCTGATTGGGTGGCCGGCCGCCTATTTGTTTGAGCGGGATGCTGCTCTCGAGCAGTCTTTCCGGCAAGCGTGTTCCGGTGCAGTGGACGATTGTCGCCAGTTCGCACACACTCGAAGAGGGGCAGACTCTGTTGAAGTCAGCGTGACTTCGATTGCGCTTCTGGGGCGACCTTGGGCCGCCCTCATTGAGGTTAAAGATATCGAACAGCGTGTGCTGGTTGATCGCAGCATTCGCTTGGTTGACGAAATCGAAACGCAACATGAGTTGTTACGTAACCTAGCGCATGAGGTGAAGAACCCGCTTGGGGGACTGCGGGGCGCCGCGCAGTTACTCGAGTCGGAATTGCCAGACCCTGCGTTGCAGGAATACACGCAAGTCATTATTTCTGAAGCGGATCGTCTGCAGGCGTTGGTAGATCGCTTAGCCGCGCCTCAGCGCATGCCAGTGCAATGGCAGTCAGTCAATATCCATGAGGTATGCGAGCGCGTGTGTGCACTTGTGCGGGCCGAGTTTCGTACCGTCGCGTTGCAACGTGACTACGACGCGTCGATGCCAGAGTTTCGTGCAGATCCTGCTCGCTTAATGCAAGCGCTATTAAATGTTGTGCGAAATGCTGCGCAGGTACTGACTGGATCAGCGCAAGTCGCGTCGCCCCACATCACAATCAAGACGCGGGTCGCACGACAAGTTTTATTGAGACATAAACAACATCGCATGGCTGTTGTTGTATCCGTACTAGACAATGGCCCTGGCGTACCCGAGACAATTCAAGACCGAATTTTTCATCCACTTGTGACTGGGCGTGATGGTGGAACGGGCTTAGGC
>JBILJY010000195.1:0-4904 GCA_044376975.1 Burkholderiaceae bacterium | reverse complement strand
GCCGCCTCAAGCGAGAGCCATACGGGCCATTACCTCGGACGTGTCCTGGCCCGTCAGCCTAGATCAGGGCAAGCCAATTAGCCGTAATTGCACGGCTGACATACTTGCACACTGACCGGACTCGCGCAGCGGCAAGACAGAGTCGCAGGCCTGGCCTTCGGCAAAGGCGCCGGCTTCAAAAGGGCGTCCGATATCAGCCTCTCGTCCTGGAGGGCGCGTGCCATCCCAACGCCCCCAAGAAATTTTGACGCGCGTGGACTGTCGGCATCCCCCTTGTGTTTGGCCGTCGCAGGCATTGAGTAATGCAGTGAGTGCGGCGCCAGCCGAAGGATGGCCGCACACGGCAGCTTGAGCCTGCATGATGCCGCCGCCCTCAACCGTCCCTTGCTCAGACACAACAGACGCCAACCAGCCTGGCGCACAGGTGCTTTCGACTGCAACTTTAGGCGGAGGCCGGCTGCTGGTGCGCTGAAAGTACGCAGTGACCTGACTACTTGCCTCTTGCCCGGCACGTGTATCGGCAAAGGCCAGGATACATTGATCACCCGACGCCGCTGGCTGACAAACCTGCACAAGCACTAGCTGATTCGAATTGTTGCTGCCGCGCGAGCCAGACACAAGAACTGCCGCGCCCGTTCCAGGTGTAGCTGCACCCGCTGCCTGTGGCGTCGTTTGCGTGGCGGCGTTGGCTGCCTCGAGCGAGACTGGCGCGATTTCGGTCGACCGCTGGGGAGCGATAGGTGTCGCCACGGGAGCAGCGGCGGCATTAGGTGCCGCATTATTGATCGGCGCAGGTGGCTGAGACGAGCAAGCCGATAAGACGCCAAGCGTGGCGCACATGGCAGCCAAAAGAATGGGTTGCGTGAAGCGCATCATGAAAACTCCTTGGTTAATCAAACTGTTCGCCCATGCGAAACAGGCGGTGATGCTCGCGAATCGCATAACGATCGGTCATTCCTGCAATGTAATCTGCAATCGCACGAGCCTGCCGCATCTCGTCATCATGGCGATAGTCGGGCGGCAACAATCTGGGCTCGTGTACAAAGGCACTATACAGCTCGCGCACAATCCGACGCGCTTTGTTGGTCATGCGCATCACTTTGTAATGACGATATAGATTCTCAATCAAAAAAGTCTTCAGGTCATTCGCCTCTTGCCGCACTGCGCTTGAAAACGCCACGAGCGCGCCGCTGCGTCGCGCAGCGTCTTCGTCGGCGGGTGCAGCGACGGCGAGCTTGGCCGCCGTTGTCTGCGTGACATCGGTGATCAATGTGTTGATCATGCTGCGAATGGTTTCCGCAATCACACGCCGTGGCGCGAGCCCAGGCCATTTTTTTTCTACTTGCGCATAGTGTCGGGCAAAGATCGGCACCGCTTGTAATTGCTCGACTGTTAGCAGGCCTGAGCGCAAGCCATCATCGATATCGTGATTGTTATAGGCGATTTCATCCGCCAGATTCGCGAGCTGTGCCTCAAGCGAGGGCTGTGTGCGCTCAATGAACCGCTGACCCACATCCCCCAAACGTTTCGCGTGTGTAAGCGAGCAGTGCTTGAGCACGCCTTCACGGGTTTCAAAACAAAGATTGAGTCCATTAAAGGCCGCGTAGCGTTCTTCGAGTTCGTCTACGACGCGTAGGCTCTGAAGATTATGTTCAAACCCTCCCGCGTCTGGCGCATATTCGCGCATGCAGGCGTTGAGCGCATCTTGCCCAGCATGACCAAACGGGGTGTGGCCCAGGTCGTGCGCCAACGCAATCGCCTCAGTTAGATCTTCGTTAAGGTGAAGGCTGCGCGCCAAGACGCGCGCAATCTGCGCGACTTCGAGTGAGTGTGTCAGGCGTGTGCGAAACAAGTCGCCTTCGTGATTGATGAAGACCTGCGTTTTGTATTCCAGCCGACGGAATGCACCTGCGTGAATAATCCGATCGCGATCGCGTTGAAACTCGCTGCGATTACTCGGTGCTGGCTCTGGGTGACGCCGTCCACGGCTTGACTCTGGGCGACACGCGTATGCAGCAAGCTCTAGTGTCGGATCCGGCATCGCTACTCCAGGAGATGACTTAATCTGTATTGCGCAAAATCACGCGCGCTACGGTTTCGGCTGGCGCACCGCGACGAATCGTTTCGCCAATTTGCGGCATCATGATGAAACTGATTTCACCGGCTTCGGCCTTTTTATCACCGCGCATCAACCGCATCCACTCTTCGACACCGCCTAGGCGCGGGCCACGTATCGGACAACCAATCGCCGCGACCAGGGCGCGCACGCGCTCTACATCCGCCGCGGGAAAGCCAAACATTTCAGCAGATAGGTCAGCCGCCATCACAAGGCCGCAGCCTACCGCTTCGCCGTGTAGCCACTGGCCGTAGCCCATCCCCGCTTCGATCGCGTGCCCAAAGGTGTGACCCAGATTCAAAATCGCACGCAAGCCGGTTTCACGCTCGTCTTTTGAGACGACCCACGCTTTGTATTCACATGAACGACGAATGGCGTCAGCCAACAACACAGGGTCGCGCGCGCGCAGTCCGGTTACATTTTTTTCGCACCAGGCAAAAAACTCTGCATCCAGTATTAGGCCGTACTTGATCACTTCAGCCAGGCCTGCGGACATCTCACGGTCAGGCAAGGTGTTGAGTACGTCCGTATCGATTTCAACAGCGATCGGTTGATAAAACGCACCGATCATATTTTTGCCAAGCGGGTGGTTGACCGCCGTCTTGCCACCCACGGAAGAATCTACCTGGGATAGCAAGGTCGTAGGCACCTGAACAAAGCGCACACCGCGCATGTACACGGCGGCAGCAAAACCGGCCATATCACCAATGACACCGCCACCAAGCGCGACGATGACGGTGCGACGGTCAAGCTGCGCGCCGAGCATGGCATCAAAAATCAGATTCAGTGTTTCCCAGCTTTTGTACGCCTCGCCGTCGGGCAAAACAATCGGCACAATGCGTTTGCCGGTGGCGGACAGGACCTTGGTCACTTGTTCGCCCATCAGACCCTGAATAACAGGATTGGTGACTAACGCGATGGTCGTCGCGTCAGACGGGATAGATTCCGCCAGGGCATTGAGTCGGCCACTAGCAATGTGGATGGGATATTTTCCGCCCGGTGTGGCGACGGTTACGGTGTGCATGGTTTGTTCTCACCAGTATGGCTCGCTGCAAAATCAGCCCGCATGCTCTCTGATGAGTTTGCAGGCCGGCTTTGCGCGGCGTGGTCGATGGGTTTGTCGAGCTGTTTGAGTCGGTCGACGATCTGAAGGACAAGCTGCCCGACCGACATCGTGCCCGTGTCAACGGTTAGGTCAGCGACCTCTTGGTACAAGGGTTCCCGCGCTTCGAGCAAAGACCGCAAGGTTCCCTTGGGATCAGGCGTCGCCAGTAAAGGACGGTTGCGATCCCGGCTCGTGCGTCGAAAGAGCTCGTCCACACTGGCACGTAGGTACACGACCAGCCCGCGGGTGCGCAAGGCACTGCGGTTTTCAGCCGCGATTACTGCGCCACCACCGGTTGCCAACACGATGTCGGGACGGACAGTGCAATCATCGAGTACCTGGCACTCGCGCTTACGGAACCCTTTTTCACCTTCGATCTCAAAGATGACTGGAATACGCACACCACAGCGGGCTTCTAACTCATGATCCAGATCGAGAAAATCACGTCGCAAGGCTCGAGCAAGTGCCTTACCGATCGTGGTTTTTCCCGCCCCCATCATGCCCACCAAAAAAATCGGCGTGTCATGGCCCAGCGCGCGCAAGGGCAGCTCTGGCACAACGCTGTCTACGGCTGCGTGGGGCTCGCTGTGTTGGGGCGACTCGGGAGCGGATTCGTGACTCATAGCAACATTATCCCATTGACCGTCCCGAGACACCAATAGATTGGGGCAAACCCGCGCAAAACCTTTAAAATTACACGCAATGAGCAAATCCAATCCCCCCCGCGATGACGACGACCTACCAGACGAAAAGCCTAGGGGCTCGTTTCTGGTCAGGTTCCTTCTGAAACTATCCATCTTGTCGGGTGGTCTGGCATTATGCGGCGCCTTGCTGTTTGGAATGGCGATGGCGCTAGCGTGGCCCAACCTGCCAGACTTGAACGCGATGACAGACTATCGTCCGCGCGTCCCCCTGCGCATCTTCACCTCTGACAAAGTGATGATCGGTGAATTCGGCGAAGAGCGTCGCAACGTTCTGCGCTTTAACGAAATCCCCGACATCATGAAATCAGCCGTGCTGTCGGCCGAGGACGATCGGTTTTATCAACATGGTGGTATCGACTGGCTTGGCGTCGTACGGGCTGGTTTGACCAACCTGATTTCTATGCAAAAGTCACAAGGTGCCAGCACAATCACGATGCAGGTCGCGCGTAACTTTTATCTGTCCTCAGAAAAGACGTATTCGCGTAAATTCTATGAGCTACTGCTGACCTTCAAAATTGAAGCCAGCCTGTCGAAAGACCAGATTCTTGAGCTCTATCTAAACCAAATCTATCTCGGCCACCGCGCCTATGGTTTTGCCGCGGCCTCACGCACCTATCTAGGCAAATCACTATCGGATATCACCCCGGCCGATGCAGCGCTACTGGCGGGAATTCCGAAAGCGCCTTCGCGCTTTAACCCGATCGCCAACAAGCCACGCGCCGTGCAGCGCCAACGCTACGTATTGGGACGCATGCATTCGCTGGGCTACTTGACTGATGCGGAATACAAGACGGCACTGGCGCAGCCGGTTATCCTCAAATCCGCAGAAGGCACGCCTGCAGGAGGGTATGCGGTGCATGGCGAGTACGCTGCCGAACTCGCACGTCAGCTGATGATTAGCGTATACCCAGACAATGTGTATTCGCGCGGTCTTAATGTCTACACGACGATTCACTCTAAAGACCAAGAGTGGGCCTAT
>JBILJY010000194.1:0-4918 GCA_044376975.1 Burkholderiaceae bacterium | reverse complement strand
CCCTTGTAAAGTGAAATAGCTGCCCTTGCATAAGTACTCTGTAGGTATAGACGCTTCCGGTACGCCTCGAATTTTGCGCGCGAGTGTCGGTGCATGCAGACCTGAGGCATTGATCAGGACATTGCAACTTAACTGCATCGCATCGGTGCCACCGAACTGCAAGTTAAACCCACCTTCGCTGCGTACCTCTCCTGATAGCAAAGGCGTATGGAAAACGCACTGTGCACCGGCGTTTTCTGCGTCACCCTGGTAGGCCAACATCAAGCCGTGGCTGTCGATGATGCCTGTAGAGGGTGAGAATAGCGCCGCCGTGCAAAACAAGGCGGGCTCAAGCGCTTGTGCCTGACTTGCACTGAGCAATTCCATATCGTCCACGCCATTGACACGGGCCTTGCTCAAAATATCATCGAGTTTGGGGATTTCCTCTTCGCTGGTCGCCACAATCAGTTTGCCGATGCGCTTATGTGCAACGCCTTTTTCGGCGCAGTAGGCATAAAGCATGTGCCTGCCTTGCACACAGAGTTTTGCTTTCAAGCTGCCTGCTGGGTAATAGATTCCAGCGTGGATGACCTCGGAGTTTCGGGCACTCGTACCTGTGCCAATCCCTTCGGCGGCCTCGACGACCATGACTTCGCGTCCAGACTGGGCAAGGGCGCGTGCAATCGCGAGTCCTACAACGCCAGCACCAACAACGATGCAATCAATATCCGTACTCATATTGTTTAACGTTTTTTTGTTTCGGGGGGAGTGAGATCGTAGCCGCCCGCGTGGTAGATCAAGGGGAGGCTATCGTTTCGCCCACAGTGCTCAACTTCACCCACAAAAATGATGTGATCACCTTCCTCGTACTGACTACGATTGGAGCATTCGAACCAGGCTGCGCAGTCTGCCTGCAGTCGAGGTGAGCCATTAGGCGTTGTTATTAATGACACGCCATTAAAGCGTTCAGCCGCCGTGCCCTTTGAAAAACGCTGCGCGATCATCATTTGATCGGATGCCAACACTTGAATCACATAGCGCTTGCATTGCTGAATCGTTGCAAGAGAGGACGAGTTGCGTGACAGACTCCAAACCACGAGCGGTGGATCTAGCGAGACTGAATTGAACGAACTGGCAGTCAGACCTACGGGAGCTTGGCCTGGTAGTGATGCGGTAATAACCGTCACGCCAGTCGGGAAACGTCCAAGCGCAGATCTAAAAAAAGTGGAGTCAAAATCCGGTGGTGAGGCATGCATGTCAGGGCGAGATCCGTCCAATTGTCCAGCCAGTTGTGCCGGAGGGAATATAAGTAAGACGGTCATGTAGCCGTGAGGGGCGGCCTTGCCAGAATTCAAAATATTCGGGCTTTAGGCGATAGCCGCCCCAGTGCGGTGGCCGTGGAGGCGCATCGCCGTATTTGGCCGTCATGGCTTGTTGGCGAGCATCCAATTCTGCGATGGTGGTGGGTTGGCTTTGCGCGGACGCCCAGGCGCCAAGGCGTGAACCAAGCGGACGGCTGTGAAAGTATTCGTCAGACTCTTGCGCGGATACCTTTTCGATCAAGCCTTCTATTCGAACGGTACGCTCAAGCGGCTGCCAAAAAAACAGTAGAGACGCCCATGGCTGCGCCAGCAGGTCTTTTCCCTTGCGGGACTCATAATTTGTGTAAAAAACAAAGCCTTTATCATCGTAGCCCTTGAGCAGCACAATACGTGCAGAGGGTCTACCTTGTGCATTCGCCGTGGCCAGCGTCATTGCCGTTGGCTCGGGAACCTTGTCCTCGAGCGCTTGGTTAAACCACACCCCAAACTGCTCGTAGGGCGAACCTTTAGCGTCTTTTTCAAGCAGGGTGTGCTTGTCGTAACTCTGGCGAATATCTGCAATCGACATGATGGTGCTCCGTGGCGGCTGGGTTTGCCGCGCTGCCCGCGCAACGCTACCTAAGCCTGACTTCTAGTGTACCGTGGCATGGAACGCTCAGCCTTGAGACGCCACTGGGTTTTAGGGGTTCAGGTGTTCAGAAACGGGGTTGCAATTGCCGAAGGCATTGCACTAACTCCATGAGGCGTTGATCGTAAATGCCAGCAGAATGCAGGGCGTCAGCTGTTTGCGTGACGTATTCGAGGCAGGTGCCATAGCTTCCCCGCGCGCGCAAAATGATTTCAACCAAGGCGTCCTGAGGTGGCTCACTGACGTAGGCAGGTCCGGCCTGATTAATGACAAAAGCCAAGCCCTTTACGGGGCCCTCTGGCGTGATGCAGTCGAGCCAAGTTGGATGATAGGCCCCAGTCCCCATTTCTCGCTTCCAGACAGACGAAAAGGTAGAACGAACGCGTTCAGCATCCACCTTGAACACCATCCCCTGACAGCTTCCACTTTGCTCCAGCCCAAAAACGAGTCCTGGAACTTCAGGGGTACCACGGTTTATGCGCGACCAGAGGCAAAGTGCCCGGTGAAAGCCCTGTATTTGCGCGGGTCGCTTTTCTGTAAAGTCGAACTCTGGGCGCCAGATTAAAGATCCATAACCAAAAATCCAGACATCGCACCCTGGGGTCCAGTCGCGAAGCGCAGTCTCAATGGATTCTGCCATTTTTTCCTCAGACCAACGCACGAAGGCGTTCACTGCGGGGGGCGTAGGTAGATCGGCAAATCGCGTCATGGCCTTAACTTAATTAAGTTCTATCTTGTGGTGGTGTAGGTCGTTCTGCGTCTTGAGTGCTAGTTTTTTCGTGCTTTTCAGCGTCGTCGGTGAACCAGCGGACTGCACCTAGGCCGACCGCGGTTAACCAGAAGAGTGGCATTACCCCCATGAACGTTCCGAGTGCGCCAAAGGCCAGAGGAAGCGCGACCTGACAACCGTTCACTAGCGCCATACGTAGGCCGAAGGCCTCCCCCGCTCTGCCGCTTGGTGCATGCTGTTGCAACAGGGCAAGAATGCTTGACTGTGTCGAACCCAAGCCAAGGCCCAATACGAACGAAAGCGACACAAGAATCCAAACTTGCTCAAAGAAGGGGTAGAGCAAAAAATTCAGTCCCGTGACCACTAGCGCGAAATTGATCAGTTGCCAGGGTCGAATGCGATGCATCATCCAAGGGAGTGCCAGCCGGATCACGATGGTTGCCGCGGCAAAGGAGGCCAAAATCAAGCCGATGGTTGTGGGCGATAACCCCACATGCACCCCAAAAATCGGCACGACAAAGGTATGGGTGTCCCAGGCTGCTGAAAGCAACATGTTGGCGATAAAGACTTTCCGAAGCGAGGGACTGCTAAACAAATCACCGATACTTTGTTTTTGTGTCACAGGTGCCGACTTGATGTGTGAGGCCTTGAGATAACCCCGCATACCGAGCAGCCCGATGAGACCGACTAGCGGCGCAACTGCAAGCAAGGCAAAGACGGACCGATAGCCTAGGTAGTCGATCGATACGCCCGCAAGTAAGGGTCCGATGAGCCCGGAGGTAGCCATCGACAAAGAAAGCCAGGAGAAGTTACGCAGGCGTTCTTCGCCATTGCTGAGCCCCATCTGCCGTTGGACTGCTATTTGTAGGGTCATGTGTCCGACCCCAACAAACGTCGCTGCAACGATGAGGCCTGTCAGACTTTGCCAAACTACAGGAAGCGACGTCCCGATCACCACACAAATGATGCTCGCCCGCATGGGTTGCCAGGGGCCGATGTCATCAATGAGTCGGCCAGCTTGAATAGAGAACAGCATGGGCAGCAAGGCAAAGACTGCGATCAGGATGCCGACTTCGAGGGTGCCTTGACCTAATTGCAGTGCCGTGAGCGATACGGCGACGCGTCCGCCGGAAATCGCGATGTGCGACAGCATGACCAACAGGCATAGCACAACGGGACCGGCAAAACTTGACGGTTTGTTGGCGAGGGGAGGAGTGGGGGACGGCATGCTCACGGTGTTAGGGCTAAATTGTGTTCCTCTCTCGGCGTGTTGTCGAGTCAAGAACAAAGTTTTTTCGCGGAACATGCAAAAATGCATCATTCATTGCCCTTTAGGTCGAGCGTAAATGTCCTTGCCGCAGACTGAGATCACGTATGACACCCCAGCCGATGTTGAACGCCGGTTTGCAGGTTTGTTGCGTTTGTATGGGCCGCAAACCCTAGAATGTCTGGGTGCGGCGCATGTGGCGGTTGTGGGGATAGGAGGGGTTGGCTCTTGGGCGGCCGAGGCGTTGGCGCGGAACGGTGTCGGTGCGCTAACACTTGTAGACCTGGATCACATTGCCGAGTCCAATGTAAACCGGCAGGTGCATGCATTGACTCAAACGCTGGGGCAGTCCAAGGTACTTGCCATGGCGGAGCGCATTCTGGCCATCAATCCTCAGTGCCGGATTTCGACCATTGATGATTTCCTAACCCCAGAGAATGTTGAGCGATGTTTGCCGGCAGGGTTAAATGCTGTCATTGACTGCACCGACCAGATGGCCGCAAAAGTCGCGATGGTGCTGCATGCAAAGGCTTGCAACACCCCTCTCCTTGTTTGTGGCGGCGCAGGAGGTAAAACGGACTCTCTTGCCCTACGTACTGGCGACCTAGTGGAGGCAACACACGATGCGTTGTTGGCCCGTTTGCGTAATGTGCTGCGCCGCAGTCATGGGTATCCGCGCGCGGTAGATGCGCAAGGGCAAACTCGTAAGCGTATAGCCAAGTTAGGCGTCCGGGTGCTTTGGGTGGATCAGCCCACAATCTTGCCTGCTGCATGGCAACAAAACGACCCCTTACAAGGACTGTCTTGCGCCGGCTATGGGTCTAGCGTTAATGTCACAGCTTCCATGGGGTTCGCAGCAGCTAATCTGGTTATTCAGCAATTACTGGCGCATCACCCTAAAAACTGAGTATTCAAACGGCAGCATTTCATGACGCAAGTTTCCGCACTAGCAAAAATTCTATCTCTCGCCGATTTTGAACGCGAAGCCGAGA
>JBILJY010000035.1:0-17346 GCA_044376975.1 Burkholderiaceae bacterium | reverse complement strand
GCGCCACGCCAGTCTGCTTGTTCACAAACTCGGTCGTCGCAACTTTAGCTAGATCGACTTCATTGGCCTTGTATAGCCCGGCCTTAACCATCTGCTGATAAAAATCCTGAATACGCGCGGATGACATTGCCCCGATTCCTTGGTTTTGTGCCTCTCCAGAATCCACAATGCCCTGCTGCTTCATGAGGACCACTGAGGCCTCTATTTCCGCGAGGGAGATTTCTGGGTTGTCTTTCATCATCAGGGCATTCGCAGCGGAACGATCCCCGTACATAAAATTCACCCAACCGATGATCGACGCATCTACGAAGCGCTGGACGAGCTCAGGATTATTTTTTACCGTTTCGGTGCGCGTTTCAATGAGTGTGCTGTAAGTTGAGAAGCCGTGATCCGCCAATAGATGCACGATGGGCGCAAACTTCCCTTGTTCCTTGATGTAGATAGGCTCAGCGACGGAGTAGCCTTGCTGAATGGTTTTGGGCTGTGCAAGGAATGGGCCGAGATTGTAGTTGTAGGGCTTGAGCGCCTCATCTTTGAAACCATGCACGACTTTTAGCCATTGCCACCAACTGAACTGTCCATCTTTCGCAATGAATGCGGTAGGGGCGTTCTTCAGGGAAGCGAAGTTCTCGTAGCCCTGACCCGGATGAGCCATCAAGGCTTGCGGGTCCTTCTGAAACATGGCCGCTACCACAACAACCGGTACGCCGTTCTTGACATTATCAAAGCTGTGCAGCAGATTGCCGGTCATTAGGAAATCAATGCGTTTCGCTGGTAGTAGCGGACGGTTGTTTACCTGAGGGCCACCTTGGCGAATCGTCACGTCTAGGCCGTGCTTCTTATAAGTCCCGTCGGCAACCGCTTGATAGAAACCACCATGCGCTGCCTGCGCTTTCCAGTTGGTAGCAAAGGTGACTGCTTGTTGTGCTTGTGCCGCTGGGAGCAGCAAGAGCGACAAAAAAAGAGAGTGCACAAGTCGTAAGGCCATAAAACACTCCTAGGAGCTCTGATCGAGCTCGTCAATTTGCTCAGAACTGTGCCAGCTTCTGAGTAAAAAAAATGAAAGGATATTAAACAACACAAATACCAGCACACCTGTTAATACCAACAATGCCAGTGCGGCAAACATCTTTGGCGTCTCTGTACGAAAGCTTGCCTCAAGAATCCGCGAGGCAAGCCCCGTTTCCCGTCCTGCAGAGCCAGCCACCATTTCAGCGGTGACAGCGCCGATCAAGCTCAATCCACCGGAAATTTTTAAACCAGTCAAAAAGTAGGGCAGAGCTGCCGGTGCGCGCAGAAGTGTCAGTCGTCGCCAAGGGCTCGCGCGATAGAGCCGGAAGAGCTCCACTAAGTTTCGATCAGTAGCACGTAACCCTGTCACGGTGTTCGAAAGAATAGGGAAAAAAGCAACAATCCATGCGCACAGTAAGAGTGCAACGGTTGTACTGTCGATATAGATCAACATCAGAGGAGCGATCGCGACAATGGGCGTCACTTGAAGCACAACAGCGATGGGAAAAAAAGCACGTTCTAGTCGTGGCGAAAGAGAAAATACGGAGGCGATCAGAACGCCGCCAAGGCAGGCGAGAGCCAAGGCACCAAGAGTGATCTTAATGGTGAACCACCAACTCGTCGCAAGAGAGGGCCAGTTGTCGATGAGGGTAGTTCCGATGCGGCTCGGAGCTGGAAGGGTGTAGGCAGGGATGTCAGCCCATCGGACGCCAAGCTCCCACAGCACTAGGCATGCGATTAGCGTGAGCGCAGGCAAGAGACTATTGACAAGCGTCTTCATTAGCCGCCCTCGCCAAGCGGTGTCGGCTGCGCAAGGGCAGATGCCAGCGCACGGCAGTGATTCGAAAATCGCTCTGAGTCTCGAAAGGTCGACGCCCTGGGGTAAGGCTCATCAATCGCTCTTTCCTGAACGATTCTCCCTGGTCTGGCTCCCATGACTAGAACACGGCTGCTTAGGAAAACAGCTTCTGCGATATTATGAGTCACAAAGAGCGTTGCGATGCTTCGTTCTTGCTGCCAATGCAGTAAGTCGTTATTTAGGCGATGTCGCGATAAATCGTCTAGCGCGGCAAAAGGCTCATCCATCAACAAAATTTTTGGCTCCGTGATGAGCGCTCGAGCGATGGATACCCGCATCTTCATGCCGCCCGACAACTGTCTTGGGAATGCTTGCGCGAAATCTTCAAGACCTACGCTTTTTAGAGCGGCCTCCACGCGAGCGCGAGAATGGGATCGACTGAATCCTTGTAAGCGTAGGGGCAGCCACACATTATTGAAGACACTCGCCCATGGCATTAGCGTTGACTCTTGGAACACAAAGGCGGTTGCGTATTGTTGCGCGCCGTCATCAGCAGGCGCATGAACTGTTCCAGCGCTTGGAATTTCCAGTCCCGCGAGCAAGCGCAGTATGGTACTTTTTCCGCAACCGGACGGGCCAAGTAGGGTGACAAATTCACCAGAGCCGATAGAGAGCGATACCTCTGAAAGCGCCAGCACGCCGGTATCGAACCGCTTGGACGCCTTAATTATTTCTGCCGTCGGCGGTTTGGCTGATAGTTCCATCTTGGTGTGTTACTGCATCAAAACAATGACACCGAGATTAACATTGTCTCCGCTATTTAATGAGATACATCGGCAACCACATAACCAAACTTGGGAAAATAATTGCAAGCGTCAGTCCAATTAACTGAAGGATCACGAAAGGGACGATTGCCTTACAGATGTCTGTCATGCTGATTTCGGGCGGAGCGATGCCTTTCAAGTAAAAAAGTGCGTAGCCAAAGGGCGGAGTCAAAAAGCTGGTTTGTAAGTTTATTGCGACCAAGATGGCGAACCAAGTCAGCTGCTGAGCAGGTGTTAAACCTAGCCCAAAATCGAGCGCAGAAATAATTGGTGCAAAAAGCGGTAAGACAATGAAGCTAATTTCAATCCATTCAAGAAAAAAGCCAAGAATGAAGATCAAGATCATCACCACGGCGAGCGTGCTATAGGGGCCACTAGAAAGTGCACTGACCGTGTCCTCGATCATTGAGTTGCCGCCGATGCGCTTAAAAATGACAGAAAAGCATGTTGCACCGATCGCCACAAACAAGACCATGCCGCTCGTCTTTCCCGTTTCAAGAACGACTTCTTTTAAATTAGAATAATTAAGTTTTCCAGCGGCAGCAGCCATGATGATGGTGCCAGCCGCACCAATCGCAGCTGCCTCTGTTGGCGTTGCGATACCTGCAATAATTGAACCTAGCACGCCCATGATTAGGCAGACGGGCGCGAGCAAATCGCAAGTCAAGGCAAACCAGAGTGGCCGCTTATCGTCAACATCTGCGACACCGGCGGGCGCTTTGTGTGGAAAGAAAAATGCGATAGCTAAGATGTAAATTATATAGAGGGCACCCAGCAACAAGCCTGGGATCAGCGCACCCATGAATAGGTCGCCCACCGATATTTGGAGAATATCTCCGACAAGAACCAACATAATCGACGGTGGGATAAGAATCCCTAATGTCCCTGAGGCGCAAACGATACCTGCTGCAAGCCCCTTGTCGTATTTTTGACGCAGCATGACTGGCAACGAAAGTACGCCAAGCAGAACAACGGAGGCTCCTACGATGCCTGTTGAGGCGGCCATCACAATTCCTAGGAGCGCCACGGAGATCGCCATACCTCCGCGCATGCCAGCAAATAAGCGCTCTAACGATAGCAAGAGCTTGCGCGCGACATCTGATTTATCGAGCATTAAGCCCATAAAAATGAACAGCGGCACAGCAAGTAGTAGCCAGTTCGCAAGCGTGCCCGTAAAAATGCGGGAAACAACGGTGCCCAGAAACAACACAGGGATGTCGCCAAAGAAGCAAAAGGCCACGCCGACGCCGGCTAACAAAAAGGCGACTGGGTAACCCGTAAAAATTCCGGCAATAAGTGCCAGAATCATCGCAAGTGGAAGAAAGTAATCGCCCATGATTCGCTTGATCTTTTTAGTTAAGTTGCATTTGATGAATCATCGATACGCCGCTGTGATCGGCCACTTAGCAAGAACCCGACAGCACGAATCACCCGACCCAAGCCGCAGGCAAATAGCAGCCCAAGACCAAGAGGAATCATTGCTTTTACGAGGTAACGATCCGTTAGCCCGCCATAGTCAGACTTTTCGCCAGAGCGATAGGCGAGGTCGACGAAACCAAGCGATAGCCAAAAGATGATTGCACAAAAGGGCAGTAACAAAAATATGTCGCCAAGCAGATCAATAGTGACTTTTTTTCGATCAGAAAGATTTGCGTAGATCAGATCCACGCGAACATGACGCTCTTCGACCATCGTAAAGGCGGCGCCGAGCATCACAATCACGCCCAACAGATGCCACTCAAGCTCGGTTAAGCTCGCCATGGTTAAGCGTGAGCCAAAGAGTGGGATTGAAAAGCCCCAACCAAAAAGCTCACCAAGACGCATCAAACCACCCACCACTCCAACCAAGACGGAAAGAATAATGGGTAGGATGAGCCAAGAACTCAGACGACCCGGCCATGCACTCAACTGCATTAGTGCTTGGCCGAACCGCTCTAGTGGGTGCATCTTGGTGTTCACGGGTTACACCTTATTTTGTTGGGAGACTTTGCAATTCCATCCAAGCATTGGCGGTCTTGGCATACGCGTTAAGTGAATCCAGAGCTTCTTTAAAGATAGGGTCACTCTTAGCTTCTTCTTGGAGCACTTCGGCAGATGCCTTGCGCAAGGCTTGAAGCACGGGGTCGGGGAAGCGTAATACCTTGATGCCTTTGGCTTTGAACTCTTCGAGGACGGGGCCTTGCGCAGCAGGTGCGACTGCCATAGACCAAATCACGTTTGCCTTACATGCGGCGATAAACTGCTTTTGTTCAGTCTCGGAGTATTTCTTCCAGACGTTCATGTTGATAATCAAGGAGTTCCAGCTTGCAGGTTGGTGCCAGCCTGGAAAGTAGTAGTACTTGGTGATATTTTGAAAGCCGAGGGACTTGTCGATGATAGGAAGCGAGAACTCTGTAGCTTCAATTCGTCCTCGTTCGAGCGCAACGTAGATTTCCCCGCCAGCGATCAGTTGTGATGAGGCACCGAGCTTGTTGATGACTTTGCCACCAAGCCCAGAAATCCGCATTTTCAGACCTTTGAAATCGTCTGGCGAATTGATCTCTTTGTTAAACCAACCACCCGCCTCAGGCGCGGTTAGGTGACAAGGAAGTACCTTCACGTTGTACTTGTTGTAGGCCTTTTGCAAGATCTCCAAGCCGCCACCTTCCCACATCCAGCCAAGAAAGACCTCTGGTCCAGGACCAAAGGGCATAGCACCCATTAGGCCTGTTACGGGAACAGTACCGGCCCAGTAGCCAATCCAATCCCAGCCTGCAGGGACAGCTCCGGAGCTCACCGCGTTGAATACTTCTAGCGCAGGTACGAGTTCACCAGCACCGTGTACTTTCATGCGCAGCTTGCCGCCTGACACGTCGGCGAGCAGCTTGCCTAGGTTCTCGGCGCCTTCGCCGAGATAAACCATATTTTTTGGAAAGGTGCTGGCAACGTCCAACGCGCGTTGCGCTTTAGCTTCTTGTGGTTGAGAGACACCGAAAATAAATACGGCGGCTGCGGCTAGGGCTAGGGCTTTTTTCATGGATTCTCCAGGTAGAGCTCGAGTTTTCAAGTCGACCATGACAGGCGCCTGCCCAATACGCTTATCCGAGGCTCGGTCAGAATGGCCGAACGCCCAAATGAAGGTACTTTGTGCAGCATGCTCCTCCCAAGGCCGACGGCGTAGTTGCTGACGGCTTTGCAGTGTCTATCGCACTGTTCACCCAATTCTCGCTAAAGAAACTCGAGCTGTCAATTAAACAATGGGTGTATGCGGGTAAGTCTTATGTGACAATCGAACTCGGACACAAACGAACACTTGAGGCTTGCTAGGTATGCGCACGAGCATCATTCGCTGGACCAACCAACACATATTTGGAATATGTCGTGACTTTCACCTGTCCTATCTACCACCACTAATGGTTTACTTAGCGGCGGGTGTCTCGAGCCTCACTGCGATTGTTGGTACCTTCTTTGTGAAAGACTATCTCAGCCTATCGAGCGCCGTCTTGGCCTCTCTGAGTTTCTGGATAGCCATTCCTTGGTCTCTCAAAATGGTCTTTGGCCACCTGGTTGATTTATTTTGGCGCGCCAAAAATCTAATTTTATTTAGTGGCGCGCTTCTGATCGCCACAAGTTTGTTAATCATGATCGGCTTGATTGGTGAGCGGGAGGCCATGCAGCGGATTCTGCCGGTCGATACCTGGTACATCATTAGCGCGTTGCTAGCACCCATGGGTTACGTCTTGCAGGATTCCGTTGCGGATGCAATGACGGTGGAGGCGGTGCCGCGGATCGATAGCGATGGTGTGGCAATTGAGCCTGAAAAGATAAGGTTGATGCACACAACGATGCAGACATTAGGACGCGTCGCTGTGGTGGGCGGCTCTCTTTTAGTTTCGGTCGTGAACTTGTACGTATTTTCTGGCGTAGAGGGCATGAGTGAAGCCCAAAAAGTTCAAGGCTACTTGTATGTCTATTGGACGGCATTGATTATTCCCTTGCTCTCCGTGTTAGGCGTGGTGATCGCTGCTTGGGTCAAGGGGCGAGCGCGCCGGCAGCTTCAAGCTAAAGGCTTAGATCGGGTACAAGTCGAGCAAGTTCTCAACGTGCACGGTACGCCTACGGCTCCTAACTGGACGATTTTGATCGGTAGTTTTGTTTTCGTACTGTTCACCTTGATGATCGGATTGAGTCAATTTCCGTATGGTCAAGAAATTATATTTGTGGGGTCACTCGCGATCATCTTGTATTTGATTGCTCGCATGACGAGCGAGCTGGCGCCCGAGATGCGGATGACCCTCGTGGGCACTGCACTCGTGATTTTTATGTTTCGTGCAGCACCAACGCCGGGGCCAAGTATCGCGTGGTGGGTGATTGATGACCTTAAGTTTGATCAGTACTTCATGTCTGTATTGACGCTAGTTGGAGGCGTTTTATCCCTTGTGGCTATGTTTGTTTTTCGTCGGTTTATGGCCGAAAGACCAATTACTTTCGTGATTGGGATGCTGGCTCTGCTAAGCACAACCTTCGCGCTTCCGACCCTCGGCATGTATTACGGGCTACATAATTGGACAAGTGCGATGACTGGAGGGATTGTAGACGCCCGGTTTATTGCGCTGGTTGATACTGCGGTTGAGTCGCCCTTGGGTCAGTTGGCGATGATCCCCATGCTCGCATGGATTGCGCGCTCTGCACCTGAAAATCTCAAGGCTACCTATTTTGCAGTGATGGCCTCTTTTACGAATCTTGCGCTGTCGGCGAGTCAGTTGGGAACAAAGTATTTAAATCAAATATATGTTGTGACCCGAGAAGTACGCGACCAGTCAACGGGCGTGGTCAAGGTCGCTGCCGACTACACGCAACTTGGCCCGTTACTCACGATCTGCTTAATTCTTGGCCTGCTGTTGCCTTTTGCTGCAATCGCGTTTGTGAAGTGGACAAGATTTAAAGCAATTTAAGTAAGCGATTATTTATTTTTGTTGCGCTACGCGCGTTGGTGTCAAACTTGCAAAATCTTCCGAGTACTCTCTTAGCTTGGTTTTTAAATACCGATTCTGAGTGGGGGTCATACTGTTCAATAGCGCAGCGGTCGTTTCAGCCCAGTCCTTTCGCAGCGCTTCTTGCAGGCTAATAAGTGTTGGATCACGATATTCAGCTAGGCTTCTTGTATATAGTGTCAAGGCAGTTTCGGCTTGAGTCGGCTCTTTGTTGCGCTGAGCATTGAGTGTGTCAAGCAGCGCGGTCTGTCTAAGTTGACGCTCGTTTGCCCATAGCGCAAATGACGCTGCTCGACGATCGGCAAGCTGAGTCAAACTCAGTTTTTGTTTCTCCGTTAACGAGCCGAGCCAGTCTTCATAGCGCTTGAGCATACGAGAGTGATGCTTTTTGCGAGTGCTACTACTGCCAGAGTTTTTCAAATAATTATCAGCGTACTCTTTGTTCTCGGTTTCAAAACGGGCGCGTAGTTTCGCAATTTGAGTTGGCTTGAGGCTCACGGCGATGGGTGCCAGTTGCTTTGCTGCTTGGATGCTCAGCGCAAAAAGCGCCTCTTGCACTTGCTGGTACATGCCGACGACCTCTTCGGGCGTGAAGGGCTCAGCTTTATCAAGGCGGGCCGACCACACCTGCATTGTGCTTGCGTATTGCGGTAGGGCAGTCGAGCTATGCCAGTTTGAAAAGTCGATTAACTCAGCGTCTAGCAGTTGTTGTTGCTGAGCGTCAAGATTCACATATGAATTTAAACGGTAGGACAGGTAGTTAGGCGCGTAGTGATAGGCTATTTTTATAGAGCTGCATCCGGTGAGCCATGCCGTGCAAAACAGTACGATAATTAACGATCGGTGCATTGTGGAGCTCTACAGTTTGCCTAATAGCTTAAGGGGCTATTGTGCCAGTTATGCGTTAAGAAATATAAAATAAAGTTCTCTTGAGTGCGTATTGAATATGGACGTCTATTACTCAGATCACTTCGTGCTCCCCTTGCCTCAGGGGCATCGATTCCCTATGTCCAAGTACCGGTTGTTACGAGAAAGTCTCAGTACGGTACCTGGGTTGAGCTTTCACGAAGCGCCCGCGGCGAGCGATACCCAGTTACTGTTGGCGCATGATCCCCTCTATGTAACGAAAGTGATTTCGGGCACGCTCGATGCGAGAGAGCAGCGAGAGATCGGATTTCCATGGAGCACAGAGATGGTTGAGCGCTCGCGCCGGTCCGTCGGAGCGACCACCGCGGCCTGTCAGTCAGCGTTTGAGTCGGGTGTTGGTGTTAGCTTGGCCGGGGGTACGCATCACGCCTATCGTGAAAAAGGCAGCGGCTTTTGTGTGTTCAATGATGCAGCGGTGGCTGCTCGGGTGATTCAGCGTACGTTAGGGGTACGAAGGGTTGCGATCATTGATTTAGATGTTCACCAAGGTAACGGGACGGCTGCGATCTTTCGTCACGACCCGACCGTGTTTACGCTGTCGCTTCATGGGGATAAAAATTTCCCTTTCCGTAAGGAGCCTAGCGATCTCGATGTTGCACTACCCGATGCCTGTGATGACCAAACCTACCTTTCCGCGCTGGGACAAGCACTCAGTAACTTGGAGCACCGCTTTAAGGCCGATTTCCTGATCTTTTTAGCCGGCGCAGACCCGCACGAGGGCGATAGGCTTGGAAGATTGAAGCTAACTCAACAGGGCTTAGCTAGACGGGACGAACTCGTGTTTTCGTATGCGTTGACCCGCCGTCTGCCATTGATGATCTGTATGGCAGGAGGATACGGGACGAACATTGAGACGACGGTCGCAGTGCATAGGCAAACAGTCTGTCTCGCGTTTGAGCATTATCAAAAGTATACCCAGCAATCAGTTGTAGAATGAAGTGATCGTTTTTTAACTTAGAGCAAGGAGTCTCCCGCCATGGGCCACACACTCGAACAGTTTTCTCGGCAGTGTCACGACTTTTTAAAAAATAACCCAGGCCCAGCTGGACGTGAAAAAGTGGCTGGCCTGCTCAAAGAGATCTTGCTAGATAAAGAGTTTATTGAAAAACACCTTCATGCAAATGTTGGTGAACGCGAAGTGATTTATGAGGATCCAGAGCTCGGTTTTTGCGTGGTAGCCCACAATTACCCCGGCGCTAAAAATTCTACTCCGCATGATCATGCACACTCTTGGGCGATTTATGGCCAGGCGCGCGGCGAGACAGAGATGTGCGATTACGAATTGATCGAGGCTGCAACGGCTGAAAAGCCTGGTAAGGTCAAATTAACTAAACGCTATAAGTTGGTCCCAGGCGTTGCGCACGTCTACAACGAAGGAGACCTTCATTCGCCGGAGCGTAAAGCGTCGACGAGTCTGATTCGGGTCGAAGGTACCAATATGGCTAAAGTGACTCGGTTCAAGTTCGAAGCGATCTAAATATGCAAGGCACGAAAAAGGCGTTTGACTCTTAAGTCAAACGCCTTTTTTATCTACAGACGTTTCTTGGTTATTAGTTGCTCGTTGATATCCCTGCATTCTTAATGACTGCGCCCCAGCGGTCATACTCTTTCTTCATATAGGCTTGCGAGTCTGCGGGTGTGCCAAAGACAAGTTGGGCGCCACCGGCCTCCAGACGTTTCTGTGCCTCGGTACCATTCAGAGACTTGATCAAGGCCTGATTGAGCTTGTCCACAACTTCTTTGGGTGTCTTGGCTGGCACCATTGGCATATACCAAAGCGAGGAGATCATCTTTGGAAAGCCTAGTTCAGCAAAAGTGGGGAGGTCTGGCGCCAAGCTGTTTCTCTTGGGGCTCACTGCCGCGATCGCACGCAACTTACCGCTCTTGATATGAGGCATGAGTGAAGGGAATCCGTCGAACATAATGTCAACCTGACCGCTCGCAACATCGACCACGGCAGGCGCCGAGCCCTTATAGGGAACGTGTAGCATCTTGATGCCGGCTTCGGTCATAAACAGCTCTGCTGTTAGGTGCGGAGCACTTCCTGCACCAGGGGTAGCAAAGCTCATCTGTCCATTTTTCTTTTTTGCTAAGGCAATTAGATCTTGAACACTGTTTACAGGTAAGTTTGCATTGACAGCAAGAACTAACGAGAACTCCGCGACAACTCCCAGCGGCATGAAGTCTTTGAAGGGGTCATAGGGAGTCTTTGTATAGAAGTGCGGCCCAATCCCGTGCGTCGAAATGGCGCCTTGAAGGAGGGTATAGCCGTCGGCTGGTGCCTTGGCAACGAAAGCAGTCGCAATCGTGCCACTTGCTCCAGCCTTGTTTTCGATCAGAACCGATTGCCCTACTTGTTTGGAGAGCGCTTCACCGATCGTACGCGCGACAAAGTCTGCGGCACCGCCGGGGGGAACTGTCACGACCATCGTGATCGGCTTGTCTGGGTAAGCTGCCTGGCTGTGTGCCGAGAGTGGGGTCAGAGCAAGAGGGAGCGCCAGGATAAGGGTATGGCGTACGAGTCGTGTCAAAAGGGCGCGAGGATGCATATTAAGAGTCCAGTAGATCAAAAATAAAAATGTCAGGGCTAGCTTACTTGAGGGTACTGCCGGGAACAACCCCATCAGGCAGATTATTTATATGGTCATAAATTTCACCTGGTCTTGCCAGCCAGATATCGTCGCGGTGGGCAAGAATATGTTGCATTACACGACGCAGCTGACGCAGACGATAGGGCTGCCCAAGAATGAAGCTATGCAGCACAATGCTCATCACAAGGGGACGTTTGCTCGACTCCTCAAGCATCTCATCAAATTGGTCAATGAGATTCTCACAAAACAACTGAGCCGGGGTCCGTCTAGACACGCACTCAATTGAGTCGTTGAGATCGTGGGAGTAAGGTATCGCAAGAATTCGCCCATGCTTGGTGCGAAACCACACGGGTTGATCGTCCAGTGGCCAGTCCATCATGTACTTAAACCCCTGCTCTTTCAGTAGATCTGGAGAGTCGTAGGTTTGTGAGATGTAGGGCGCTAACCACCCCTTCGGGGCGATACCTTCATGTTTGAAAATCGTTTGCGCTGCCTCACGTATACAGGCCCGCTCTTGCTCAAGCGACATGTCGACCTGCCTTTCTGCGTTGGTGCGACCATGTCCGACGATTTCGTCACCACGCTTACTGAATGCGGCAATCATCTCTGGGCAGTAGTCGTAGAGCTCGGTGTTGACTAACAAGGCATATGGGAAGTCTAAGTCATTAGCAAGCTCAAGAAGTCTCCAGGCCCCCACTCTGTTACCGTAGTCTCGCCAAGCAAAGCTGCGTGAATTTGGTTGAGGATGGGGAACCGCATAGTCGTTACCCATGCCTTCGCCAAACGCAAAGTGCTCGACGTTTAGGCTAAAGTGGATGGCTAGGCGCTTACCATTCGGCCAACTGTAGTCTGGTCGACTCGAAATCGCTGAATAGTCATACCGATCATGAGATTTCAACATAGAAGCCATGCTCCAAAAGACTTAAAACAGTGATGTAATTTGATAGATGGTAGCTTCACCCTTGCGGAAAATCTATGAAAATAAAATTAGCGGAAAACTTTAGGGCCGTCTTCTATGCGCCTTTTTATGCCACCAATGCCTTAGGCCTGTTTAAGCAAGAAGGGATTGAGATCGAATTAATCGATTCTGCCGCGCCAGGTAGTGGAATTGCAGACATGCTCGCAGGAAACATCGATGTTGTTTGGGGGGGGCCGCTACGTGTGATCAAACAACGTGATCAGGAAGCCGACTCTGAAAATGCACTCGTTGCGTTCTGCGAGGTTGTTGGCAAAGATCCGTTCTTTTTGGTTGGACGCACCCAAGACAAGAAATTTCAGCTATCGGACCTAGTCGGAAAGAAGGTCGGTGTTGTCACCGAGGTGCCGACGCCCTGGCTTTGTTTGCAGCAAGATCTTCGGGATGTTGACGTAGCGATTGATTCGCTCAAGGTAAATGCCGAACGCAGTATGGCCGAAAATTTGGAAGCGCTTAAAACTGGCACGATTGATTATGCGCAGTATTTTGAACCCTTTGTGTCGCAGACCGTATCGAGCGGTGTGGGTCAGGTGTTACATGCCGCGAATAGTCGTGGCCCGACTGCCTACACTACATTTATCTCTACCCGAAAAATCATTGCTCAAAAGAAAGACTTGTTCGAGGCAATGATTCGTGCCGTTGAACAAATGGGCCCTTGGATTGACGCCCACACAGGCAAGGAACTTGCCGAGCTTGTCGCGCCGTTTTACCCACATGTGTCGACAGACATACTCATTCAGTCTATGGATCGCTACAAGGCGGCGGGCTTGTGGTTTTGTAAACGAACGATCTCTAGAGTTGGGTTTGAACGATTGAAGCTGAGTATGCGTCAAGGGGGCTTTATCAGTAGCGACCCCTCCTATGCAAACTGTATCGCCGAGTTTTCTCAAGAAGTATCCTAGAATTCATACATCAAGCGCATCTCTGTGTGCGTATTCACATAAAGCGGAATTTAATTATGTCCCCCTGGAAAGCTGCCCATGTTGGCGACTCTTTTGATGAAATCGATACCCCAGCGCTTGTGCTGGACTTGGATGCGTTCGAGCGCAACCTGCAGCGCTTGCAGGATGCGCTAGCGGGCACAGGCGTGCGTTTGCGCCCCCATGCAAAAAGTCATAAGTGCCCCGATATCGCGCTACGTCAGATCAAGCATGGCGCTGTGGGTATCTGCTGTCAGAAAGTGAGCGAAGCTGCAGCGTTTGTCGCGGCTGGCGTGCAAGATGTGTTGATTACCAATCAAGTGGTCGGCGCTAAAAAAGTTTCTCATACGCTTGATCTGGCCGAGCGCGCTCGAATCGGTGTATTGGTTGATCACGCCGATCAAGTGCTTGCCTTTGATCAAGCCAGTGCCAACCGCAAAGTAAAAATCGATGTGTATATTGAGGTCGACGTCGGCATGGGGCGTTGTGGCACGGTGTCGATCGATCAGACAGTCGCGCTTGCGCATCAAATTGACCAGGCTCCTTACTTGAATTTTATGGGACTGCAGTGCTATCACGGAAGTGCGCAGCACTATCGTTTGCCGCAAGAGCGTCAAAACGCAATTGCGGCAACGTGCGCGACCGCGACAGCGACTAAAGAGGCGATCGAAAAGCTTGGTATCAAGGTTGAGCGGATCACGGGTGCTGGAACAGGTTCAGTCATGCTTGAGCGAAATTCGAAGGTGTTCAACGAGGTGCAGGCGGGTTCCTATATTTTTATGGATCGCGACTATGCAGCGAATCAGCGCGATGGACAGGATTTGCCTTTCGAGCACGCGCTGTTTATCAAGACCGCTGTGCTGAGCCACCCGACGAAAAACCGCGCAGTCGTCGATGCGGGGCTAAAGGCGTCTAGCGTCGATTCGGGAATGCCTGCTGTTTGGCAACGTAAAGATGCAAAGTATTTGAAGGCCTCCGATGAACATGGCGCGCTAGAGCTCACTGCCGACTCGACGCTTAAGCTCGGAGATGCGGTGATGTTGATTCCCGGCCATTGCGATCCGACCGTCAATTTGTATGATGAAGTGATTTGTATTCGAGGTGATAAGGTGGAAGCCGTTTGGCCAATTTCGGCACGCGGCGCTTTGCTATAAAACATAAAAGGGAGAGAACGATGATTAATAAGAAATCTTTGCAGGTGATGTTTGGCGCCGTGATAGCTTCAGGCTTGGTGTTTGCGAGTGCAGTCACTCAAGCGCAAACCGCCTCAAACTACCCACAAGAGCCAGTCAAGTTTGTTGTGCCTTACCCAGCAGGGGGCGTTAGTGATGTCTCGAGCCGTACCATTGCTGCGGCATTAGGCAAAAAGCTTGGTGCAAATATGGTGATCGAGAATAAAGCGGGTGCGGCCTCGACCGTAGCCAGCACCTACGTCGCCAGTCAAAAGCCAAACGGTTATACGCTCTATGCGGCCCCCGTCTCGATTGTGATCAATCCAGCGCTTCAAGGTACCGTGAGCTATAAGCCCTACGAGAGCTTCACGCCGCTGTCGATGATGATGAGTTCGGCTTTTGTGCTGCAAGTCAACAAAAGTCTGCCGGTCAATAATGTGAAAGAGCTTATCGAGCTGATTAAAAAGAATCCGGACAAATATGCGATTGGGACCTCTGGGGTGGGTTCGATTAATCACCTCGCTGCGGAGTACTTTATTCGTGAGTTTGGCTTGAAGATGGTTGTTGCGCATTACAAAGGCGGCATGCCTGCTGCGCAGGACTTGCTTGGTGGGCAAGTGCAAATGATGTTTTCGGCGGCAAATGAGGCCATTCCGTTTGTTACAAGTGATAAGACAAAGGGCCTGGCTGTAACGTCTTTAGAACGGATTGCTACGCTGCCAAACTTACCAACGATGAATGAGGCCACTGGAATAAAGAATTTTGAGGCAACCTTCTGGCTTGCGCTTGTTGCACCCGCTGGCATGGATAAGGCGTTGCAAACACGTATTTCTACAGCGATGCGTGAGCTTGGGAAAGACGATGAGTTGCGTCAACGTTTAAATCAATTGGGGATCAATCTGGTCACCTCGACACCCGAGGTTGTGACAGCCAATCTTAAGCGTGATGAAGAAAAATGGACAACGCTGATTCGTTCGATCAAAATTAATTAAAGATCACGGATCTGATGTGTCGTGCGCTCGCGCGACACATCACTCAGCTTGCTTAGGCGGATGTGAAGACTTGTGATGGATCGGGCAAACCTTTTACCTCAACTGCATTGCCTGAATAGTCAAACACTAAGAACACGGACTGCTCGCGCGGCGTGCCAATGAATATCCTGTCTGGTTCCATTGCGAACGGGACGTTTGCTTCGCGCAAGCGGGTCAGCATTCTGTCATAGATGGCTGGCGTCACAATCACACCATAGTGTCTTAAGGGGTAGTTGCCACGCCCAATCGTAATGGATGTGTGCGAGGCTTCAATTTCTGATAGCTGTGCGACGAGATGATGTCCAAAAAAATCAATGTCGAGTCGGTCTTCTTGCTGACGCGAGATCTTGCACTCAAGGATTTCACCGTAAAACTTAATTGTTGAGGCGATGTCTTTAATAGGAACCGAAAGGTGAATCATTGCCTTGTTCATGGCGCTTCCTGTTGCAGTCATAAAAAAAGGCGTGTCAAGAAGACACGCCTTTGTTCATTATCAGATTATTGCGGTTTGATATTTGCCGCTTTGACTACGGCTGCGTAGCTTGCCAAATCATTTTTGATTTGATCGCCGTAGGCTTTCGGCGTTCCGGGTGTGGCTGTTATGCCTAACACCTCAAGGCGCTTCTTGACGTCCGGATCATTCAGCACTTCATTTAACGTACTGTTTAGCTTCGTGATGACGGCGGTTGGAGTTTTGGCGGGAGCCACAATGCCAACCCATGAGGCCAACAAGAAATTAGGTAAGCCGGCTTCGATGAATGTTTGCGTATCGGGCAAAGAAGGTGAGCGAGTTGCGCTTGGCACACCAAGTGCTTTGATTCGACCTGCCTTGATATGCGGGAGTGCCCCGGCAACTGCCGTGAAGACCAGAGGGATGTTACCTCCTTGAAGATCAATCATTGCTTGCCCGCCGCCCTTATAGGGGACGTGTACGAGCTTAGAGCCGCTTTTCATATTTAGCGTTTCGCCAGCGATATGTGGTGTGCTACCTAAACCGGATGTGCCGTAGTTCAGTCCGTTGGGATCCGACTTAGAAAGCGCAATAAGTTCCTTAACGTTGTTGGCCTTCACCGAGGGATGTGCAACGATGACCAAATCTGCATCGCCGATCTTCCCAACAGGAGCGAAGTCCTTTACTGAATCAAAAGGTACCGAGGCAAATACATGCGGATTAATAACCATTGTGCCGTCAAAGCCGAGTAACAAGGTGTAGCCATCTGGATCTGCTTGGGCAACCTGACTGGTACCAATATTGCCTGAGGCACCCGGTTTGTTTTCGACAATGATTTGTTGGCCAAGCCGCTTTGACATTTGGTCAGCAATGAGTCGTCCGCTTGTATCGGTTACACCGCCAGGAGTGTACGGGACAATGAGGCGAATTGCCTTGGTTGGATATGTGCCTTGTGCATAGGCAGCACCGCTTAGGGTGCCAATTGTCGCTGCGAAGGCAGTGAATGCTACTGCAAGAGCTTTTCTTCGTTGAATTTGCATGGTTTTCCTCAGTTTTAGTGTTAACTATTACACCGTGGCCCGCTTGGTGTTATTCCATTGCAAAAGCGCCACGGTAGCCATTATTCCAAAGCCAATGACATCTGTGATTAGTCCTGGCTTGATAAGACAAGCGGCCGCGATCAGCAACAGCACCCGATGGGTAATCGTTGCATACCCTACCAGCCAGCCAAAAAATCCTCCTGCTAGGGCGATTACGCCAATCAGGGCCGTGAGCACTGACCACAGAACCGTAATATAAGACGTGTCGTCTTTAAAGATAAGAAGTAATGTGGGCTCGTAAACAAACATGAACGGGACAATATAGGCTGGCGCTGCGGCGCGCATGGCAGCAAAACCCGTCTCCCACATGTTGGCTTTTGCAAGCGCAGCAGCCGCAAATACAGCTAACGCCACCGGTGGCGTAATGGCCGATAAAATTGCAAAATAGAGGGCAAACATGTGGGCAGAAGGCGCATCCACTCCCAGCTTAATAACAGCAGGAACAAGCAGTGACACCATGACGATGTATGCAGGGGTGGTGGGCATCCCCATGCCGAGCACGATGCCAGCAAGAGCTGTCAGCAGTAGGGCAAGAAATAAGGAGTTATTGGCAAGTTCAATCACGACTTGC
>JBILJY010000034.1:0-17448 GCA_044376975.1 Burkholderiaceae bacterium | reverse complement strand
ACACGCGGATCACTTTAAGAATCATGCGGCGTTACTGTGTGAGTCGATTGCAGATCTCGTCAAGAAGGGTCGTAATCGCACAGCCTATGAGTATTTAGAAGTGCGCGCAGCGCAACAAGCCTTACGCTACGACATGATGAATCAGCTTAAGGGATTCGATGCAATTCTCACGATCCCAGCGACTGGTGCAGCACCAGAGGGCTTAGGCTCTACAGGCGACCCGGTGTTTTGTGCGCTGTGGAGTTTCTTGGGTTTGCCAGCGATCACGCTACCAATCGCTCGCTCGACAAAAGGTCTGCCCATTGGCCTGCAACTCGTGGCACCCTACAAGCAAGATGCACACTTAATGCGTGTTGCGCGTTGGGCAGAACTTAGTCTGCCCGCTGTGGCTGCTTAAGTTGGTCGCTTAACCGCCCGTGATTGCGTCGCCATAAGGAGACATGATTTCGGTACAGCCCATATTGAGTTCGCCGTCCCGCATGACTCCAGCGGGGCAGGCGAACGCATAGGGGTATACGTTGCGTCGGGTCGCGGTGACTGGGAAGATTTTTTCCAGAGCTGCGAGTATGTCGGCAGGTAGTGCCTGATCAGCGGTGACCTTGCCCACGCCGCTGACGTCAATGCGTGGCGTGTGGAACGCTTCTTCGAGGCTTAAGCCATGATCCATAATGAAAGAACTTAGTTGCATGACGGCGCCAAGAATCTTGCGCCCTCCCGATGCGCCAATTGCAAAGCGTCGACCTGACACATCTTCGCCAATGACTGGGTTGTAGTTTGCTAGGCATCGCTTATTGGGTGCCAACGAGTTTGGTTTGCCGGGCTCTGGATCAAACCACATGATGCCGTTATTCAGGAGCAAGCCTGTGGACGGCGACACAACGCGTGACCCAAAGATGGAAAGTAGCGTTTGCGTGACCGCACACATGTTCCCGTGACGATCGACGACGCTGAAGTGTGTGGTGGAGCCAGGCGCTTTAGGGGATTCGTGATCGCCCATGTTCTCAAACCGCAACTTGAATGCAGCATCGAGCGCGCGCGCGAAGGCGGTATAGGTTGCCGCACCCGGTGTGCCTTTGACAGGATTGAGTTCGCTTGCCAGCAGCTCGAGCGCTTTGCCGAAAGTGGGGCCGCCCGTTAAACCAGGTGTTGCAAACACACGGCCACCGCGGTAGTTGATCGTGAGAGGTTCGACCAATTCAGCGCGATAGTCTGCGAGGTCTTGCATGCTCAGGCAACCACCTTTCGCACGAATATCACTCACGAGTTTTGCCGCGATATCACCTTGATAAAACGCCTTTGATCCGCCTTCTGCAATTTGGCGCAAGGTTTGCGCAAAAGCTTTTTGATCAAGGTGTCGCTCGTTGAGCGATGTCCATTCACCCGCGATCGGCCAATGCCCTTGCTCTAAAAACATCGCAGCTGTATCTGGGTCTTTGCTTAAGACGCGCGCATTGGCGGCGGTCACAAGCGTGGTGTACCAATCGACTAATAAGCCTTCATCGGCAAGGCCAGCAGCAGGCATCACTAGGTCTTTCCAGGGCATACGACCAAAGTGCTGATGTGCAAGATCCATCCCTGCGACGACGCCAGGCACGGCGACGGCGGTTGCGCCCATCACATTGCGATCATCGACAACGGAGGGCCAAGGAAATAGGTCAGAGGATTTGCCCGTGCCGCTCAAGGGATAGTTCGCCGGATTCAGTTCCCGTGGAGAGCGACAACCAAAATTGACAACGCGCGCGCGACCTTCATTTGCGCGCCACAACACCATGGCACCCCCGGCTGCGGGTCCGCTCATCCAGGGCTCGACCACACCGATCGCGAAGGAGGTTGCAATTGCGGCATCAACCGCATCACCACCTGCATCGAGCACGGCAGCACCGACTTCCGCTGCGCGTCGATGTTGGGCCGCGACAACACCACCTTTGGTGGCGATCACGGTTTTGTGAATGGTTTGGGTGCTCGAGAAATTGTCTGTCATGGCAAAGCCTTATTGAAGCTTAGGTGTTTGTTGCGAACCACTGAAGCAATGTTGACGT
Source organism: Burkholderiaceae bacterium (assembly GCA_044376975.1). Lineage (GTDB taxonomy): Bacteria > Pseudomonadota > Gammaproteobacteria > Burkholderiales > Burkholderiaceae_B > Zwartia. Next base: position 15,409 of record JBILJY010000034.1, on the reverse strand, counting down.
AAAGAGTTCTGTTCTAGAAACTGGGAAGAAATGTCCGCCATAATCAAAGATTTTTAAATCTGATCCGGGAAGCAAGGCGTGGAGTTGTTCTTGTAAAAAGGCGGGCACGATCAAATCGTCGCGTGCCCCGAGTACCAACCGCGGCACGTTGATGGCTGACAGCGCAGCGCTTTGATCGTAAGCCGACAAGGCGTCAATGCGCTCCATCACGATGTGCTGGGCGGCGGGTGTCAGGGGAGCATTGCGTATCGCAGACTCTAGGACTGCCCAGTGCGCGTTGAGCCAAGCGGTGTCGTAGCCCATAAACACGGAAGAACTGGCATAGGCCACGGGGTTGTGAAGAAGCATCTCGCGACGCAACGAGAAAAGCTCTTGTCGATGCCGACTCGGTGCTCCCCAGGCGCCGCTCATGACGCACGCACGTACGCGCGCTGGATGACGCAAGGCAATCGATTGTGTGATGCAACCGCCTGTTGAATGGCCCACAATAAGAGCCGAGTCAATTTCAAAATAGTCCAACACGGCCAAACAGTCGTCTGCGAGCTGATCGATGGTGCAAGCAGCTGAGCCGCGGCTACTTTTTGCGATGCCTCGTTGATCGAGGCGCAGCACTTGATGATGTGGTGTGAGAGCAGGCAGGCAGGGCTGCCAGAATCCTGCGGTGCCACCCAGGCCGCTGATAAGGAGCAGTGGCATCCCCACGCCTTCGCGATGGGCTTCGATGCGGGCCCCATCGGGCAAAGCGATGTGTTCGACGCGAGGTGCTGAAGAATGGTTGGTCATGTCTGTTTATGAATAATCACTTATGCTGCGTAGTATCGTGTAACAACGCACCATTTGCCAACCTAGGAATACAGCCCGTGTGCCTTGAGTCCTGTAGAAGTTTTAGTTTACGCAATGTCTGACGATAATCAGATCATTGTCCCGCCCTCGTTTATCGCCCTATTTGTCGAGCCCGGGCGGATTAAGCCTAGCGCCTCGCGTGAGCATATCTTTGCGCGCTACGACTTGTGTGAGGATATGGCTAACCTTTTAACGGAACAGGCTAGCAACAAGCTTTGGGAGCTGGGCATTACCGAAGCCGATGTCCTTGAGCGCATCCACCGGGGCCTGCTGACGCAGGATGTCGGACTGACCGAGGCGGAAGCTGGATGGGTGGTGCAACGGCTCGCTGAGATTCTCGGCTGGGAGGCCACATAAGAGCCCTATGATTTATCATCAAGTGCATAAAACAACATAACAACACAATCATGGAGACGGCATCATGGCGTTGATTAATTACATTACCCAAATACAGTTCGATTTTGGGGCAATTAGCTTATTGCAGTCTGAGTGTGAACGTGTTGGGATTCAGCGTCCGATGTTGGTGACCGATGCTGGGGTGCGCGCCGCAGGTTTGGTGGATCGTGTGTTGGCGCAGCTTAAAGATCCTAAAAGCGTTCAGGTCTATGATCAAACCCCACCGAACCCCCACGAGGCAGCGGTACGAGATGCCCTCGCCATGTACAAACAGGGCAAATTTGACGGAATGATCGCTGTTGGGGGCGGATCGGCCATGGACCTAGCCAAAGCAGTTGCAGTCTGCGCAGTGCACCCAGGACCGCTAAAAGACTTTATCGCGGTCAATGGCGGTACGGCACGTATCACCGCGGCGACAGCCCCAATTATTGCAATCCCGACGACGTCTGGTACAGGAAGTGAGGTGGGTCGAGGTGCGATGCTGATTTTGGATGATGGTCGCAAGGTGGGTTTGTTATCTCCACATATTGTCCCGAAATCGGCGATTTGCGACCCAGAGCTCACGCTAGATTTGCCGGCATTATTGACGGCCGCAACCGGAATGGATGCGATTACGCACTGCTGTGAAACATTCATGTCTTCAGCCTTGAATTTTCCTGCGGAAGGGATTGCGCTGGACGGCTTATGGCGTGGATGGCGACATATTGAGCGTGCGACAAAAACACCCCATGATCGTGAGGCGCGCTTTCACATGATGAGCGCGTCCACACAAGGCGCGATGGCCTTTCAAAAAGGCTTGGGCGCTGTCCATAGTCTGAGCCATGCGCTGGGTGGCATCAATCCAAAACTACACCACGGCACGCTAAATGCGATGTTTTTACCAGCCGTTATTTTGTTTAATGCTAGCGAAGCATCGATGCAAAAAGGGAAAAAACTAGAGCGTTTGGCAGAAACAATGGGTTTGGGTCAGCCTACGGAGGTCGCACCGGCAATTAAGGCGTTGAATCAAAGGCTTGGTCTGCCAAGTGGTTTGGCTGCGATGGGGGTTACGCCGGAGATGTTTCCCCGGGTGATTGAAGGCGCCATGGCAGATCATTGCCATAAAACCAACCCTCGCACACCCACTGCAGGGGATTATGCTGACCTACTCAAGCAGTCGATGTAGTGTTTTTACAAAAGGGCGTTAGCCCTTTTTTTCAGCGTTATAGCGCTCGATTCCCTCAAGTATTTCTTGGTGAGCATCGTCCACCCCACCCCACCCCTGAATCTTGACCCACTTGCCTTCTTCGAGATCTTTGTAGTGTTCGAAGAAGTGCTGGATCGCGTTTAGGCGCATCGGATGAATATCTGCAGCCTGTTTCCAGTGGCTGTAAATTGGCAAAATTTTGTCTTCTGGTACAGCGAGTAATTTGGCGTCGTCACCGGCTTCGTCGGTCATTTTAAGTACGCCTAGAGCGCGGCAGCGCACCACTACGCCTGGGATTACAGGGAAGGGAGTAATCACTAACACATCAACCGGGTCGCCATCACCTGCAATGGTTTTGGGGATATATCCATAGTTACACGGGTAGTGCATGGACGTGCCCATGAAGCGGTCTACGAAGATAGCGCCAGACTCTTTGTCCACCTCATACTTGATGGGGTCGGCATTCATTGAGATCTCAATAATCACATTGAAAGACTCAGGGATCTTTTTGCCGGGCTTGACATTGTCGAGACTCATGGGAACTCCGCGGGTAGGCTTAGTTAGTGAATACCCTAATATTAACAAATAAACAAAGACTCCCTCTCGGTGCGAATCTGCGGGATACTGCGTATGGCATTTTTTTTAGTGCTCGGCTGGGAAATACCCTTTCCGAAATAACAAGTATTAAAGAGATAACACTTAAGGAGTTTTAGAGCATGAGCAACGTTACGCTGGGCCTCTATTTTGCCTTAGGCTGCGGAGTACTCGCAGTCGTATATGGCTTTGTAGTGCGGTCCTGGATTTTGAGCCAAGGCACGGGTAATGCCAAGATGATGGAAATCGCAGCAGCGATTGAGCAAGGCGCTGGCGCTTACCTTTCGCGGCAGTACAAGACCATCGGGATCGTTGGTGTTGTGCTTACCATTTTGATTGCGGTGTTTCTTGATCAAGCGACTGCCGTTGGCTTCGTGATTGGCGCGGTGCTCTCAGGTGCGTGTGGCTTCATTGGCATGAACGTATCCGTTCGAGCGAACGTGCGCACCGCCGAGGCCGCTACGAAAGGGATGAACGAAGCACTGAACGTGGCTTTCAAGGGCGGCGCGATTACCGGCATGTTGGTGGTTGGTCTGGGCCTACTCGGTGTTGGACTGTTCTATATGTACCTACTAGCCAACGGCGGCGGCAAGAGCATGTCTGCCATTTTGCATCCGTTGATTGGTCTGGCTTTTGGCTCCTCGCTGATCTCGATCTTCGCGCGTTTGGGTGGAGGCATTTTCACCAAAGGCGCTGACGTTGGTGCGGACTTGGTGGGCAAGGTCGAAGCTGGCATTCCTGAAGATGATCCACGTAACCCAGCGGTGATTGCCGATAACGTTGGTGACAACGTGGGCGACTGCGCGGGTATGGCTGCGGACTTGTTTGAAACCTATGCCGTGACATTGATTGCGACGATGGTGTTGGGCGCTTTGATGATCAAGGTAGCCACGGCCGAGGCGGTGATTTATCCGCTGGTGCTCGGCGGAATTTCGATCATCGCATCGATTATTGGTTGCTCGTTCGTTAAAGCAACGCCTGGTATGAAAAACGTGATGCCTGCCTTATACAAGGGCTTGGTGATTGCTGGTGTGATTTCTCTAGTGGCGTTCTATTTCGCGACGAACTGGATCTTGCCTGACAACATCCTGGCTGACGTCGGTTTTGCCACGGGTGGCAAGATGCGGCTGTTTGGCGCAACAGTTGTTGGCCTACTTCTGACGGCAGTGCTTGTTTGGATTACCGAGTACTACACCGGGACGGACTACGCCCCTGTTAAGCACATTGCTAAGGCGTCGAGCCAAGGCCATGGTACGAATATCATTGCAGGATTAGGCGTGTCGATGCGTTCAACAGCTTGGCCCGTACTGTTTGTTTGTGCGGCCATCTACTCTGCCTATTGGTTGGGTGGCATTTACGGTATTGCAGTTGCTGCGACGGCGATGCTGTCCATGGCAGGTATTGTGGTGGCACTGGATGCGTACGGTCCTATCACCGACAACGCTGGTGGTATTGCCGAAATGGCTGGCTTGCCACAGTCGGTGCGTGACATTACCGATCCGCTTGATGCCGTGGGTAACACCACAAAGGCTGTGACGAAAGGTTATGCGATTGGATCAGCCGGCTTGGCTGCTCTGGTTTTATTTGCTGACTACACTCACACGCTTGAAGCAAACGGTGCAAAGGTCGTATTCGACCTGTCGGATCACCGGGTCATTATTGGTCTGTTTATCGGCGGCTTGATTCCTTATCTCTTTGGCGCCATGGCGATGGAAGCGGTTGGCCGTTGTGCGGGTGCCGTGGTTGAAGAAGTGCGTCGCCAGTTCCGCGACATTAAAGGCATCATGGACGGTACGGGCAAGCCTGAGTACGATAAGGCTGTCGATATGCTGACAACCGCTGCGATCAAAGAAATGATTATTCCTTCTTTGTTGCCAGTCGTTGTGCCGATCGCCGTCGGTCTGTTGTTAGGGCCTGAGGCCTTGGGCGGCCTGCTGATGGGTACGATTGTGACGGGTCTGTTTGTCGCGATCTCCATGTGTACAGGCGGTGGTGCTTGGGATAACGCCAAGAAGTACATCGAGGAAGGTCATTACGGCGGCAAGGGCTCTGATGCCCATAAAGCTGCTGTGACGGGCGATACGGTGGGCGATCCCTACAAAGACACAGCAGGCCCTGCTGTGAACCCGCTGATCAAGATCATTAACATTGTTGCGCTCTTGATTGTTCCGCTGATCGTTTAAACGACAGCTCAGCGAGTAAAGCCGCCCCAGGAGACTGTGGGCGGTTTTTTTTGGCTATGATGAAACATATGAAAAACACACTGACTCTTTGGCGCTTTCCGAATCTGCGCATTATTGCCATCCGTTTATTCATGGCGGCGATGATCGTGGGCGTTGCAGCACCGTCACCCGCTCAGGCTTTGAATGTGGGCGACACGCTCAAGCTTGGTTCCATCACCCTGATGGACGGTAAGGTGTTGACGCCTGAGGATTTGGCGGGCAAACACATCGTGTTGCAAATTTGGGCATCGTGGTGCCCCTATTGCCATCGTCAAAACCTCAATCTGATACAGCTTGCGCGTGACACAAAAGGTGGCAATCTTGTCGTGTTGGGTGTGTCGATTGATAAGGATCCAAAGGCCGCCGCACAGTATGTGCAGAAACACGGATTGAACTTCCCCGTTGCGATGATGACACCGGAGCTTGACCGAGCTATCGGCAAGCGTAAAGGAATACCAGAACTTTACGTGTTGGATCCGAAGGGAAAGGTTTTACAAAAAGACACTGGCGAGATGATTGATCTCGACGTTTTTGAACTAGACCGCTTCGGTAAATAGCGTACCCACGGGCTTATATCTAGCGCGCCAAGTCCTCGATTTGGCCACAGCCCAATGCAGGCGGATGCTAGAGCGCCATGCCTGGGTTGTTAGCTGCGCCTTTAATGACGGGGATGTTCGGTGCTTTGGCGGACACGGTTTTGATATCGCGCAGATACGTGGCAATCACGTCCCAAATAGGCTCTCCACCGGCGTCTCGAGCGGCTTCCGAGACAGGTGCCCAGCCCGCAACCTTGTAGGTTTTGCTGGCCTCGATCGGCTTGTCGCCCAAGCGCATATCAGAAATTCGGTTTCCAGCGCTTGCAGTAGGATCGATGTTGTATTGCATGCCACCGACGCGCACCATATCACCACCCTGTTGATAGTAGGGGTCGGGGTTAAAGAGGTTGTCTGCAACGTCTTCCAGAACCGTCTTAATCATCTCGCCGCTCATTGGTGTGAGCGTCGTATAGGGATAGGTGATCGCGGTTTGATCCAGCAGGTGTTCCATCGTGATCGCCTGGCCCGGAAGCAGAGATGTACCCCAACGGAAGCCGGGTGAGAAGGCAATTTCGGCACCCTTCATTTTTATTAACCCGTCAACGATCAGTTGATCGAAGGAGCCGTTAAAGTTACCGCGACGATAAAGTGTTCCTTCAGCGACCGCGAGTTTCTCAGCGAGTTTTGTTTCATAGGGAGCACGGATCTTGTCAATCAGCGCATTCATCTGCGCATCGGCGGGAAGTAAGTCTGCAAATACGGGCAGCAGACGGTAGCGGAAGTCAGACACTTTGCCGTCTTTCACGTCTAAGTCAAGAACGCCCAAAAACTTACTGTTCGAGCCTGCGTTCGTCACAAGCGTCACGCCACCGGGGTTAGACACTTTGACCGGAACCGGCACGCCATCGTGCGTATGTCCACCCAAAATCGCGTCGATACCTCGAACACGGCTCGCCATCTTGAGGTCGACATCCATGCCGTTATGCGACAGCACGACTACGGCTTTCGCACCATTGGCGCGTGCGTGATCGACCGTCTTTTGCATGTTTTCTTCTTCGATGCCAAAGGACCAGTTTTCGACGAGGTAACGAGGATTAGCAATGGGCGTGTAAGGGAATGCTTGGCCGATAATGGCAACTTTGACACCGTTCATTTCACGCATTGTGTACGCGTCAAAAACAGGATCTTCAAAATCCGTCGTCTTAATATTTTGCGCGACAAAGTTGACCTTTCCATCAAAATCTTTTTCGACAATTTCCTTGACCCGTGCCTCGCCGAGCGTCATTTCCCAATGGGCGGTCATCACATCAACGCCCAAGGCTAGACAGGCATCCACCATATCTTGGCCCTTGGTCCATAGCGCTGTGCCTGATCCTTGCCACGTATCGCCCCCATCAAGTAGCAATGCACCAGGGCGACTTGCACGAACTTGTTTAACCAGAGTAGCGAGATGCGCAAAGCCGCCGACCTTGCCGTATTGCGCGGCAGCTTTATCGAAGTCCAAGTAAGAGAAAGCATGCGCCTCGCGCGAGCCGGGTTTGATCCCATAGTGCTTGAGCAGAGCGTCACCGACTAAGTGAGGCGCTTTAGCAAATTGCCCACCGAAGCCCAAGTTGACGTTAGGCTCACGAAAATAAATCGGCTTGAGTTGTGCGTGGCAGTCAGTGAAGTGCATCAAGTGCACATTGCCGAACTTTGGGAAGTCATAGAGGTTTGCAGCTGATTGCGCGCGACTCAAGTTAGCGCCCAGTGATAGCCCAGCAGCGGAAGCAGCCGCCAGAACCTGTACAAACTCTCTACGACTCATGCCCATTTTTACTTCCTTACAGCGTTTAACGCGATTCGACGACTTTATTTATTTACAGGTGAGGCAGGGTCAAGTAGTAAGGCCATCACGTCTTTAATTTGCTGTTCGGTAAGCAAGCTAAAGTGCTGCATGCGTGGCATGTTGCTGCACGCGTTATAGGCTTTGGAGTTGTTGATCCGATTCCAGGTGTAGGTCAGGATGACGTCGCTATTGCCGCGCGTTTTACCATAGCCTAGCAAGGAAGGGCCAATCGTCCCGTACGAGATTTCTTGTTTCGAAATCTGGTGGCAGTTGTAGCAACCTCCGCCATTCACGGTTTTGAGATTGTCAGTCCAGGTTGCACCGCGGCCACTTTGAGCGATTTTTTCACCCTCAGCCCAGTTACCTAAATATTTTCCATCCGAAGGTGGCTTAATCGCAGCCAACGCAGCGGCTTGCAACGCTTCAGCTTTCTTTTTGCCTTCTGGACTATCCCGAAACTTTTCATCGGAACAGAGCACTTGGATCTCGTCTTGCTGAATGCGATCCAGCTTGGCAATTCCTTGTTCACGGAAGCTTCGATCCATCACAGCTTGTACGGCGGGATCAATTTTTTGTGCCGTGGCGGTAGCACTTATTATGAGGCTGCCGAGAGCTAAGGTTGTGCTAGTAGCCAGTTTGAGTAGTGTGTTGTTCATTTTTATCTCCCTGGAGTTAGCGTTTGAGGCCCGGTGTGTTCACCGTACCGCCGTTTGCAGTGTTCGCCATAAACACCGATAGGGCGATTGTGACGTCGGAGCCGTAAATTGGGAAAGGCATGCGCTGTTGACGATAGCAATCGTTCAGGCGTTGCTGCATTGTCCAGAACGTACCGCTTGAAACGCGATAAGCGGGCCAGTTACCCCAGCCTTCTGCCGCACCTTTTTGTATCGTTAGGTTTGGTAGGTCTTGCATACGGATGCGCTTGTCGTCCACCGCATGGCAAGAGGCGCACGAGAAGTCCATTGGGCCGCCTTGCAGATAAAAGATCTTTTCGCCAAGAGCGAGCATTTCTTTTTCTTTTGGATGGTTCACTGATACATTGATCTTCATGCCTTTCGAGTGCGTGACGACATACGCGACGATCGCTTCGATATTCTTACGCACGCCCTTACCAAAGGAGCCGTTGACCATTTCAGCTTCTGGAATCCCTTGTAAGGTCGTCATGCAGGTCATTAGACGCGACTCGAGATCTTGTACACGATTCGTGTCGGCAAAATAGCGTGGCAGCTGTGCAGAAGCCCCTTTTACAACGCCTGGGCCAAGGCCAAGATCGCATTTTTCAAGCGAAGCCTTCTTAGGACCTGCTGGCTTTTCCCATAACTCTTCACCCTCTGCTTCATATAATTCTGCAGGGTTACCATCAGCCAGCATTTTGCGATATTCCGCAAGCTGGTCTGAGGCCGATTGCGCGAGTGTGATAGCAGATGAGCTGAGCAAGACACTTGTCAGTCCAGCGATTAAGAACCGTTTCATGGTTGTCTCCATTTGTACGAACCGCATGATCGCGGTTCGACTTTTACCGACATATCAAAATTATTTGATGTCTGTTTTATCCGTACGGGTCTCGTTTTTGTTATCGACCCAGGTCACGACGATCGTGTCGCCTTTCTTACCACTGCCTTTTAATTTGAATTGTAGGTAGGGGTCTTTTGATACTGCAGGCCCGAACTGTGCTGAGTAGACCAGTTTGTCACCGATCTTTGCTTCGAGCGTTGAAATAAACCAAGCGGGGATAGTTGCGCCCGCAGCGTCTTTACGTTGACCGGTTTCCATGTCGTGTTTCATCAGCACACGTACGTCCACTACCCCGTCTTTTTCGGTTGCACGAATGCGCATTGGGTTTGCCATGATTATCTCTCTTTGCTATGTTCAGTGTTTGTTCTGTACTTGCGACATCGGCACACTTAGCCGCCGCAGCCGCCTAGGGTTACCTTGACCTCTTTGGAAGTCATTAGCCACTTACCGTCTACTTTTGCCAGGGCAAAGACATTCGAGGTTTGCCCCATCTTGACGCGCGTTGATGCAAACGCCTCAGATCCGGCAGGAATAATAAACATTGCAGCGAGTGCACTTGGGTTCTTTTCAACCAAGATGGCGAGCTCGGTGGCCTTGAGGTTTGTTTCAACACCGATTGGCACAACCGCACCGTTCTCTGCGATGTCCGGTGCACGCAAGGTAATGGCATCCGATTTGGTTGGCGTGGCGCCACCAAAAACTTTGGCTACGTCATCGATGGATTTGGCTTCGAAGGCAGCCTTATTCCAGGCGGCTGCTTCAGCCTGGGTCATCAGGCCGGCACTGGCCATGACCCCGACTATTGCTGACATTTGCAGAAGTCTGCGACGTTGTACGTTCATGAGAGTTCCTTTACTGGATAAATAGATTGATAGTTGAATTCGTTTGTACGCGCAGGCGTTGATGCCTAGGGCGTCTTTAGCATCCATGTTACTAAACTCGTGATCTCCGCATCGGGCAATTGAGGATGCGGTGGCATGGGAATGGCGCCCCATGCGCCAGCGCCACCCAACTTAACCTTTGACGCTAGTTTAGCAACGACATCCTGATCTTTGTACTTTTTTGCTACCTCAGCGATGGAGGGGCCCACGCCCTTTGCGGCCGGCGCGTGACAGGCCGTACAGTTATGCTTTTGGAAGGAGGCTTGCAGTGTCGCCCCGTTGGCGGGGGCCGAGGTCGTCGAGGGAGTGGCACTTGCTGGGGCGGTTACTGCCGCGACTGGGGTGATAAAGCCCGCTCCCGGAAGGCTTTTAAGCGGGGGTTTGGTGCTGTCTGCACCTCTAAAAGGGCCGAAGATACGATTTTGCTCGGCGATGTTTTCGTGAGCATTCCGCGCAAAATCTGGCAAGGACGAGGTGACTTTGCCTTCAGGCAGGCAGTTGCTCATACAAGCGTTACCCTGTACGTCTGGTTTGCCTGCAACAGTCCACATCCCGTGCTGAGTCGTCGTGCCGTTTCGGTTGGGCATGCGCGCCTGAACGTCAGTCATATTCTTGTCGCTCAGGGTAAAGTCTTCAGGGACTATCTCCCCTAGCGCAAGAATGTAGGCGACTAAAGCGTAGGTATCGTCCGCAGATAGTGTGCGAGGAGCGTTCCAGGGCATGGCGCGATAGATGTAGTCGTACAAACTCGAGAGCGTGGAGACCCTCATCAGGGTCGAGCGCTGTGGCTGGTTAGGATCGGTAAGCGAGGCTACACGCCCCGTTTTGATGTCTTTCGCGGTTGTTCCACCGACGATGGGGGTAAACACTTCGTTCGACTCACCAAAAACCCCGTGGCAGCTTGCACACTTGGCTTCCCAGAGCTCTTGCCCTTGCTCTGCGGTCCCTGAACCTTTCGGGATTCCTTTGAAGTCAGGGCGTACATCAATATCCCACGCTGCAACTTCAGCGGGGGTGGCTGTGCGGCCGATGCCAGGAAACTTCTTTGTATCTTGCGCACTGGCCAAGCCACTCAACAAAGTCAGAGCGAGTGCGCCAGTTAGAGTTTTAGCCAACTTGTACATTGCTGACCTCCCCGTTGGAGTCTACTTTCCAAGATTGAATCGCGTTGTTGTGATAGATCGACCTTGTGCCGCGGACTTCGCGCAGCATTCTGTAGGATGGCTGAACGTGACCAGTTTCGTCCGTTGCGCGCGACTGCAATATCGCAGGCTTCCCATCCCAAACCCAATCAATATTGAAACGTGTGATGGCTTTGGTTAATACGGGAGTCTCCATGCGCGCTTCGCGCCAGTTGCGTCCGCCATCCACTGAGACGTCAACGCGCTTGATCTTGCCGCGACCAGACCATGCCATACCGCTGATGTTGTAGAAGCCTGTTTCGAGCAGCTGCTGTCCGCCAGAGGGTGTGGTGATGACCGACTTGCACTCTTGAATTGAGGTGTATTGACGGTGCATGCCATCTGGCATCAAATCCATGTAATGCACAGCTTCATCTTTTGAACCGTAGGGCATATCGCCGACTTCTATCCGACGCAACCATTTCACCGAGCTGACGCCTTGGACGCCCGGGACGACCAAGCGCAAGGGATAACCATTTTCTGGGCGCAGCATTTCGCCATTCATTCCCCAGACGACCAGCACATCATCCAGCGCCATTTCCATTGAAATCGTGCGGGTCATGCCTGAGCCATCCCCACCTTCGGCCAGAATGTACTTGCCTTTTTTTGTGTCGGCGCCAGCCATGTCTAGCAGAATGGAGAGTGGTACGCCCGTGAACTCACAACAGGACAGCATGCCGTGGGTGTATTGCACGGTGGGCACCGCGACGTTGCCCCACTCCATTCCTGTGTTCGCTCCGCATTCAATGAAGTGAATGCGTGAAACGGAAGGCAAACGCATCAGGTCCTCCATTGTGAAGACTAGCTCCTGCTTGACCAAGCCATTGATCATGAGTCGATGTTTGGCAGGATCAATGTCGTACCAGCCCTGATGGTGGCGCTCGAAATGCAGGCCGTTGGGCGTGATGATGCCAAATAGTCCCTGTAGCGGAGCAAACGCAACCGAAGCCGCTGAAACGCGTGTTAGGCCAGGCGATTCGCGACGTTGTAGATTTGCCTCGTACTTGGAGGGCATGCCATAGGGTTTGGCGGCAACAGGTTGGCCTAGTGTGGTCTGCCAAACCTGTTTTTCAAGAATATTCGGGTCGCCTTTGGCGCCTTGAGCAAGAGCCGATGCTGTTGCGGTGCTTGCGCCAGCGGCCATCGCTGTTAAAAAGCTGTTTCGTAGGAAACTGCGCCGTGCCTCGGTAATCCCGTTTGCCGATACGTCTGAGGCAAGCTCAGCAGGAACAAAGTTTTCTGGCGCCCGCTTAAGTCGACCGAGCTTTAGCCGCAGATCATTCGTTTTCAAGAGGCCTCCTACACAAAGAAAAAATAGTGGCTGACACAGCTATATTTTTTAGTTATAAATAAAGGTGTAAAAGTAATATAACAATAAAACAATGGATATTCAGGCATACCCTAAGGTAGACTGGCCTGAATAACTAAAAAATGTTTTGCTTAGCGGAGATTCTATGCCTTCAGACCAGATTAACGACATTGAGGCGTTGGCAGGTAAGCCACGCCGTTCTCGCCGAGAGTTTTTGCGCAACACGACGGCTGCAACAGCCTGTCTAGGATTTGCGTCGGTCGCTGAACCAACCTTTGCTCAGGTGATTCAAACCAACTTCGATGGTATCGAGGCCGGAGAAGAGACCATCAAGGACGGCGACACTGAGTTATATGCCTACGTAGCGAGGCCAAAGAATACTGCCGGAAAGTTACCGGTCGTTGTAATCGCCAGTGAAATCTTTGGTGTGCACGAATATATCGCAGACATTGCGCGACGCTTTGCAAAACAGGGGTATCTGGCCATAGCGCCAGAATTTTTTACGCGAGCCGGAGACCCCAGCTCTCTTGGTACGATGGCAGAGATCATGGCCCAAATCGTCAGCAAGACCCCAGACAAACAAGTGATGGGCGACATCAGTATGGCGCTTAAATGGGCAGGCCAAAAAGGCGGCGATTTGGAGCGGGTGGGCATGACGGGCTTTTGTTGGGGCGGCCGCATTACATGGTTGGCCTGCGCCAATCTGCCACAAATACGTGCAGGCGTAGCCTGGTATGGCAGACTTGTTGGGGATAAAAGTGAAAACTTCCCTGCGCATCCTGTTGATCTGGCGACGCAGTTGAAGGCGCCCGTACTTGGTCTGTATGGCGGCCAAGACACGGGGATAGGCTTGGATACGGTGGACCAAATGAAGCGTGCGCTCGCTGCGGCTAAAGACAATAAAGCAGCAAGTGCCTCTCGTTTTGAGATATATCCAGAAGCACCTCACGCGTTTCACGCGGATTATCGTGCGACCTATCAAGCAGGCCCCGCCAAAGACGGTTGGGAAAAATGCTTACAGTGGTTTAAGACGCATGGCGTCTGATTGGGCACGAGGGTAAGTATGAATTGCTAGTGACTTGCTCTCGAGCGATTATTAAAACAACTATTTATAGATATTAGGAGACGGACCATCATGGGACAGGTTTCATTTAAAACAGGACTACTTGTAGCTGGAGTTGGTGCAGCCCTATTTGCGGCAACGGCATCCGCTCAAGATATTCAGGCCCAGCGCCTATACGCACAAAGTCTAGCGGCCACGTGTGCGAACTGTCACGGCACCAACGGCGTGAGCGCACCGGGTGCGACCATGCCCGTTATTAACCAACTGACAAGCTCTGCAATGTATGAACAATTGCAAGCTTATAAGACAGGTGCCCGCACAGGAACGATCATGCATCAGCTTGCGAAAGGCTACACCGACGAACAGTTAAAAATCATTGCCGATGTACTCGGCAAGAAGAACTAAGGGGATAAGAATGAATCGTCGAATTTTTCTGGGACAAAGCGCCGCAGTCGCCGGACTTGCGATGGGCGTGAGCACACAAACGCGCGCCAATACGCTGAAGACAGCGCAAGTCGTGGTGGTGGGTGCTGGCTATGGCGGTGCCACAGCCGCCAAGTATTTGCGTTTGCTCTCGAACAACACTGCGCAAGTGACATTAATCGAGCCTAATGCACAATTTATTTCGTGTCCGATGTCTAACTTGGTTGTGGGGGGCTCTCGCCAAATTGCTGAGATCACTTCGCCCTACGCCGGACTGGAAAAAAATCATGGCGTCAAGATGATCAAAGATTCGGTCGCGAGTATTGACGCAACGAAAAAAACGGTGCTGCTTGCATCAGGCAAGACCGTCAAATACGACAAGCTCGTGTTGTCGCCAGGCATCGGCCTGATGATGGAGAGTATCGAAGGACTGGATGCTGCTAACAAAGCAGGCGTCACGTTACAAGCATGGAAGGCTGGTCCGGAAACTGTCGCATTACACAAGCAGATCGCTGATATGAAAGACGGCGGTGTGTATGCCCTATCGATCCCGATGGCGCCTTATCGTTGCCCTCCCGGCCCCTACGAACGCGTGTGTCAGGTTGCAAACTATCTGAAGAAACACAAACCCAAATCTAAAGTGTTGGTGTTAGACGCGAATCAAGACGTGACATCTAAGGGTAAGTTGTTCAAGGAGGCCTGGGCCAAGATGTATCCTGGCATCATTGAATACAGACCTCAGCACAACGTGACGGCAGTAGATGCCAAAACACGAACACTGAAGTTTGATGTTCAGGACGACGTTAAGGCAGACGTGCTCAATGTGTTGCCTCTAATGCGCGCCGGAGATCTTGTTGTGAAAGCGGGGCTTGCCGATGCAAATGGTCGGTGGTCCACGGTTAACTATCTGAACTTTGAATCAACGAAAGCAAAAGACGTGCACATCATCGGCGATTCGATTCAGGTCGCGCCCCTGATGCCAAAATCAGGACATATGGCGAACCAGCATGCCAAAGTCACGGCCGCTGCAATCGTTGCAGAGTTAGCGGGTATTGCGATCAACCCCCAGCCTGTTCTGACCAATACGTGTTACAGCTTTGTCAATGAATCAGAGGTCGTTCACGTGGCGAGCGTGCATCAATACGTCGCCGCTGAAAAAACGTTCAAAACGGTAGCGGGTTCGGGCGGACTTTCAACGGCGCCAACAGCGCTCGAAGGAACCTACGCTTGGGGCTGGGCCAAAAACATTTGGTCTGATGCCTTGGTGTAGATTCATTACTCGACACTAAAAGAAAACGGGCTGCTTCACTGTCGTGGAGCAGCCCGTTTGATTTGGTGCCGGAGAAAGGAATCGAACCCTCGACCTTCTCATTACAAGTGAGCTGCTCTACCAACTGAGCTACTCCGGCATTTCGCTTTTATTTCAAAGCGG
>JBILJY010000193.1:0-4979 GCA_044376975.1 Burkholderiaceae bacterium | reverse complement strand
CTTCAGAAAAACGCCGCATGTCGCTAAAGGAAGCCAAGTTTAGACGCGCATCGAGCAGAGCAGCGACGACACAGTATTGCAGTGAAAACTTCCCATCTAGCCCGGAAGTAGGACTGGGTCGATCAATGTATGGCATCACCGGGGTAAGAATCTCTACCCGCTGAATGTTATTGGGCTGCGTAATCTGCGCGCGGCAGTCGAGTGCCGCTGTGATGGCAAAGTGGGTCGCGTACTGGGAGGGAAACAATTTCCAGGCGGGACCAGGTGTGAGTGCGCGCGCCACCAGCACGGGGGTCAGTAGATGCGCGGCGTCGAAGCGATCGCCAAAGTAAGCCTGTGCATAACCTCGCGGGCCAGAGAGCGCGTCAGCGTCAGCCGTAAAGCCGCCCTGAGCTAACAGTGCTGCTTCAAGCCCGCTGCGGCAGGCGTCCCCACAATGAAGCGCCTTGGTCATTGAGCCTACGTTGGCCAGTACGCCACCGGCACGTGATGCTGCAATACCAAGCGCCGCGACATGTTGTGCTTGAGGCAAACCTAAAAACTCCCCGCATGCGATGGCACATGCTAAGGGACCCACGACACCGGGCGGGTGCAAACTTAGTTCGCGCGGCTCGATTTGGCCCGACGCTAGACGTAAGCGCCCTTGTGCCTCGATGCCCTTCAGGAGCGCACAAAGTAGCCGTTCGCCTTGCGGACCTGCACCCGAGGCCTCTTGCTGCTCTGCCAGTGCGAGTAATCCCGGCAGCATCGTTGACAGAGCATGATTAGGCGGATTCCACATTGGCTCATAATCGAGCACATGCATAGACATACCGTTGATCTGCGCGGCTTGTGAGGGTGAAGTAGAAAATCCTTGTCCGATGACTGTGGCGGTCTGGTTTCCTCCCTGCTTGCGGGCGAGCGCTCCGGCAAGGCTCGGCCCCGGTTGAGCTGAGCCGGCAAGCGACACTGCTAAGCCGTCAAGGAGTAAAAGACGCGCCAGACGAAGAAGCGCAGGATCCTCGATCGACCAGGCGCGCAACAGCGCGACAAAATCGAGAGTCATATTCTTAGACATGGCGAGTTTATTTGTTTGAAATGAGTCGGCGAATGCGCATCTTTTGCGAGGCGTAGATATGCGCACGGAGCGCTTTTTCGGCGGCATCTGGATCGTGCTTTCGTATTCCCGCGACGACCGCTTCATGCTCTTTGATCGTGTCTTTAACGCGGTTGGGATCCGTCAGTGTGGTGTTGCCGAGTAATGTGAGTGTGTCATGCAGTGTCTTTAGCATCTTGATTAGATATCTATTGTGACTGCAGTTGTAAAGCATTTCGTGAAACTGACGATTACTGCTTGCAAGCTGTGCGTCGTCTCCGACGGAGTTTGCGTATTGCTCGCACATATCTTCAAGTAGAGAAATCTCAACGCTTGAAGCGTGTTGTGCAGCTAGTCTTGCGGCTGTTCCTTCTAACACTTCACGCATGAAATACAGCTCGGTCACCATGCTGTAGTCGAGTTCGGCAACCATGATGCCAAGGGTCGAGTCGTGCACGACCAGCCCCTCGGACTCTAGTCTTGCAAGTGCCTCGCGAATGGGTGTGCGGCTCAGGCCAATCATCTCAGCAAGCTCTACTTCGCGCAGGCGATCGCCGGGCAGAAGCTGTTGACTCGCAAGTGCTTGCCGGATGTAGCGGTAGGCGCGTTCGCCACCTGGTAAATCGTGTTCTAACTCTTGTGTGGCCGCCGACTTCTTGGATCGCGGTATTGTTGGATTTTTCATCTATGTTGTTGTGTGCAGAGGACCTTTATGCATCTGTTTTGCAACCTGCGAATCGGGCAAGAACGGATGTGCAGCATTAATCACGTTGATTGGCGTGCCAGCAAGATAAGCGACTAAATTCTTATACGACTGCGAAAAGAACTCATCCATGTTCTCTTGGGTCACGAAGCCAATGTGTGGCGTCGCAATCACATTAGGTAAGGTTCTGAACGGATGATTCTGTGGCAATGGCTCGCAAGTAAAGACATCCAAGGCGGCCCCGCCTATTTTTCTTTCGGTAAGGGCTTGGATGAGCGCGTCTTCATCGACGATTTGAGCGCGCGATGTATTCACCAAGTACGCGCTGGCCTTCATCCGCGCGAGCTCGCTTTTTCCGAGTAAGCCAAGACTTGAATCGGTGAGCGGGTGATGGATCGTAATGACATCAGAGGTCTCAATGAGCTCGTCTTTCGAGACACAGACCACCTCATACGGAGCTGCGCGCTCCTGCGTCAAGTTCCGACTCCAAGCGATAACCCGCATTCCGAGGATACGCCCGATTTTTGCGACGGGGATCCCCATATTGCCTAAGCCAATGATCCCCAGTGTTTTGCCGGCTACCCCGTCGCCCACGGTCGTCTGCCAACCACCGGCGCGCACAGAAGCGGTTTCTTGTGGAATCGCACGAAATAAACCGAGGATAAGTGCCCAAGTTACCTCGACGGTACTTTGGTGCATCGCCTCCGTTGTGCAAACCGTAATGCCTAACTCATCGGTGGCCTGGAGATCGAGTGAGCGAGCGTTACGCATGCCCGTGGCTAGAATGAATTTGAGCTGCGGTAGCCGAGTTAATACGGAGCGAGGAAATTCCGTCCGTTCACGAATACGCATCACGCCATCGAAACCTTGCAATCGTGCGACAAGGTCGTCTTCGGTGTACACGTGGTCTTTGAAGGCCACCACTGAGAGACCAGGGATCTGTCGCCAGTCCACAATGCGGTGGGCAAGATCCTGATAGTCGTCGAGGATCGCGAGTCGGAGTTGTGTCGTCATAGTAAGAGCTTAACCTGCCGGATGTGTAACTAGCTTAACGTGGTGAAAGTTTCAAACTTGCTGCGATGCACAGAAAAAAAGGTGCGAACATTTCGTACATTACCCTGCGCGGTGAGGGCGCGATGCACCAAGGCATGATAAGCCGGCATATCTGCGACTTGGACTATCAACACAAAGTCGGGGCCTGTCGATACCCGATAGCACTGCTGCACTGTGGGTTCGGCTTGCATGGAGGCTTCAAACAACAGGAGTTGCTCGGCCGATTGCACATCGAGCGTTACTTCAACAATCGCTGTGAGCGCGCTACCAAGCTTTTCGGGAGCGAGAATGACCACTTGTTTGGCGATCACGCCCAATGTATGGAGCCGTTTGACGCGCCTGAGGCAGGTGGGCGCGGAGGCGTGCACGAGCTCGGCTAAGGCGTGATTTGTGAGTGACGCATCGCGCTGCAGTTGGTCTAGGATGCGTCGGTCGAGATCGTCGAGAGCGGAGAGCGTCATGTTGCCGAAAATGAAATTGAAGTGCGCGAAGTAACTGCCTGGCGAATTAATGAAATTATATTTCATTAATATTAATTTGAGAATAATTATTTCATATTAAGCCTATTTATGAATTAAATATTCTATAAATATTGGCACAATAGAAATATTCTCAGGAGAACCAATATGTGCGGAATCGTTGGCGCCGTTGCTTCGCGCGACATCACCCCAATTCTGGTCGAGGGATTAAAACGGCTCGAATACCGCGGCTACGATTCTTGCGGAGTGGCAGTCTACGACAACGGTGGATTGCGTCGCGCGCGCAGTACGGACCGCGTGGCTGAACTGGGTGCTGATATCGCGCGCAATCATATCGCTGGCTTTACCGGTATTGCCCACACCCGGTGGGCCACGCATGGTGCGCCGGTCACCCGTAACGCGCACCCGCATTTTTCTTCAATTGGAACAGAAGAGCCTAGCATCGCTTTGGTGCACAACGGCATCATTGAAAATCACGAGGCGCTGCGTGCAGAACTGCAGGCAGTTGGTTTTATCTTCGAAAGTCAAACAGACACGGAAGTTATCGCACACCTTATTCGTCACATTTATAACGGTGATTTGCTCGAGGCTGTGCAGCAAGCGGTGCGCCGACTCCATGGCGCGTACGCGATCGCTGTGTTTTGTCGTGATGAGCCACATCGGATCGTCGCTGCCCGGCAAGGATCTCCTTTGGTGATTGGTCGTGGTAAGGAAGAAAACTTTTTGGCGTCCGATGCATTGGCGCTCGCCGGTACAACAGATCAGATTGTGTACCTTGAAGACGGGGACGTTGCAGACCTGCAGCTAGGAAACGTTTGGATCATGGACCAAGCGGGTAAGCGAGTGGACCGCAAAATTAATACCGTGCACGTACACACGGGCGCTGCTGATCTGGGCCCCTATCGTCATTACATGCAAAAGGAAATTTTTGAACAACCGCGCGCCGTGGGAGACACGCTCGAGGACGTCGAGTCCGTCACCCCCGAGTTGTTTGGTGCTGGCGCGCGGAAGATCTTTCAAGAGATTGATCGTGTGCTCATTCTTGCTTGCGGCACCAGCTACTACGCTGGCTTGACGGCGAAGTACTGGATCGAGGCCGTTTCGAAGATCCCTGTTGCGGTCGAAATCGCAAGTGAGTACCGCTATCGTGAAAGTGTGCCGCATCCAAAAACATTGGTCGTGACGATCTCGCAGTCCGGCGAAACGGCAGACACGCTTGCCGCGCTTAAGCATGCGCGAGGCTTAGGGATGGAACAGACCCTCACCATTTGTAATGTGTCGACTAGCGCGATGGTACGAGAGTGTAAGCTTGCCTACATCACTCGGGCGGGCGTCGAGATTGGCGTGGCATCGACCAAAGCCTTTACAACACAATTAACGGCATTGTTTATGTTGACCTTGGCCTTGGCGCAAGAGCATGGCCGCCTGCCACAAGACCAAGAGGCGGCTCATGTGAAAGCGCTGCGCCACCTGCCCGCTGCGATTAGCGCCGTGCTCGCACTCGAGCCACAAATCATGGCATGGGCTGATCGTTTTGCGACGAAAGAGAACGCCTTATTCTTAGGTCGTGGGATGCACTATCCCATCGCACTCGAGGGTGCGTTGAAGCTAAAAGAAATTAGCTATATTCATGCTGAGGCCTACCCGGCCGGTGAACTTAAGCATGGGC
>JBILJY010000192.1:0-4982 GCA_044376975.1 Burkholderiaceae bacterium | reverse complement strand
GGTATCAGATACCGGATACACCACGCCAACGCCCATCCAGGCGCAAGCCTTGCCTTCTGTGATGGCGGGCAACGACGTGATGGGCGCCGCCCAGACTGGAACGGGCAAGACAGCTGCGTTCACGTTACCCATTTTGCACAGACTGATGCAACACGCCAACTCGAGCGCATCGCCAGCGCGACACCCCGTGCGTGCATTGATTTTGACACCGACGCGTGAACTTGCTGATCAGGTTGCTGAAAGCGTTAAGCGTTACGGCAAACAGACGACGTTGCGCTCGACGGTTGTATTCGGCGGTGTCGACATCGGCCCGCAAAAAGAGGCGCTACGCAATGGTTGTGAAGTGTTGATTGCAACGCCTGGGCGCCTGCTTGATCACGTCGAGCAGCGCAACGTGAACCTTGGGCAGGTTGGTATCTTGGTCTTGGATGAAGCCGACCGTATGTTGGACATGGGCTTCTTACCCGACCTCGAACGAATTATTCGCCTCTTGCCGGCGCAGCGACAAACATTATTATTTTCGGCGACATTTAGTAACGAAATTCGTAAGCTTGCTCGCACCTATCTCAATAGCCCAGTAGAGCTTGAGGTTGCTAAGCGAAATGCGACAGCCGACACAGTGACGCAAATTGCCTATGCGATGTCGGGCGATGCGAAACGTGCGGCGGTGGTGCATCTCGTTAAGTCTCGCGGATTAAAACAAGTGATTGTGTTTTCCAACACCAAAATCGGGACAGGGCGTCTGGCACGTCAGCTTGAATTGGATGGCGTGCGCGCCGAATCTATTCACGGCGACAAATCACAGGCTGACCGCATGAAAGCGCTTGAAGCCTTTAAAGCCGGCGAGCTTGAAGTATTGGTGGCAACCGATGTGGCTGCGCGCGGTCTGGACGTGGCCGGTGTGCCCTGTGTGATCAATTACGACTTGCCGCACAGCGCGGAAGACTATGTCCATCGTATTGGCCGAACGGGGCGTGCGGGTGCTAAGGGCGAAGCGATCTCCTTGTTTTCACCTGCCGAAGAAAAGTATCTGTTTGATATTGAAAAACTCATTAAGGCGCCTGTTACACGTGGCACCTTACAACTTCCAGGCGAGTTAATTGCGCGAGCCTCTGAGCGCACAGAGCGTTCGGAGCGTGGGCCGCGTACCGAAGCCCGAGGCTCCGGCAACGAGAGAGGCGCTCGCCCAAGTCGCTACAGTGCACCAGTCAAGCCGATCGATGAGTTTTTTTTAAAGCCTTATGAGCCGTCGGCGGCGGCTGTCGCTGCGGCTGCACAGGCGCCGGCTTCAAGTGCAAAAAAACCAACATTACTTGGAAAGCGTCCTGTCGGACTGTTGCTTGGCGCGGCAAGCAAAAAAACCTAGGTCAGACGCTTTCAGTTTGTGTGGTTTAGGTACGCGTCAAAAGACTTAACAAATCGTCGGGTAGCCCAGAGGGCTGGGCTTTGCCAGGTGCACGCATCGCGTCGAGTAATCGTTCGAGGTGTTCGATATGTGGCAAGATCGTGCCCATGAAACGTACGCTTCCTCCATCCACAATGCCAATGGTGGGAAAGTTCTCAACATCTTCATCGCCCAATAAGTCTGGATGATCTTCGATATCGATCCAGACGAAGCAGATGTCCGGATGTTCTGACGCGAGCGCTTCGAGCTTTGGTTTGTAGGCTTTGCACGCATCGCACCACGCCGCGCAAAAACACAGGGCGAGTCGTTGAGAGGGCTGTTTGAGCTGCTCAAGGAGTGCTGTGGTGCCAGGTAGATGTAATGTCATCGATGCACTGAGGTATTTGTTTGTCTATGATAGCTCGGTTTAATTTACTCCACGCGACAAGTTTATGATGCAACCCCCCAAGCCGATTCCTGACCGAGCTTTTCCGAATAGCCCCCGCTCTGCGGGACTGACTGGTGTCGGAGACGCCTTTGGCCGCGCCCTACTATCCCAGTTCCATCCAAAGATGTTGCTCGCGTTACTGTTGCCATTCATGTTGATGATGGTGGGGGCCTTGTTAGTGTTGTTTTTGGCCCTGGGTCCCTTGACCGACTGGCTTGATCAACAACTGAGTGCAACCACGCCCTTACTGGTTGCGGCGCAATGGTTGCAGTCCATGGGACTGTTCTCGCTCGCGGCAATCAAAGCGTGGTTGTTGCCTTTGCTGGTTGCTGCGATCTTGTTACCGTTAACAGGAATTCTCGGTTTGGCTGTCGCCGCCGTCTTTGTGATGCCGATTGTGGTGCGACACGTGTCTCGCCATCATTACAGTGATCTCCAGGTGACGGGTCAGCATGCCTTTATCGTGAGCCTGTGGAACGCGCTATGGGTCAGTGTGCTGTTTATGGTGGGTTGGCTCTTGACCTTGCCGTTTTGGCTGTTTCCGCCTCTGGGTTTATTGGTTTCGTTGTTGTGGTGGACGTTTGCGTTTTCGCGCATGATGCGACTCGATGCGATCGTCGATCATGCCAGCGCCGCCGAACGTACGGAGCTGATTGCTCGCCACAGCACAGGATTCTGGGTTATTGGCTTAGTTTGCGCGCTGTTAAATCTCTTACCCCCTGCGTGGGTATTTTTACCCGTATTTTCGGGCTTGATCTACACACATTTTGGCCTGGCCGCCCTACGCCGCTTGCGCCAAGAGAACCCTTCATTTGCCTAGTTTGCTGAGGCCCGCGTGACATGACGGGCAACATTTGTGCTGAAATGTCGGCTGTACCTGATTGATACTTTTTTGGAACGCTTATGCCTGCCTCTACACAAAAATCTCGCTTCGGTCTTATCGTTGTTGGCGACGAAATTCTCTCGGGGCGCAGACAAGATAAGCATTTTCCAAAAGTTGTGGAATTGCTGGGGGCTCGAGGATTACAGCTGTCTTGGGTTGAAATTTTGTCCGACGATCGTGCGGCTCTGACAGCGGCTTACAAACGCAGCTTTGCCTCCGGAGATATTGTGTTGAGCTGCGGTGGTATTGGGGCCACGCCGGATGATCATACGCGGCAAGCTGCTGCAGCCGCCTTGGGTGTGCCACTCGAGCTTAACGATTTTGCGAAAGAACAGATCACGATTCGTTGTGCTGAGAACGCAGCGAAAGGGCAGGGGTCAGCTGATATGAATGCACCTGAAAACCAACAACGTCTGCAGATGGGATTTTTCCCGCAAGGTTGTGAGGCAGTGCCGAATCCCTTCAATCGAATTCCCGGTTTTTTTATTCACGACCACACCTTTGTGCCAGGCTTTCCTGTCATGGCATGGCCAATGCTTGAGTCGATGCTGGATACGCGTTATGCACATCTGCACAACAAGGAAGATCGTGCGGAGCACTCCTTTATCGTTTACGGCCTACCTGAATCCCGGATCACTCCCGCGCTTGAGGCACTAGAGAAAAAATGGCCGAGTGTGAAGGCTTTTAGTCTTCCCTCCGTTGGCGAGGGTGGGGGTATCCCGCATATTGAGCTTGGCGTCAAAGGCGATGCGGCGGCTGCCCTAGAGGCGCTGGAGTTTTTGCGTGCGGAGGCCTTACGGTTGGGCGCACGGTATGAGCCCCCGGTGACACAGTAGCGTCTAGCGATTACGGTGAGTGGTCACGATAGTCCGGTAATTTCTCCGGCATCGTTGATGTCGATGCCATTGGCTGCTGGCACGACGGGTAAGCCCGGCATCGTCATGATGTCGCCACACACAACCACGACGAACCCCGCACCTGCTGCGAGGCGTACTTCCCGAATATTCAATAGGTGATCACTTGGGGCACCCCGCAGTTTCGCGTCGCTTGAAAAGGAATATTGTGTCTTCGCAATGCACACTGGGAGGTGACCATAGCCTTCCGCTTCCAGTTGCGCGAATTGTGCCCGGACTTTTGCCTCAGCCGAGATACCTGCTGCCGCGTAGATTTTGGTTGCAATGGTTTGAACTTTATCCCAAAGCGTCGCCTGATCTTCATAGAGAAACTTGAAGTGATTCGGTCGGTCACATAGTTTGACAACCGCGTGGGCGAGTTCGGCTGCACCCGCACCTCCTTTTGCCCAATGCTCTGCCAGGATAACTTCCACGCCAAGTGAGGCGGCTGTCGCTTGGAGCAGAGCGATTTCCGCCGTAGTGTCCTCTGTGCGATGGTTGATCGCCACAACACAAGGCAAGCCGAAATTTTTTGTGATGTTATGTATGTGGCGCTCGAGATTCACTAGACCTAGGCGTAGGGCCTCGAGATTTTCTGAGCCGACCTCTTTTACCTCGACCCCGCCGTGATACTTCAGCGCGCGTACCGTTGCTACAAGCACCACAGCGGAAGGTTTCAAGCCCGCTTTGCGGCACTTGATATCTAAAAACTTTTCCGCACCGAGGTCGGCACCAAAGCCGGCTTCGGTGACGACATAGTCGGCGAGCTTGAGCGCGGTTGAGGTCGCCAGGACGGTATTGCACCCATGCGCAATATTGGCGAAAGGTCCGCCGTGTACCAGGGCAAGATTGTTCTCAAGTGTTTGGACGAGGTTCGGCGCCAGCGCTTCCTTCAACAGAGCCGCCATGGCACCCTGTGCCTGTAGGTCGCGTGCGCGAATTGGTTTGCCTGTTAAAGAGTAGCCCACGACGATATCTGCTAATCGGTCTTTGAGTTCCTTTAGATTTTTGACCAAGCAAAAGATCGCCATGACTTCGGAGGCGACAACAATATCGAAGCGATCTTCACGCGGGAAGCCGTTTGCGGTGCCACCCAAGCCGACTACGATTTGACGTAAGGCGCGATCATTTAGATCCACGACACGGCGCCAACTAATACGTCGCACATCAAAGCTCAGCTTGTTGCCATGGTGAATGTGGTTATCGATCAAGGCTGCTAGCAAATTATTGGCGAGCGCAATGGCATTAAAGTCACCCGTGAAGTGCAGGTTGATATCTTCCATGGGAACGACTTGTGCCATGCCTCCGCCGGCCGCGCCCCCTTTCATGCCAAACACTGGACCAAGCGAGGGTTCACGCAAACAGATCATGGCG
>JBILJY010000191.1:0-5042 GCA_044376975.1 Burkholderiaceae bacterium | reverse complement strand
GCTTAGCTTTTTACTGAGGCGTCTGATTTACACCTTGCCCATCATGCTTGGTGTCGCGCTTGTCTGTTTTTCCTTGGTGCATTTGGCTCCCGGCGACCCACTGATGGCGATTCTTCCACCCGATGCCTCGCAAGATTTGCGTGATCGGTTAATGGATCTTTACGGATTTAATCGCTCGTATCCAGAGCAATTCCTTTCCTGGGTCTGGCGTGCACTACAAGGCGATTTGGGCACCTCAATCGCCTCAAGCAGACCGGTGACAGACGAGGTTCTGAAAGCGGTTGTCAATACACTGCGGCTCGCCGTTTTCGCGACTCTCATCGGGTTCGTGTTTGGCTCCCTATTTGGTTTTGTTGCGGGCTACTTTCAAAATTCCTGGATCGACAAAGCCGCCTCATTAACTTCAGTCTTAGGCGTGAGCGTGCCGCACTACTGGCTGGGTATGGTGTTTGTCATTATCTTCAGCTCAACGCTGATGTGGTTACCGCCTAGTGGCGCGGGTCCTGGTGGCTCGGCGGACTGGGTCTGGAACCTTGAGCATATGAAGCATCTGATCCTACCGGCCGTGACCATGAGCGTGATTCCGATGGGGATTATTGCCCGGACCGTCCGAGCACTCGTCGCCGATATCCTGGCGCAAGAGTTTATCGTGGGGCTACGCGCCAAGGGCTTAACCAACGTTGGCATCTTTATTCACGTCGTCAAGAACGCGGCTCCGACCGCTCTAGCCGTGATGGGCTTACAACTTGGCTATTTGCTTGGCGGATCGATTCTGATTGAAACGGTCTTCTCTTGGCCTGGCACAGGCTTTTTGTTGAACTCGGCGATTTTTCAACGCGACCTCCCTCTGCTTCAAGGGACTATTCTCGTACTCGCTATGTTTTTCGTTGTTCTGAATATGATTGTTGACATCATTCAGACCCTGCTCGATCCTCGTATCGCGCGTAGCTAATGGAACAGGGACTCTGAAATGCTGAACATTACCGTCGACCCCTCTAAAGTACCCGCCGTTGTCACGGAGAAATCCACTGGCTACTGGCGTAATGTCGGGCAACGCTTTATGCGCGACAAGCTAGCGATGTTTGCTGGTTTTGTTATTTTGTTACTGCTCATCATGGCGATATTTGGGCCCTGGCTCGCGCCTCACGATCCCTTTGCCTCGTCGATCATGAAGCGGCTCAAGCCAATCGGCTTCCCTGGACACTTGCTGGGAACAGATGAGCTCGGTCGCGACATGCTGACCCGTCTAATCGTGGGCACCAAGCTTTCCCTTTTTATGGGAATTACACCCGTGATCTTGGCCTTTTGTATTGGCTCAGTCATCGGCCTGATCGCTGGCTATGCTGGCGGTACGGTCAATACCGTCATCATGCGTACGATCGACGTGTTTTATGCCTTCCCCTCAGTCCTGTTGGCGATTGCGTTATCGGGCGTATTGGGTGCGGGTATTACAAACTCATTGATCTCCCTGACCATTGTGTTTATTCCACCGATCGCTCGCGTTGCCGAAAGTGTGACCACACAAATTCGTAGCCGCGATTTTGTGGATGCCGCACGCGCCTCAGGTGCCAACGCATTCACGATTGTGCGTGTGCATGTTTTGGGTAACGTGCTTGGACCTATTTTTGTTTACGCAACCAGCCTGATCGCAGTGTCGATGATTCTTGCCTCCGGGCTGAGCTTTCTTGGGTTAGGCGTCAAGCCGCCTGAGCCAGAATGGGGCTTGATGCTCAATACGTTGCGCACAGCTATTTACGTACAGCCCTGGATTGCCGCACTGCCAGGCGTCATGATCTTCATCACGTCTATCGCTTTCAACCTGCTCTCCGATGGATTGCGTACCGCCATGGAGATCAAAAACTGATGGATACGACTGTGAAGAAGGAAGCCGCTCCTGGTTCCGCCCAACCATTATTGATGGTCAAGCATCTGATTAAGCACTTTGCCTTAAAAAAGGATGTGTTTGGACGGGGCGGTGGCGTAGTGCGTGCGGTCGACGATATCGACTTTCTCGTGCGCCAAGGCGAGACCTTAGGGGTCGTCGGCGAGTCCGGCTGCGGCAAATCTACGACCGCTAGACTCCTGATGAACTTAACACCGCCCGATAACGGCGACATTATCTTTGATGGCCGTTCCGTCGGCAGTCGTGACCTGTCTCTCAAAGAGTTTCGTCGGCAAGCGCAAATGGTGTTTCAGGATAGCTATGCGTCCTTGAATCCGCGCCTCACGATTGAAGACTCCGTGGCTTTCGCGCCGCAAGTGCATGGCGTATCCAAAGAGGATGCCGTTGAACGCGCACGCGACCTATTAAGGCGCGTTGGCCTAGATCCCAACCGCTTCGCAGAGCGCTATCCACACGAGCTGTCTGGCGGACAACGGCAGCGTGTCAATATCGCGCGTGCACTTGCTCTGCAGCCGCGCCTCATCATCTTAGATGAGGCGGTGTCGGCACTAGACAAGTCCGTCGAAGCCCAAGTGCTCAATTTGTTATTGGATTTAAAAGAGGATTTTGGCTTGACCTACGTGTTCATCAGCCATGATCTGAATGTCGTGCGCTATATCTCCGATCGCGTCATGGTGATGTATCTTGGGCAGGTTGTTGAAATCGGTGATTGCGAAACCCTGTTCGAGCAACCGAAACATCCTTATACGCGCGCCCTACTCTCGTCCGTACCATCGATGGATCCTGATAATCGGACAGAAGAGCCACCGCTATCCGGTGATCCACCCAATCCGATTAACCCTCCGTCCGGCTGCCGCTTTCATACGCGCTGCGTGCATGCGCAGGCGATCTGTTCGCAAACGATGCCCGCCCTCGTTTCTGACCAAGCAGGGCACGGCGTCGCATGTCTGATGCACATTGCAGGAAGTGGACACACCGACGCACCAAGCGCTCAGCAGGAGGTCGCATGAGCGACGAAAAAACATTCGTTGATATCCGTGACCTTACGGTCACTTTTACCGGGGGTCGAAAGCCTGTACGTGCCGTATCTGGTGTTAACTTAAAGGTTAAACGAGGCGAAGTCGTCGCACTGATCGGTGAATCAGGATCAGGAAAGAGCGTGACGCTTCGCTCAATTTTGCGTCTCCATAACCCATCGCACTCAAAGCTCGAAGGGCAAATCCTGGTAGGCGATCAGGATGTCGTGCAGCTTTCCGCTAGCGCATTGTCAGACTTTCGTGGCAAAGTCGCTTCAATGATTTTCCAGGAACCATTGTTGGCACTCGATCCGGTTTACACCGTGGGTGAGCAAATTATCGAGGCGATTCTTCGTCACGAAAATGTTAGCAAGGAACAGGCCCGCGCACGTGCACTTTCGCTTTTTGAACGTGTCCGCATCCCGAGCCCCGAGCGACGCCTCGATGCTTACCCACATGAAATGTCAGGCGGCATGCGGCAGCGTGCCATGATTTCTCTAGCACTCGCTAGCCAACCGCAGTTGCTTCTTGCAGACGAACCCACCACAGCTCTGGATGCAACCGTACAGATTCAAATTCTGCTGTTGTTACGTGAACTCCAGCGTGAGCTTGGCCTGTCTGTTGTTTTTGTCACACACGACATTGGTGCTGCAGTTGAAGTAGCAGATCGTATTGCCGTGATGTATGCCGGGCGCATTGTCGAACAGGGCACAACGCGGGCACTGATGCGCTCACCTCGTCATCCCTACACGCGGGCCTTACTAAAAAGCTTGGCGCACGGTTCGGTCAAAAAGGGAACACGCTTGGAGACCATTCCAGGTGCACCTCCCGATCTGAGCAACCTGCCGCCGGGTTGCGTCTTTGCCGAACGCTGCAGCTTGGCAACAGACGATTGCAGAAAAGCCTTTCCTGAAACAATCTGGCTAACTGAAGATCACAGCGCCAGATGTTTCAGGGTGGATCAGACCTTGCAGCCTGTCTGATTAACTTACTGGAGCGTTCGTTCGAACACGAACTTTCCATCTCGCCAGTCGACCGGAACAACATCCCGCGGACCAAACTTGCCTTGAAGAATTAGTTTGGCTATTGGGTTCTCCAGTTGCTGCTGGATCGCCCGCTTCAGGGGTCTTGCGCCAAAGACAGGGTCAAACCCGGTGCGCGCCAACTCGGCTTGCGCCACAGGCGAGACCTCCAAGATCATCTCCTGCTGCAACATCCGCTTCGCTAAGCGCTGGAGTTGTACGCCTGCAATCTTCTCGATATGTGCGCTATCCAAGGCGTGAAATACCACGACCTCATCAATCCGGTTCAAAAACTCTGGTCGAAAATGATTTTTTAAGTCATCCCAAACGACCGCCTTGATCGCCTCGTAAGGCTGTCCCACCATGGCTTGAATATGTTGCGAGCCAAGGTTCGAGGTCATCACGATCACCGTGTTACGGAAGTCGACCGTACGCCCGTGCCCATCAGTCAGACGGCCATCATCGAGCACCTGCAGAAGTACGTTAAAAACATCCGGATGCGCCTTTTCCACCTCGTCAAGCAACACGACGCTGTAAGGTTTGCGACGTATAGCCTCTGTCAGATAGCCGCCCTCTTCGTAGCCAACATACCCTGGAGGTGCACCGATCAAACGAGCAACGGAGTGTTTTTCCATAAACTCGCTCATGTCGATCCGAATCAACTGTTCATCAGAATCAAAGAGGAAATCTGCCAGGGCCCGGGTAAGTTCCGTCTTACCGACACCGGTCGGACCAAGGAATAAGAACGAACCATAAGGACGTGAGGCGTCGGACAGCCCGGCGCGCGAGCGTCGGATTGCATCAGCAACTAGCCCAACCGCCTCATCTTGTCCAATCACGCGCTGGTGCAAGCGGTCTTCCATTTGCAAAAGCTTATCGCGCTCGCCTTGCATCATTTTTGACACAGGAATGCCCGTGGCGCGAGAAACAACCTCTGCAATCTCTTCCGCACCAACCTGCGTGCGCAACAGGCGAGGCTTATCTCCGGCACCTGCAACCGCACCGGCACCCTCTGCCGTTTTTAGACGCGTCTCTAACTCTGGCAGCCTGCCGTATTGAATTTCGGCGAGCTTATCGAACTGCCCCTTGCGCTGTAATTCT
>JBILJY010000033.1:0-17747 GCA_044376975.1 Burkholderiaceae bacterium | reverse complement strand
CAGTTTTCCTTGACGTCGGTCGGTGGGCCACTGGTCATGCTGCCTGAAATCCATCATCACCTGGTGACGCAAGAGCAATGGCTGACTGATGCCCAGTTCAGTGCCTCGGTGGTGATTGCACAAGGTGCGCCAGGCCCAAATGTGCTGTTCGTAGCTTTAATTGGTTGGAATATCGGATTGAATGCGGGCGGCTTTGGCCCGGCACTCTTTGCGGCGACGCTCAGCATGATCGGGATTCTGGTGCCGAGTTCGGCCCTCATCTTTGTGACGGCGAGTTGGGTGCATCGCAACAGAGATTTACGCGCTGTACGGGCGTTTAAGCAGGGGATGGGGCCTATCGTGACCGCGTTAATGGTCGCCTCAGGCTGGTTGCTTGCGACGGCCAATACGGAGGGTGTACACGACTGGCCGTTATGGGTCTTGACGGCTGCGGTGACGCTTATTGTGTGGCGCACTAAAATCAATATGTTTTGGTTGCTTGGGATTGGGGCGGTGCTCGGTGCTAGCGGTGTGTTGACGGTTTAGTATTAAGTAATAGATATAGAAAAGGTAGGTGCGACGATATGCTTTCCTTACAACATCCTTCAAACTGGCGTACAGCTGATCTGCAGAACGATCAGCGGTGGATATTTAGGGTCGACGACGAGACGCGTCAGGAAATGGTGCGAACGGTTGTTGCCATCGCTGATCCCAAAAAAACACTGTTCGACTACCATCCTGCTGATTTTGCTTGGAGCAAAACATTACAGATCTTGTCGGCTGCGCTAGAAGAGGTCAAGCGCGGGCGCGGAGTCGCTTTGATCAAGGGTCTGCCACGAGACGAACTCACTGCGCATCAGTTTGAGATTTTGACGTGGGGCTTGGGATTGCATTCAGGCGTGCCAAGACCACAAGGTAAAGAAACGCAATACATCTCAGCCGTCCGTAATGCAGGAATGGATTACCGAACCGGTACGGGCAGGGGCTATTCCTCGAATGCAGATCTAGACTTTCATACAGATTCGTCGGACATTATTTTTCTGAGCTGTTTTAACAAAGCGGTATCTGGTGGCAAGACAATTATTAGTAGCTCGATGGCCGGACATGACGTGATGGTGCGTGAATATCCGGACCAAGTTAAATGGTTGTACGAACCCATTGCGTTTAGCCGTCAAGGCGAGCAGGCGCCCGATGAAGGCCCTTACGTGGTGATGCCGATATTTTCAGAGTGCAAGGGCAAGTGGTTTGGCCGCTGGAACTGGAATCGCGTGCGCAGTGCGCAAAAAATTGAAGGTGCGCCGCAGTTAAAGCCCGAGCAATTCGCCGCGTTGGAGCAGTTTGATCAAGTGATGCGTCGACCGGATGTGGCGTACGAGATGTGGCTTGAGCCCGGTGATGTGCAGATTATTAGCAGCCATGTGACGCTGCACTCGCGTACTGAGTTCGTGGATCATGAAGATCCAGCTAAAAAAAGATTGCTATACCGGCTTTGGATTGCGCCACCAGATAGCGATCAAATGCCTGAGTCTTGGCGAGACCTGTACCGAAGCTGTGAGCCGGGTACCGTCCGGGGCGGCATACGTGGGTTTAAACATGACGAGCGCTGCATGCAGTTTGAGGCGCGTCAGGCTAAAGACTGCGGAATGCGTGGGTAAGAGCGCTCCCAAGACTGGAATTTTCCGACTTTTATGAAGTGAATTTCAAAAAAGTCGCGACTTTTTTGCAATTGACTACAAAATAGTCGCATGAAGCGCTATTTTATTGGTGAGACGTTTTTTATCTTATCGCTTCAAAGACGGCGTTGAGGTCGAATTTTTCTTAGCAAAAAACAGGAATTGACGCAGCATCGTGGCTTGCTGAGTTGGCTGCTTAAATAAATATGGGCTTGCTCTTTGGGGGCGCAGTTAGACATTCCCTTGATTGTGTTTTCGCGGTACGCTAACTGCTCAGAGGTCTGTATCTAGGCCAAAGGTAGATAACTTTTTAGGAGCGTGTCATGGCAGATCTCGATGTGTATAAAAAGCAAAAGTTTGGTCAAAAAATTGGCTTTGGTAAACGACCAGTCTTATTAATCATTGATTTTCAAGTTGGATTTTCTGATGCGGATGTCCTTGGCGGCTTTAACATGCTGAGTGCAATTGATCAGACAGCCAAACTATTAAAGACTGCACGCTCTTTAAAAATCCCTGTTGCGCATGTCCGCTTCGCAACAGAGATGCAGGGCGATGACATTGGGACATTCGCAATTAAGGTGCCAACGCTAAGAAAGTTATCACCCGATTCGAAAGATGCGCAGTTTGTTGAAAGCGTTCGACCAAAGAAAGGCGAGTGGGTATCAATCAAGCGACACGGCTCAGCTTTTTTCGGAACGAATTTAGCCTCTTGGCTTAACTCCATTGGGGCCGATACATTATTTCTTACAGGGTGTACGACCAGCGGTTGCGTGCGCGCCAGTACGATCGACGCTTCAGCGTATGGCCTGCGCCCTATGGTTGTTTCAGATTGCGTCGGTGATCGCGCTGAGGGACCCCATCGCGCCAACCTATTTGATATGGAACAGAAATATGCGGATTTGGTGACATCCAAACAAGCGACCGCATACTTTAAAACACTTAAAAATAAGTGATGTTGCTTATACAAACACAGATCCGGCGCAGTGCGGGGCTCGTAGGAGGGTGCTTTTTGCGTTGACCTTTCTGCTAATCCTCGTTATTGTACGTACAATAACGAGGAGAGCATATTGACAAGTATCCCCACCCCCCGCACTGGTGCGCTAGCTGATGTAAAAGTGCTCGATTTATCGAACTTTCTTGCTGCACCGATGTGTTCGATGTTTCTTGCAGATTTTGGCGCTGAAGTGTTGAAAGTCGAAAAGCCGCTAACCGGTGACGAGATGCGGTTGTGGGGCGAGAACAAAAATGGTGTGGGGCTTTACTATAAAGTCATCAACCGTGGAAAGAAATCCATTACCCTGGATTTACATACAGAGTTTGGTGTAGAGGTAGTAAAAAAACTCGTCGCCGATTACGACATTGTTGTTGAGAACTATCGCACCGGTACCCTCGAAAAGTGGGGGCTTGGGTACGATGTCTTAAAAAAAATTAATCCCAGTCTCATAATGATTCGTGTAACGGGGTATGGTCAGACCGGTCCATACCGTGAGAGGCCTGGCTTCGGCACATTGGCGGAGGCCTATGCGGGTTATGCGTTTGTCTCAGGATATCCAGATCAACCTCCGCTACTGCCGGGCTTTGGTCTTGCGGACTCAACGACTGGCTTAATGGCGGCCTACCTTGCGCTTGTTGCCATGAATGAGAAGCGACTGTCAGGCAAAGGCCAATACATAGATCTGGCTATTTACGAAACCTTACTGACTTTGATTGGTCCAAACGTTATTAATTACGACCAGCTTGGCATCATTCAACAGCGTAGTGGTAGCCGGCTGTCCTTCACGGCACCACGAAATACCTACCGTACGAAAGATCAACGATGGGTAACAATCGGCGGCAGTGCGCAATCTGCGTTTAAGAGCATTTGCCTGACCCTTGAAATCCCACATATCGTAGATGATCCCCGCTTCGCAAATAATCGTCAGCGCATCAAGAATGTAGATGCGCTTGATCAGGAAATTCAAGCGGCAGTCCAGAACTTTGACTTGGCCGATCTACTCGCACGTTCGGCTAAGAATAATTCAACGATGTCACCAGTAAACGATGTAGAGCAGATTTTTGAAGACCCGCACGTCCAGAGTCGTGAAAACATTTGTTCTGTGTATGATGCTGAGTTAGAGACTAACTTACGTATGCAGAATGTAGTGGGAAAACTATCTGAATCACCCGGTGTTATCAGACATCCTGGGCCAAGATTGGGCGAACATAATCGCGAGATTTTGATCGATAGATTAGGTTACACGCCTGAGCAGGTGAAACTGGCGGGTATTGAATTCGAAACAAATTTGAACAAGCCAGGAGACAGCCGTGTATCTTCCTGAAAGCGTAACAATTGTTGATGTCGCCGCTAGAGACGGTTTGCAAAGTTTTCCTAGGTGGGTATCGACAGAAGATAAAGTAAAGTTAATTCATATTTTGTCGGATGCTGGGTTTCCAGTGATCGAAATAGCTGGCTTTGCACATCCCCGCGTCATACCAAATCTCAAGGATGCCGAAGAGGTTTGTGAGAGAATCATCCGTCGCCCAGGCGTTATCTATCGAGGGCTCGCGCCCAATGCTAAAGGGGCATCCCGAGCAGTCGCCGCGCGCGTCGACGAGGTGGTGGGACTGACGGTGGCTAGCGCAACATACCTTAAAAAAAATCAGAACATGACGGCGGAACAAGCCAATGCGCAGGCGATTGAAGCGTTTCGTATCGCGGATGCTGCTGGGTGTCGCTATGTACTTGCGCTTAGTATGGCCTTCTGGTGCCCGTATGAGGGAGTAATCCCCCAAGAGAGAGTGTTGGCAATGATAAAAATGTTTTATCAGGCCGGTATCAAACGTATCTACTTAGCCGGGTCTGTGGGCATGGAAGATCCTCGGCATGTCAATCAGTTATTCCGCACGATCAGAGAAAAATACCCTGATGCCGAATTTGGGTTTCATATTCATAACCTCTCCGGTATGGCGACAGCAAATATTTTGGCGGCATTGGATGGCGGTGCAGTATTTCTTGAGGGAGCTACTTGTGGGATTGGTGGTGGCATTGCGATGCCGGAGTCACTTGGCGCTGTAGGCAACTACCCCTCAGAGGATCTTGTACGAATGCTAGATCTCATCAACGTACGCACTGGAATGAATGCTGATCGAGTGTTGGAGGCATCAAAAGCTGTTGCAGAATTGTTGAATGTCACGTCGCGTAGTCATTCGACTCAAGGCTGCACGCGCGAGGCAGTGATGCAGTGGGGGCGGGATCATCCACACGAACATCCCGCATAGTCCGAATTGATACGCTAAACTCACAAGTAAAAGGTAAAGTGAAATGGAAAACGCAAACAAGAGTATTCAGCCGCTAGACGATCTGAAGGTTATCGATGTTTCAAGTTTCTTGGCTGGGCCCTTTTGTTCAACTCAACTAGCGGAGTTTGGTGCAGATGTCATCAAGCTCGAGCTGCCAGAGGTGGGCGATGCCTTGAGGCGCTTTGGAAGCATTACTCCGAACGGAGATTCCTTGCCTTGGCTGTCAGAATGCCGTAATAAAAAATCAGCCACACTGGATCTACGAAAGCCCGAGGGCGCTGAATTACTGAAGGCCTTGATCAAAGATGCTGACGTTTTAGTTGAGAATTTTCAACCAGGCACTCTGGAGAAGTGGGGGCTCGGTTGGGATGTGCTCAAAGAGGTCAATCCAAGACTAATTATGGTCCGTATTTCTGGATATGGACAGACTGGACCTTACAGCCCGCGTCCGGGCTTTGGTAGGATTGGTAACGCCTTCGGTGGCTTGTCTTATCTTGCGGGCTATCCTGATCGTCCACCCGTGACGCCTGGTTCTGCAACCATTCCAGACTATTTGGCGGGTTTGTATGGCGCGTTGGGGGTACTGCTTTCGATTCAAGCACTGAAAAAAACAGGCCGAGGACAGGTAGTAGATATTGGTCTTTACGAACCGATATTTCGTATCTTGGATGAGTTAGCTCCTTCGTATCACATGAAGGGCTATGTTCGAGAAAGAATGGGACCAGGCACTGTCAACGTTGTTCCTCACAGCCATTACCCCACTAAAGATGAAAAGTGGGTAGCAATCGCTTGTACGAGCGACAAGATATTCGAGCGACTGGCCCAAGCGATGGGTGTGCCAGAGTGGGGTGGTAAGGGTAAGTGGGGCACAATCGGGCAGCGTGAGGCCGAGCGTGAAATAGTCGATCAGTATGTTGGGGACTGGTCAGCGACAATGACAAGAGACGAAGTGTTGGCGACTTGCGAGTCATTTCAAGTTCCATGTGGTTCGGTGTATTCGATCGACGAGATTTTCGAAGATCCACAATACGCCGCACGAGAGAATATTCAATATTTAAAGGACGCGTATGGTCAGGAGCATGCCATCCCGAATCTTGTACCGCGGTTGACCGACACGCCAGGAAAGATTCGGACGCTTGGGCCCGCGTTAGGACAGCATAACGAAGAAGTTTTTGGAAAGCGGTTGGGGCTGAGTGCCGCACGCATCGCTGAGTTGGTCGCAAAAGGCGTTATCTAAGTCAACGATCGATGGGATAGGTGATGCGTAAATCGTTTTACTTTAGGCGTACGATGATGATGACGCCTGGCAATAGACCCGATCGTATCTTAAAGGCGACTAATCTTGCTTGCGATGCATTGGTTATTGATTTGGAAGATAGTATTCCACCGAATCAGAAGCAAGCGGCGCGTCGCTGTGTCGTTGATGTATTAAAGGAGCTTCCAGCTAATAACCAAGAGCTATGTGTTCGGATAAATGGGCTTGACACAAATTATTGGCGGGATGATCTCCAAGATTTGCCGCTAAAGATGATTGATTCGCTGATGATTCCAAAAATTGAATCAGCAAAGGCGTTGATTGAACTTGAAGATCACTTGGTCAGACTAGGGGTAGATCAAGAGCAAGAGTATCCTTTGCAGCTTATCGTCATGATTGAAACGCCACGAGGTATTTTGAACGCACTTTCGATCGCAGATGCGCTTGCTCGCACCTCGGCGCTCTTCTTTGGGTCTGGCGACTACACCTCGGAGACTGGTGCGAAGGTCAACGCAAACGCGCTTCATTACCCACGGTCTGTTGTTACGGCTGCGGCAGGTGCACGCAAGATACAAGCGGTCGATGCGGCATTCTTTGAGAATGTCCGAGACGCTCGCGCCACGCGCGAGGATGCACTTATCGCACGTGAGTTTGGATTTTGTGGAAAAGTGGTCTTCCATCCAAATCAAATTGAGGCCGTCAACGAGGTATTCTCCCCTTCACCCGAGGAGCTTGCTCGAGCCGCGAAGATCGTGGCAGCCTACCAGGAAAGTGCCGCTAGAGGTCTCGGTACGGTCCTGGTTGACGATGTATTTGTCGCGATTGATCTGGTCGCCCCTGCGCAACGTCTGCTTGACCTTGCAGAGCAGTTAAGCAAGAAAAAATGATCTTAAATTGCAAGGTCATGCTCAGGTACTAAAGGGTCGCGGATCAGTGATGTAGCCAGTTAAAGCGCTTGCTGCAATTGTTGCTGGTGATCCCAAATACACTCTTGATTCGCGATGTCCCATACGCCCAAGAAAGTTGCGACTTGATGTGGAGATGCAAACTTCATCTTCAGCGAGCACGCCTTGATGCATACCCGCGCAGGCACCGCAGCCTGGAGTTGTGACGGTCGCTCCTGCCTCAATGAGTGTCTCGATTGCCCCAGATTGAAGCGCGGCCAAGTACACTGCGCGCGATGCTGGGGTGACCACCATACGTACACCTAGGGCAATTTTTTTATTTCTTAAGATGGAGGCAGCAATCTCAATGTCTTCTAGACGCCCATTTGTACATGTGCCTAA
The DNA here is from genome assembly GCA_044376975.1 of Burkholderiaceae bacterium. Classification (GTDB taxonomy): domain Bacteria; phylum Pseudomonadota; class Gammaproteobacteria; order Burkholderiales; family Burkholderiaceae_B; genus Zwartia. The sequence goes on along the minus strand of JBILJY010000033.1, from coordinate 10,275 downwards.
AAAGGCTTGATTAATTCGAATGTCTTTGTAGAGTGAAATGGGGTGGACGTTATCAACTTTATTGGGCACCGAAATCAGTGGCTCTAAGTTCGAGAGATTAAAAGTGTAATGGGCTGCATACTGTGCCTCAGGATCTGGCTGGGGCATGGGTCCAATCTTAATGTTCAATTTATCAAAATGCGCTTGCGTGACGCTGTCTCCGGGGACTACAGCGAACTTTGCTCCCATTTCAATACCCATGTTGCACAAAGTCATTCTCTCGGGGATCGATAAATGGGCTAAGGCCTCTCCGTGATACTCAATCGATGAGTAAATAGCGCCGCGCGCAGTGATCTTCTGCAAAATAGACAGAACAAGATCTTTTGCTGTGACGCCAAAGGGTAGGCTGCCGGTTAGTTCTATTTTGATACTTTCGGGAACTCTGAACCACAGACGACCTTGGGACCAAAGGTAGGCCATTTCAGCGCCGCCAATCCCGCAGCCAACCGCTCCGACTGCACCGATAGTGATGGTGTGCGAATCCATGTTCGTGACCATACTACCCGGATGAACGAGCCCGGATTCCACTGCGATCTGATGAGAAATTCCAGCGCCCACATCATGTAAATGCTCAAGAGGAATGCCGAATTTTTCAAATAATTTACGACCTACTCGATGTAAATGTGCATGTAGCGGGGTATCAGCGGGTGCGTAGTGGTCGTAGAACAGCCTGATGCGTTCGGGATGAGCGAGGGATTCGACGCCATAGCGTTTAAAGTTTTGATCGATCAACCCGATGCCATCATCGAGCGCGAATGTCCAATCGGGCCCTATCTCAACCATTTCGCCAGCTTTGACAGCTCGATTTGCCAGGCGTCCCATTATTTTTTCAGCGAGGGTATAGCTCATGCTCGTACTCCGGCGTTCGTTACCGGTTTTCTCGAGGCCCAAAGCCCCCCCGAGGTCAATATTGCGAGCACTTCGGTGGGTAGTGGAGTGAACTTCAGGGTTGCACCGTTGTGGTGTACTTCTCCTGTTTGGAGATTGGCGGTGATCTTGTCGTCACTTTTAAGTACTTGCGCAATCTCGGGGCTTGCGACAACTGCGAGCCCATTATTGACGGCATTACGAAAAAAAATACGTGAAAAAGATTTCGCAATGACTAGTTCAATCTTGGCGCCGATCATCGAGGTTACGGCGTGCTCTCTCGATGATCCGCAACCAAAGTTCCAACCGCCAACGATAACTCTGCCGGCCTTAATTTGGTTTTGAACTTCCTCCCCTAAAACCTCAAACAAGTGTTTTGCTTGATCCTCCGGACGAAGTACAGCTAAATAGCGAGCGGGGAAAATAACATCTGTGTCGACATCGTCGCCCAATACAGTCGCCGTACCTTGAACTTGCATTATCGTCTCCGAAGTTGTTTTTTGGCTTGCTGTTGAAGTTAAGGCGCCAGTGTGATTCCACTTTGCTTGATGAAGTTAGTCCAGTTGGGAATGTCTTGATTCACAAACTCCGTGAGCTGTTTAGCATTCAGTAGCATGGGTTCTATTTCCATCGCACGAAGCCTTGCAGTGACGCTCGGAATTGAAACTGCTTTTTGTGCAGCTGCGCTGATTTTTTCAATGACCTCAGGAGGGATGCCTTTTGGTCCGGCTAGACACCACCAGGCCAAGACCCGAAAGCCCGGATAGCCGCTTTCAGCAACGGTTGGAACGTCAGGCAGACTGCTGAGTCGAGTAGACCCCGTTACAGCCAAGGCTCTTAACTTACCCCCTTTAATTAAAGGGAGTGCTGCGGCGGGTGAATCGGTCGCGAACAGAACGTTGCCTCCGGCCACGTCCACGATCACTTGACCGCTTCCTTTGTAGGGGATGTGAGTTGCTTTAACAGCGGCCTTATTAAGCAGCATTTCCGTGGCCAGATGCGTGATCGTACCAACACCAGCCGAGGCAAAGTTACCGGGTGTCGTTTTCAGTCGAGTAATTAGTTCTGCCAAGGTCTTCGGTGCATCCGGTCTTGTCGAGGTGATGATGACATAGTCCGATTTTGCGAGACCGGATATCAAGGCAAAGTCTTTTTCAACGCTATATTTCGCAGTTGGATTTAGCGCTGGGTTTGTGCCAAGCGACGAAGTCGTTCCAATGGTTAGTGTGTAACCATCTGGCTTGGCGCGTGCGACGTACTCTGTGCCAATCACGCCACCGCCGCCTAAGCGATTTTCAACTACCACTGAGGAGTTTAAGACTGCTCGCATTTCTTCGGCTAGGATACGACCGATGGTATCGCTGCCGGTGCCGGCGCCGAATGCCACAACGAGTGTGATGGGTTTATTTGGAAAGGTGGGATCGGCGAAGGATACGGGCAGCATTGACCAAGCAGATAGGCCTGTTAGGGCTTGGACAAAATGTCGGCGATTAGTACTCATGTCAACTCCTGATTGTTGTGATCTTGGGTGGGTGTCGCATATGCCAATCCGTAATGGACTGGTAGGCGCATGCAACTTTAAAAAGCAAGGGTTCTTGCCACATGGCAGCTTCGAGCATCAGACCGATGGGCAAACCGGAACTTGAGTAGCCACACGGCACTGATATGCCTGGTAATTTCGCAAATGCTCCTGCGTAGGTGTTTGCCGTCACTGCACGCGTGGCTTCGTATAAGTTTCGGTGATCGTCAATTAAGGGGGCAGTCGTCAGTGTTGTGGGCGAAAGTAAAATATCGACCTTGTTGAACAGGTTTTGCATTTGTCGGCACCACGCTTCGCGATGGCGCATTGCTCGTGCATATTGCATGCCATCGTAGGCCAATCCCATGCGCATCCGTTCTAGAGTTTGCGCAGACCACTCGTCACCGCCTTTTAGTAGCCGGTGCTCATGGGTTGCACAGGCGTCCGAATAAATCATGTGCGTCGCACTTAAGTGGGCAAGCTCTGCTCCCGGGACCTCGACGTCAACAATGACAGCACCCAGCGATTTCAGTTCTTCGATGCTACGTTCGATTGCAAGGGCAACGTCAGGCTCAAGCCCATCGAAATAGTGATTCCGCGGTTTGCCTATCCTGATGCCGGCGATATCGCCGCTTAACTGAGATAGAAAATTGGGTAGTTGGGTGTTTTCGCTTATCGGATCTAGGGGATCGAAGCCAGCGATGACAGAGAAAAGTACAGCGGCTTCGTAGGCAGTCCGCGCAAGCGGACCGACTGTATCGTGCGTTTCGCTTACTGGCATGCAGCCGGTGTTAGGAACGCGGCCAAGTGTGGGACGTAAGCCAGTGACTCCGTTTAAGGCCGCGGGAATCCTCACTGATCCGCCCGTGTCAGTGCCAAGGGCCATTTGCGCCATGCCAGTGGCGACTGCCACGCCTGAGCCCCCACTTGAGCCACCAGGAATTTTTGTTGTATCCCAAGGGTTCTTGCACTGCCCAATTACCGGATTATTGGAGCGCACGCCAAACGCAAATTCATGAAGCGTGCATTTTCCGACAATGACAGCCCCCGCTTTGCGCAGGCGACTAACAACGGTTGCGTCCCGCTGAGGGATGTGATCATTAAAAAAACCGGAGCCATAGGTTGTACGCAGGCCGGCGGTATCTAAGTTGTCTTTTACCGCAATCGGAACCCCGTGCAGGGGACCTAAATAGTTGCCTAGACTTCTTGCGTGATCAGCGGCTTGAGCGGCTGCCATCGCTCCAGACGCGTCGACAGTAATCATCGCGTTGACGGAGGGGTTCCAATGATCAATCTCCGCCAGACAGCGGTTGAGTTGATCGACTGCACGCAAAGGGGTCAAGATCATGAGAGCCTTAAAAATATTTTGCAGTTAGATAAATTTGTCCGTACAATTAAAGCTAACATGAAAATATAAATGTGGCAATACGTAAACCTCTCTATCGCATGTGCGTAGTGGTCGTTTCCGGTGGTGAGTGTTCTCCTTGATAGGCTTTGAATCGTGAGCTTTGTGTAAAACGATCACTTGGGTAAATGCTGTGACTAATCTGAATCACCATGCCGGTCTTGTCGTAGTAGGTGCGGCGAATTTTGAGCGCCGCTTGCCCAGTCGATGCCTGCAAAAGCTGGGCCTGCCGTTTAGACAGATTTATCGCCATGATCTCTTGAAATACTTCTGTGATGGTCACCCGATGTGTCGCTTCAATCATTGAATAGATTGGTTTGAAAAATACTTTACTACCGATCAGCACATGAGAAAATTTTGGTGGTAAGTAAAGCTGAAGATAGCTCAACGGAATAGGTAGCTCTGGTACGGTACGTAAGATCTCGGCCTCTACCCAAGGTGTTTGAACTGGGCACCGGAGTTCTTTTGCGAGACTTTCGTCTGCCGTGATTTTTTTTGTGTGCTTCAAGTGCATTTCAGTCAAGTCAACAAACTGAAGGAGGTCCTTTATGGAGTTGATGCCATTTAAAAAATACGAGCCAATAGGGCGCGCTTTCACTACACTTCCTATTCGAGCACGCGACACGATGAGTCCGTTTTCGCGTAGTTCACGTAAGGCCTGTCTAACAGTATGACGGCTCATTTCGTGGGTGACAGCGAGCGTTTCCTCAGTTGGCAAAATTGAACCGACAGGGGTCACACCAGTCTCAATATTTTCAGTGAGTTTTTGGGCAAGTTGTACGTAGAGAGGTATACGAGTTTTTTTAGTTCGCATCATAGGGCAACGTCGTTAATTGAAAATGAATCTCTTTAATAACAAAGGACTTTTGAAAATGGAAAGCGTTAAAAAATTCAAGCGTGTCTTGCAGATAGCTGCGCTGGCCGGCACCACAGCGCTAATCGCTTCTTTGCCATCCGTTCAGGCCTCGCAAATGGTCGTCACCAGTGAGATTCCCTTAACCGTCAATCCAAGCCCCTACATCGTCCAGTTTATCGATGAAGTAGCCAAACGTACAAATGGTGGCATCAAAGGAAAATATTTTCATGCTGCGACCCTTTATAACGATCGCGACGCAATCGCAGCTCTTGGTACGGGTGCAGTGCAGGTCGTGTTTCCGGTGATATCCCGTCTAGAACAAATGGATCCTCGGATCGGTGTTGCAAGCCTACCATTTTCCCTAACATCTGAAAAAATGGCGAATAGGTGCTTTGCAGATGGCTACACAAAGATGCTGTCTGGATATATCGAGCCCAAAGGAGCAAAAATTTTAGGGATTCTGCGCACAGCTGACCTGATGTTTTTGATGAAAAGTAAGGATGTGCAAAAACTTGAGGACCTACGTGGTCAGAAAATTCGAGTTATTTCAGGTGGGGTCATCTTAGACACGATGAAATCCATTCAGGCAAGTCCTGTGGCGTTGGCTGCAACCGAGCTGTCACCCGCTATTTCGCAGGGCGTTATTGACGGGATGATTACCTCTCCGGCAGGTTGGGCCGACGTGGTGGGTATCACCGCCAAGCATGCGACGCTTGCTCCCGGGATGGCGCTTGCTACGTCAGCTATCTTAGTTGATAAAAAGTGGTTTGACGGTCTGCCAGCCGCTCAAAGCAAAGCTATTCAAGATGTTGTAGACGAAATCATAAAACGCCAGTGGGCGGAGACTATCGCGAACGATCAGAAATTGATCAAGCGGATGGTCGACCAAGGAGGGGTCTATCGTGTGATGGCGCCTGCTGAGGTAGCGCGACTAAAGGAGCGTTTTGTGACGGCTGGTGCTTCGTTTCGCAAACAGCACGCCGAGGCTGTTGGTCGGGCGGAAGCGCTGGAAGCAACCTGTGGCGTAAAGTGATTTTGCCAATACCCCGCTTGGCTATTGCCATTTCATGAGCACGATAAAAGGATTCGGTATGCCGACACATGAAAAGAAGTTTGGTCAAGCGGGGCCCGTACTCAATATGTTGCTGAATATAGGTACGGTTTTTTTGCTGTTAGCCACGGTCATCATGATTCTTGAGGGCCTTAGTCGCTATGTCCTGAATGTCAGCTATTTTTGGGCGGAAGAGTCCGTGCGGTTTTTAATGATCTGGGCGTTCAGTTTGACGATCGGAATCGCAGGCTTTCGGAAAATGCACATCCGAACCGAGTTACTCGTCCAGAGGTTCCCAATAAAGATTCAGCGGCTCTGCTGGTTACTTTCCTGTGTAACAGGGATTGTGTTTGCGCTTGTGTTGATTTACTCGTCATTTCCACAAGCGGTCCGCTACTACAAAATGGGTATTGTCTCCGAGTCGAATTTAGAGTTACCAATGTGGTTGCTGTACTTGGCGATGCCCATCGCTGGCTTTGGCTTGTTCTGGTACTACATCAAAGCCGCAATATTTGCCTGGAAAGTCGGTGATCCGTTCGCGACAAATGAGGAACCGTCTGACGAGCAGGGCGCGGATAATTCTAAAACTCAAACAAGTAATCCACTGCTATGACCTTGATTCTCGCCGCGATCGGCTTGTTAGTGCTAATGGCCTTGGGCGCCCACGTGGCGACAACGATGGGGCTGATTTCAAGCGTGATGACCATCACGATGGATGGAGTGCCGATCGTCGTAATAGCACAAACTGCTTTCAAGTCGATCAATAGCTATCCGCTGATGGCTGTGCCGATGTTCATCTTGATGGGGAACATCATGATGCGAGGCAATATTGTTTTTATACTCGTCGAGCTAATTGGCACGCTAGTACGGTTTTTTAAAGGGGGTTTAGCCCTGACAGTGATGTTAGCTTGTGTTTTTTTTGCAGCAATTTCCGGGTCAAGTGTCGCATCTGCCTCGGCGATCGGAGCCTCAACGGTCGAGGAGTTAAAGCGTGAGCGCTATCCCGCCGAGTTCTCTGCTGCGCTTGTTGCCGTGGGTGGAACGCTAGGGCTGATGATCCCTCCCTCTCTTGGGTTTATCTTGATTGGCTCGATTGTTGGCATACCGGTTGATAAGCTGTTTATTGCCGGTATCGTACCGGGGCTTTTCGAAGCCGCACTCTTGCTCATAACCACATATGTTATCTGCAGAAGAAAGGGATACGGCACTGCTAATTCGTCGATTGACTTAAGTGGGTTTGTAAGAAAACTTCCGCGATCAACCGGTGCGTTGTCAATGCCGGTATTGATCATGGGCAGTATCTACTTTGGATTGTTTACGCCCACAGAGGTCTCTGCCGTTGCGGCAGGGTTCGCGATAGTGCTGTGCGTCTATATATACCGAACGATGCAGTGGCGAGACGTCTGGGTCATCTCCAAAGAATCTGTCATGCAGTCAAGTATGATTTTTGCAGTCGTGCTCGGTGGAAGCTTGATTGGATTCGTTTTGTCGCGCATGGGTGCGTCTCAAGCCTTGGTCGCTTTAATGGTCGAGCTGAATATGCAGCCTTGGCAATTCTTATTAATGGCGAACATCATTCTGCTGGTGTTGGGGATGTTTCTTGATGGCGTAGCGATGATTGTGCTGACTGCGCCATTACTGTTCCCGATCGCGACGCAGCTTGGAATTAATCCGATTCATTTCGCCGTCATTATGGTGGCGAATGTTGAAATAGCAACACTAACGCCACCCATCGGACTCAACCTTTTTGTGATGAGTTCGATTGCCAAGATTCCTGTCGAATCAGTCGTTAAAGGGGTCCTACCTTTTTTTGTTACACGCATTGTCGCACTGGGGATACTAACGTACGTACCTTGGCTATCACTCGTGCTGCTTTAGAAAGGTGAGGACGGGTCGATAAGTGTTATTCCAACGTAATCTTCGCGTCTGCAATGATCTTGGCCCAACGTGCACGCTCGTCTGCTGCATACTTTGTAAAGGCCTCTGACGAATCGCCGATCGTGACGGCGCCCTTACTCAAGAATTCTTCTTTGAACTGAGGATCATTCAGGATTTTGACTGTTGCGGCATTGAGCTTGGCGACGATGTCTGGTGGTGTGCCTTTGGGTGCGAACAAACCGAACCAGCCACTCACGTCAAATCCAGGTAAGCCGGATTCAGCTAGGGTTGGAACGTCTGGTAAGAGTGCTGAACGCTTAGCCGACGTAACACCAAGTGCAGTCAGCTTGCCTGACTTAATCAGCGACAAACAGACCGGCAAGTTACAGAACATCATTTCAACGCGGCCACCAATGATGTCATTGATGACGGGTGTTGTCCCTTTGTAAGGGATATGCACCATCTCTACGCCAGCCATCTTTTTATAAATCTCGCCTGCAAGGTGCATGCTGCCACCTGCACCGCTTGAGCCGTAATTAAAGCTCTTTTGCTTTTGTAGGGCGAGCAGCTCTTTTATGTTCTTAGCCGGAACATGCGAGCCAATAACGAGCACGTTGGGCACGCTGATTAGGTTAGTGATACCCACGTAATCACGTTGAGGATCGTATTTGATATTTTTGTGCAGCAACACGTTGATCGAACCGATGCTGGTTGCGCCCACTAACAATGTGTAGCCATCTGCAGGAGCAGAGGCCACGTAGGCTGCACCGATATTACCGTCAGCGCCCGCTTTGTTTTCTGCGACAACGGGTTGACCCAGCGCGATCGAAAGTTTGTTGGCAATCGTGCGCGTCAGGATGTCAGTGAGCGTACCTGGTGCGAAGGGGGCGACGATTGTGATGGGTTTGTTTGGATAGTTGGCCGCGCTTTGTGCGTTCGCCTGCGAAGCTGCAAACAACGTTAAAGCAGCGACGCTGCTCATCCCAAGGGCACGTATCGTTGAAAAGATGTTTCGCTGCATAGTGATCTCCGAATTAACTGATTGCGAGAAGTTCTACATCGAATACAAGTGTGGCGTTTGGTGGAATCACGCCGCCTGCACCACGTGCACCATAGCCCATTTCTGGGGGAATAATCAAGGTGCGTTTGCCACCGATTTTCATGCCGGCAACGCCTTCGTCCCAACCCTTAATGACATGGCCTGCACCCAACGGAAAATCAAAGGGATCACCGCGGTCTACCGAGCTATCAAACTTAGCGCCTTTGTTGCCCGCTGCAGTCGTGTCGTGCAACCAGCCGGTGTAATGGACAGAAACGTGTTGGCCTGCTGCCGCTTCGGCGCCATTACCGATGGTGAGATCGATTTTTTGAAGTTCGCTCATGAGATTTCCTTATTTACTTTTAAGAAGGTTAAGCTGGCGCCACTGTGGGCGGTTTGGGAGTTTTGATCCGAAGCCGATGCCATAACAATACGAGGGTGCAGGCAGCAAAGATGGCATGCACGAGCCAGACCCCCACGACGAACGAGAGCTTGCTGTGGATGATCCAGCCTTGCGAGAGGTTAATTAGATTTAAGTAAAGCATAGCGACTAAGCCAGCGATTAAGAGATCGCCCGAGCGTCCAATCCGCGGATTGACTGCGCCCAGAGGGATGGCCATTAGTGCAAGGTTCAAGGCGGCCATGGGCACAGCCACACGCCACATCAACTGACCGGAGGAAATAGGTAGGCGGTCACTAATCAACCAAAGTGTGGGCCTTGAACGTCGACTGTTTAAGGTGTCTTCGCGCGCTTTTTTGAGAGACGCTTCGCCATCTTTGCTTTCTATGCGCGCGCCAAACGATTCAAATTCTGCGATTCGCATGTTAGGTGTGCCGAGTTTGAAGTCATAGCGATGGCCTTCACCAAGCACTAGAAACTTATCACCGTTATCTTGTATCACGGTATCGGCCGAATTCGAGGTGATCAGGCTGAACCAATCAGGATCAATCAGCCGCATAAATACCTGGCCCAGCGGGCCATCAGGCGTTGAAGGACCTTCAACAAAAAATACGCGTGCTCCCTTCTCTGTCTCGAGAAACTGACCAGGAGTCACTTTGGAGATATCTGAGCGTAATTCATAGCGGGCACGATACTCACCGATCTGACGGTTCGCCCAGGGCGTGCCATAAAGAGTTAAGAAGGAAATCAAAAGCGCGACGGGAATGGCTACGCGCAGTACGGGATTAATCCAGTTAAGCAGGGATAATCCGCTTGAAAACCACACCACCATTTCAGATTCGCGATAGTTGCGTGTGACGGTGGTAAGCACGCCAATAAAAAGCGATACGGCAAGAACAATGGGTAAGGATGCAATGGTTGTAAAGGCAGCCAGTCCGACAACCACATCTGCGCCAATACGTCCCGCAGCCGCTTCCCCAAGCAGCCTAACTAGCACGACGCTCAACCAAATCACGATTAGCGTCGAAAGCACGACGCTTGTGTGATTGGTGATTTCGGAGACGACGGAACGTTTAAATAAAGACATTAGGGTAGAGAATTTAGCACAATGCGCCGCGGTCTTAGGCGTTTGGTAGACTATTGATATGGTCCATCATGCGTTTGCGCATTGCTTCATCGGGAAGGCGACCAATACCTCCGCTAATGTTATCCGCCATATTT
>JBILJY010000190.1:0-5105 GCA_044376975.1 Burkholderiaceae bacterium | reverse complement strand
ATTGTGTGTGGCGTACACCGCTCATGAGCGATGGTAGCGTTGCAAAAGTGGGACAGTTCTTTACGACGTATGGGCCCAGCGGCCCTGATGGTCTGGCAGTGGATGTGGCAGGCAATCTCGCCATCGCTAACCCTGGCCTAGGCTACGTATGGTTAATTAATCCGCGTGGGGAACCAATTTTTGTTTGGACGAGTCCAAAGGACAACGTCGTCACCAATGTTGCGTTCGGTGGTGTGGAAAATCGTGATTTGTACTGCACTGAATCTGAGTCAGGAAGCATCCTGGTTATGCGCGCGCCGCATCCGGGTGCCAAGGTGCACCGCCCGCTACCGAGCAAGTCTTAGCCTATGCGAAAATACAGTCTTGCAGTTCAACGTATGAATGGTTCCAAATGACACGCAATCGATCAATCTCTACCGCTGCCCTCCGCCTCGCTTTTTCTCTTTGCGGGCTCCTCGCCTCGAGCGTGTGGGCAGCCCCACCGATTCTTGTGCTTAATTCGCTGAACGCGGATGTGAGTGTGATTGATCCCCAAACGTACACAGAGACAAAGCGCATCCCAGTAGGTAAAGAGCCTCATCACTTGTATCTGACGCCAGACAATAAGTCGGTCATGGTGGGTAATGCCGAAGGTGACTCGATTACGTTTCTAGACCCGAAGACTGCCGCGGTGCAGCGCACGATGACGGGGATTCTTGATCCTTACCATTTGCGGTTTTCGCCAGACATGAAATGGTTTGTGACGGCGGCTAACCGATTGAATCACGTCGATATCTATCGCTGGGAGCGTGTGGGCGAGGAATTTAAGCTGCATTTGGTCAAGCGTATTCCAGCAGGCAAAACGCCAAGCCATATTGCAATTGATAGCAAAAGCAAGGTTGCCTATATTACGCTGCAGGATAGCAATCAATTGACGGCGATCGAGCTAGCGACGCAAAAGCGGTTATGGACAATTAGCGTCGGCAAGATCCCTGCTGATTTATATCTGACACCCGACGACAAAACGCTGTTGATCGGACTGACAGGCGAAGATGCGGTTGAAGCGTACGACATGTCGAGCGGCAAGGCTGTGCTCAAAACGCGTATCCAGACGGGTAAAGGCGCGCACGCCTTCCGTTCTCAGGGTGATAAGCGGCATGTGTTCGTGAGCAACCGCAGCGCAAATACGATTAGTCGTATCGACTGGACGACATTAAAAGTCGTTGACACGTATAAGACGCCAGCTGGACCAGATTGTATGGAAATGATGGCAGACGGCAAGACGCTGCTTGTGACAGCGCGTTGGGCGGGAAGGCTTGCCGTGATTGATCTTGAAAAAAAGGCGGTGGTGAAACAGATTCCTGTTGGTAAGTCACCGCATGGCGTGTGGACGCTAAATCATGCGAGCCGCGATTAAGGGTTGGTCTGTCGTCCTTAGTTTGTCTGCTTCGATTGCGTGCGCTCAGTCGTCGCAGCCGAACTGTAGTCGCCCGGTTTATCTGACCTTTGATACGGGGCATATGGAAGTGGCGCCGCTGGTTGAAGACGTGTTAAAGCGGCAAGGTGTTCGTGCGAGCTTTTTTTTGGCCAATGAGCTGACGCGCACCGGCGGCACTAGCCTAGACGATGAGTGGGCGCCGTGGTGGGAAACGATGGCGGAACAGGGACACGTCTTTGCTTCGCATACGTATGACCATGTGCATTGGCGGGCAGACTTGCCTGATGGCTCGTTCAGGGTTCGGGCAAGCGCCGGACCGCTTCAGGGCAAGAACCAGATCTGGAGCGCTCAAGACTATTGCCGCGAGCTCGCGCGGCCGGGTGAGCGGTTTGAAGAAATGACGGGCCGCAGAATGCTGCCGCTGTTTAGAGCGGCTGGGGGGCACACCTCACCCGCGCTCTTGCAAGCCGCGCAAGCATGCGGATATCAACATGTAGGCTGGGCGCCAGCAGGGTTTTTGGGTGATGAGCTGTCTAGTGAGCAGTATCCTAATGCTGTGCTGTTGGAGCGCGCATTGCGCAACATTCGGTCTGGCGATATCCTGATGGCACACTTGGGAATTTGGTCGCGTAAAGATCCCTGGGCACCGACGGTTCTTGAGCCTTTAATTGAAGGCCTAAAGTCACGTGGCTTTTGTTTTGCGACGATCGATACCCATCCCGCGTATGTCCAGAGCCTGCCTCCTATGGCGCAACCTTTGAAAAAAAATAGTGATGATTCAATTCGCCAGTGACCTGTTTGATCATGCACACCAATGGCTCTTTGAGACGATTGTGCAGCCGCTATTTTTTAATCTTGGTTTGAGCGGCTATCTTGAGGACGCCTACAACGGGACGATGTGGTTGTTGATTGGCCTATTACAAATCGCAATGATCGCCATCGTTTTTGGAGCGTTACAACGCTGGCGACCTGTCGAGCCCGTAATTAATCGCAAGGAAATACGCAACGATATTTTGTACACCCTTATTCATCGGTTGGGCTTATTTCGACTCGTGTTGTTTTTTTCTGTCGTGCCGCTGGCCGATGCGCTCTTTGGACAGGCGCGGGTCGCAGGGTTTACGACTTTTCACGTGGATCAGGTCTGGCCAGGCGTCACGGACATCGCCTGGGTGAGTTTTTTGATTTACCTACTCATTTTTGATGCGGTTGATTACTTTTACCATCGTGCGCAGCACCGCTACGCGTGGTTTTGGAGCTTGCATGCGGTGCACCACAGCCAACGCCAGATGACGATGTGGAGCGATAACCGTAACCATCTGTTGGATAGCGTATTACGTAGCATCGTATTTGTGTTCATTGCTAAGTTAGTGGGCGTACCACCCGGACAATTTGTTTTGATTGTTGTGTTGACGCAGTTGGTTGAAAGCTACTCGCACGGCAATATTCGCCTGTCGTTTGGCAAACTGGGTAATCGATTTATCGTCAGCCCCAAGTTCCATCGCTATCACCACTCAATTGAATACAGCGAGTCTTCGGCAGGTCCTTCAAAAGGGCATAACTTCGCTGTTCTATTTCCGTTGTGGGATATTCTTTTTAAGACAGCACGCTTTGATACGCCGTACGCTAAGACTGGTATTCACGACCAGTTGCCCGCAGAAGGGGGGCGTGATTACGGACGTGGCTTCATTTCTCAGCAGTGGCTCGGTCTTCGTCGCTTGTTTGGATCTAAAACTGCGGGCTTCCCCAAATAAGCCAAGCGGTTGATTGCGCAGGCCCTATTACTACAACACGCCGCGTGCAAGTAACGCAGCGTACTGCTCTGGCGTCACGCCAATCTCTTTGAGTACTGCTTGGGTGTTCGCGCCCAGTAATGGCGGGGCGTCGTTAAAGGCCAACGGATTCTGTTTAAGCCTGAGAGGGCTGACAATCTGCGGTACTTTGCCTGCCGTTGGATGGGGAAGATAGCGCAGCATCTCACGATGAATAATCTGAGGGTCTGCCAAAACTTCTGGAATCGTATTGATGGGCCCGCATGGCACGCCGTGTAAGCGCAATGCATCGATGCACTCTGCGCGAGAGCGCTGTCCAATTTCTTGAACCAAAATCTCCATCAGCGCCGCCAGGTTCACGACACGTGAACTGTTCGTGGTGAAGCGTGGATCGCTGGCAAGATCAGGACGATTCATGGCCTGACAGAAACTAGCAAACTGCCCGTCGTTGCCGACAGCGAGTACCATCTGGCCATCCGTGCATTGAAAAACATCTTGTGGCTGAATATTGGGGTGTTTGTTCCCCATGCGTTGCGGAGTCTTACCAGAGACGAGATAGTTCATTCCTTGATTAGCAATGGTGGCCACCATTACATCGAGCATCGCTAGATCGATGTACTCGCCCTCACCGGTTTCGTTGCGACGCGCCAGCGCAGCGAGTACGCCAACAGCAGCCCACATGCCCGTCATCAAATCCATGATGGGCATGCCGACTTTTTGTGGCCCACCACCCGGTTGACCATCGCGCTCGCCCGTCACACTCATCAGGCCCCCCATGGCTTGAATCATGAAGTCATAAGCGGGTAGTTCGGCTAAAGGACCATCTTGTCCGAAGCCTGTCACCGAACAGTAAATGATCGCTGGGTTTACAGCTTTTAAGTCTTCGTACCCGAGCCCATAGCGGATGAGCGTGCCCACCTTGTAGTTTTCAAGAACAATGTCGGCTTGCGCCGCAAGTTTACGAACCAGCTCTTGTCCTTCGGCCGTGCTGATGTCAATCGTGACGGATTGTTTGCCGCGGTTTGCGGCTAAAAAATAACAAGCCTCTTTGGTTTGCTCGCCGTTCTCGGCTTTCAAGAAAGGCGGGCCCCAAACACGGGTATCGTCACCCACGCCAGGTCGTTCGACTTTGATGACGGTGGCACCCAGGTCGGCAAGAACTTGCCCGGCCCAAGGACCCGCCAACACACGGCTGAGATCAAGAACTTTGATGTGTGTCAGGGGGCCGTGTTGTTTCATCAGTCTGAACCGAGTGAAAGTTTATTGGGCATACGTTTTTCAATGGACCACTTCAGCAGCGCAGCACTTCTATAGACGCCGTGTGCAAACTTTCCATAAGGCAAGGTCAAAAAGAGCGCCATGACGATACCCAAGTGAATGGCGAGTAACAGTGCCATGGCACTGGTGTCACGCCAAATCAACAGAGCTAAACCAGTGAGGCTGGTTAAAAACAGTAGCGATATAAATCCAATATCCATTGGCTTTTGCGCGGCGTCACCGTGTAAAGCGGAGCGATTGAGATTGAGCCACAGCAGACCAGCTGGCCCAATGAGCAGACCGATACCTCCCACCGTGCCTAGGATCACTGGCAAGCTCGTGTAGGCGTAGGGTGCTTGCAATCCGAAAGCGTAGTGATAAAGCGTCGCGACAGAGGTCGACGCAAAACACAACATAAAGCCGTAAAACGTCAGGTGATGATAGCGCCTGCGTCGCAGCGTAAAGCGATCGTCTTCATCGTTACAGCCGTCGCCGTGCCCGCCATCTAAATATTTGAGTTTTAGAGCGTTGTGCGCAGCTTCGCCGATTGCTTCACCGGTCGCCTGTCCCGGCGTGATTTCGCTCCAGAAGCGTTTAACTCCGATCCCTAAGGCCAAGACTGCAAAACCGAACGTAAAACCGAACATCAACACGAGCGTGTT
>JBILJY010000032.1:0-17982 GCA_044376975.1 Burkholderiaceae bacterium | reverse complement strand
TCGTTGCGTAACAGTCGAATGCGCGAGATCCGACCCTGAAATCCGATAACCCAAGTTCAGCAACACTTCTGCGATCCCACTCATGCCAGAACCACCGATTCCGACAAAATGAATATGCTGAAGACGATGTTTCATGCTTTGCCTCCCGCCAACTCTTCGCAAATATCTGCTATCCGCTGCGCGGCGTGGGGTTGAGCGTGTGCGCGTGCACGTTGCGCTACAGCATTCAATTCATCACGTGTACGAAGTGATAACCATTGCGCAACACCCTCTGCGGTCATATCTTTTTGTTGCAACACCCAGCCCGCTCCCGCATCAGTCAAAAATTTCGCATTCGCGGTTTGATGGTCATCGACGGCAAACGGGAATGGCACAAAAAGAGCGGCGACACCTGCTGCGGATACCTCGGCGACAGTCATCGCACCAGCCCGACAAATCAGCAAATCGGTTTGACCTAACGCAGTCGCCATATCGTCAATAAACGCAACGCATTTAGCCTGCACTCCCGCATCGGCATAGGCACGCTCCAACGCCTCGATATGCTGCGCACCCGCCTGATGGGTCACGATGGGTTGCGCCTGCGGTTGCATCTGAGCAAATGCCTGAGGCAGGACTGTGTTTAACGCGGTTGCACCCAGGCTGCCGCCCACGACCAGTACCCGCAATGGACCGCTGCGCTGGCCGTATCTTTCACTAGGATCTGGAAGGCGCACAACTTCTTTGCGTACTGGGTTGCCGACCACCTCAGCACCGGGAATCGCTCCCGGAAAGCCGCTTAAGACACGCCGAGCGAGGTGCGACAGATAGCGATTCGTCATGCCAGCAATTGCATTTTGTTCGTGCAGCACCAACGGCTTTGCGCGCAAAGCACTAACAACACCGCCTGGGAATGCAACGTAGCCACCCATACCTAGGACTACGTTGGGCTTGATGCGAGTGAAGTGCCCCCACGCTTGAAGCAGTGCACGCATGAATCGGAATGGTGCTTTAAGTTGATCGACGAAACCCTTGCCCCGTAGCCCAGCAAAACGCAAGGGACAAAGTTCATAACCACGGGCGGGAACCAGTTTGCCCTCCATCTTTTCTGGGTGCCCTAACCAACGCACTGTCCAGCCACGGTCACGCAAAACATCAGCAACTGCCAGACCCGGCATAATGTGTCCGCCGGTTCCGCCTGCCATGATGAGAACCACGGGAGAGGTCGAACTCATGCTCTTCCTCCCCGCATTAAATTACGATTCTCAAAGTCGACTCGAAGCACGACTGCAATCGCGATCAAGTTCATCAAGATGCCCGAACCGCCATAACTGACTAGAGGCAGGGTTAGGCCCTTGGTGGGTAATAGACCAAGGCAAACGCCTATATTGATAAACGCCTGCACCCCAAACCACATGCCGACACCCTGCGCAACCAACCCTCCAAATACGCGCTCCATCGCGATCGCTTGCCTGCCGATTTCAAAGCAACGATAGATAATGACCGAGAACAAGGTCACGACCAGTAATATGCCAAGAAAACCAAGCTCCTCTCCTATTACTGCAACAATAAAGTCAGTATGCGCTTCGGGTAAATAATGTAATTTCTCTACGCTGCCGCCAAGCCCTACGCCCGTCCACTCGCCACGACCGATTGCCATTAATGAGTGCGACAGTTGGTAGGCCGTAGACTGTGCATAGTCTGGATTCCATGGATTCAGGTAGGCGAAGACGCGTTGCAGCCGCCAAGGCGTGAGCCAGATTGTGAGGGCAAATCCAGACACAATGACACCAACAAGTCCCGAAAATATCACTGCATTGATCCCACCAACAAACAAAATGCCAAGCGCAATACAGACGACCACAACCAGTGCACCCAAATCTGGCTCGCGCATTAACAAAAATGCAACGATGCCTAAGATCACGGCCATGGGAAGAAAACCCCGTCGCAAGCTTTGAATAAATTGCTGCTTGCGAATCACGTAGTCCGCCGTAAAGATGATGATTGCCAGCTTCATCATCTCAGAAGGCTGAAATGTTAAGGGTCCGATGGGCAACCAGCGCCAAGCGTTATTCGCTTTTCGCCCAATCCCTGGGATGAGCACCAACACTAGCAACAAGACACTGAACCCAAAAAACCAAAACGATGTACGACGCCACGATTCGATTGGCACAGTCAGCACGAGTGTTGCTAAGAAGGTACCGATTAGAGCGAAGGCCGACTGTCGAAGTACAAACGAATAGCGGCTAAAGTTTTGTCCACGAGGTCCGTCAGCAAGCGCGATCGCAGCCGAATAGACCATCAGAATGCCGATGCCGACCAAGATCGCCGTCGCAACGATCAATGTCAAATCATAATTGCGCATCGTCGTGCGTCCAGGCGGGACGGCATTCACGCTCGAGGTCAGCTCAGCAAAGAGGCTCACACCACCTCCCCTTGTTCAAGAGCTAGCTCTGCTACCACCTCGGCGAATACCTGCCCACGATGCGGATAGTTTCTAAACATATCGAAGCTTGCGCACGCCGGCGACAACACTACAGCATCACCCTCCTGCGCGAAGCCGAAAGCACGCGTGACGGCCTCCTGCATACTGTGGGCGAAGTCGATTGACACGTCATTCGCGCTCAACACCTGTGCGATTAGGTTTGCGTCCTGCCCGATCAAAATTACGGCACGAGCCTGTTTGGCAATGACTGGGCCTAGGGGCGCAAAGTCCTGCCCCTTCCCCACACCGCCCGCAATTAATACAAAACGGCGCCCTAACCCATCGAGGCCTGCCACCGTGGCACCAACGTTAGTTCCCTTACTGTCGTTAAAGAAATCGACACCGCCGATCGCACGAACGAACTCCATCCGATGCGGCTCACCAATATATTCGGTCGCAGCGCGCAACATGGGCGCGAGCCCCGCGCCACAAGCCCTAGCCAATGAGAGTGCCGCCAAGCAGTTCAAGGCGTTATGCGTACCTTTAACGCCCAGCGCATCGGCGGGTATCATGCGGACCATGCGACCGACTTGGCGCTGCGGTTCCGGCGCATTTTTCTTACGCTTAACCGGTGCAGGCAAGTCATCGTCAAACTCGGTCGGTTCACTCATGCACAGCCAAGTTACGCCGTGATTAGTCTCAATCCCAACATCACCGGCAAGCATCGGTACGTCGCGGCCAAAGCTGCGAACATTTACGGCGCCTAACGATTTAATCATTTGCATCACGCACCCATCATCTCGATTGACGAGCACGGTGTCGGACATCCCGAAGATACGCGCTTTCGCCGCAGCGTAGGCCTCCATCGTCCCATGCCAATCCAAATGATCCTGCGTGACATTCAATACAGTCGCCATCGTGCAGCGCAAACTTTGCGTCGTTTCGAGCTGAAAACTCGATAACTCAAGCACCCAGACATCAGGCAAGTCATTCGTATCAAGACACTCGCTCAATGCCTGGAGCGCTGCTGGGCTAATGTTGCCAGCAGCACGAGCTTTTAGTCCTGCAGCGGTCAACATGTGACGGGCAAGCGCCGTCACCGTTGTTTTGCCATTTGTACCGGTGATACCCAACACCTTGGGTGCGTAACCCGTCTGTTGTTTCAGTTGTTCCAGTGCACGTGCGAACAATTCAATTTCACCGATGATTTCAATAGACCGTAACTGCGCAGCGTCAAGTAGCTCGCGAACAGGGGACATCCCTGGCGCGAGACCAGGGCTTAGCACCAACGCGTCGACTTCATCTAGCAAGGATTCGGCAAACACATCACAACCCAGGTGAAACTCAAGCAAAGTAGGATCGAGATCTTGACGAAGTGCCTCAAGACCGGAGGGCACTTCACGAGTGTCCGCCACACGAACGTTCGCCCCCTGCCGCACGCACCAACGGGCAGCAGCCACGCCTGTCTCACCGAGTCCGACAATCAAGACACGGGAGGGGAAGGTGATAAGGTGAAGCGTATCGTTCATCGAATTTTGAGTGAAGCTAAACCAACAAGTACCAGCATCATGCTGATAATCCAAAACCTAATCACTACTTGCGTCTCTTTCCAGCCGCCAACCTCAAAATGATGATGCAGAGGAGCCATGCGGAGAATTCGACGTCCTGTCCCATACCTACGCTTGGTGTATTTGAACCAGGCAACCTGCATCATCACAGACAGTGTTTCAACAACAAATACTCCGCCCATAATGAACAAGACAATTTCCTGACGAACAATAATGGCGACGGTCCCCAACATGCCCCCCAACGCTAGCGCACCCACATCACCCATGAATACCTGGGCTGGATGAGCGTTAAACCATAAGAAGGCCAGGCCCGCACCAGCCAGTGCGGCACACAAGACCATCAATTCGCCAGCGCCTGGGATATACGGGAAGAGCAGGTAGCGCGAGTAGTCGACACGACCGACTACATACGCAAATATGCCTAAGGCGGAGCCAACCATAACGGTTGGCATGATTGCAAGACCATCCAAGCCATCGGTCAGGTTCACTGCATTACTTGTTCCAACAATGACGAACCAGCTCAAACACACAAAGCCAAACACACCAAGTGGATAGCTCACCGTTTTGAAAAACGGCACGATTAAGTCGGTCCGTGTTGGCAATACCAAAGAAAAGCCACTATTGACCCAATCACGCATCAGAGGCCAGACGTTACTCGTGCCTGGCGCAGAAATTGCGAAGGTCAGATACACGGCGGCAATCAGTCCGATGAGCGCTTGCCAAAAAAACTTTTGACGTGCCGGCATGCCCTCAGGGTCACGATGCACCACTTTGCGGTAGTCATCTACCCAGCCGATCCAGCCAAAGCCAAAGGTCACCAGCAATACAACCCAAACAAACCGATTACTCCAGTCTGCCCAAAGCAGGGTACTCACCCCTATAGAGATCAAAATCAGTGCGCCGCCCATCGTTGGCGTACCAGTTTTAACGAGATGACTCTCTGGCCCATAGCTGCGAACAGCTTGACCAATTTTTAGTTCGGTCAGTTTACGGATAACCCAAGGACCCGCAATCAGCCCGATTAATAAAGACGTCGCACACGCAAGTACCGCACGCAAGGTGATGTACTCAAACACACCAAAACCGCGTATGTGGTTATCTGCCAACCAACCGAACAACTCATACAGCATGCTTCACCAGCCCCTCGGGAGTTGTCCCATATTTTTCCTCATACCCGCGCACCACGCGCTCCATGCGCATAAACCGCGAACCCTTTACGAGCAAACTAGCGACGGCCATGTTGCCAAGCATCTCGCACACTTGCTCAGGCGAATCACAATGATGCGCTCCCGGACCAAACGCCTGGGCACTGTCGCGCGTCGCCTGACCCAAGGTCAGCAGCACATCGATGCCTCGTGAGCGGGCATACTCGCCCACTTCCGTGTGCATGGCTGGTCCGTTGTTTCCGACTTCACCCATATCACCCAGCACCAAGACACGAGGCGCTGGCAAGCTTGCCAAGACGTCAATCGCGGCACGTACTGAATCTGGATTCGCGTTATAGGTGTCGTCAATCAATACACGACCATTGCTAAGTCGATGCGGTTGCATCCGACCATTCGCGGCACGAAACCCCTGCAACCCTTGAATCACAGCGGCCAATGGAGCGCCACTCGCCAGCGCACATGCTGTTGCCGCGAGGGCGTTACGCACGTTATGGATTCCAGGCACAGGCAACACCACTTCGCCCTGCCCAAGAGGCGTGTGCAACACGAAACCAGAGCCCAAGACGTCCGACTCAATATCACTTGCCCAAATACGAGCAGGTGCGGTTAAACCAAACGTACTAGATGTATGCTGGCCCGCCAAATCAGCCCACAAAGGGGCGAATGCATCGTCCGCTGGATAGACCTTAGTGCCACCAGGCATCAGCGCGTCAAATACGGCAGCGTTCTCAAGCGCAACCGCCTCGACGCTCACCATGAACTCCTGGTGTTCACGCTGCGCATTATTGACCAAGGCTACCGTCGGTTGAGTCACGCCACCCAAGACTGCGATCTCACCCGGATGATTCATTCCCAACTCGATCACAGCAACTTGATGCTGTGCGCGAAGTCTGAGTAATGTCAACGGTACACCCAACTCATTGTTCAAATTGCCTGTCGTCGCTAAGCGATTAGCCTCACCCACCCATGCAGTCAGAATCGACGCAATCATTTCCTTCGTCGTTGTTTTACCGTTACTGCCTGTCACCGCAATGATTGGCACAGCAAACTGCTTACGCCATGCATGGCCAAGTGTCAGTAGCGCTGCGCGTGTGTCTCCCAATGCAATTTGTGGAAGCGCTACCCCGGCAACAGGCTGATCAACAAACGCCGCGACTGCCCCGGCAGCAGCAACTTGCTCAAGATAATCGTGCCCATCAAAATTTTCGCCACGTAGCGCTAAAAATACGGTACCCGCTTCCAGTTTTCTGGAATCAGTCTGAATGCTGCACTCCTGCCGCAATACCAAGCCAGCCTGCGCCCAGTGCCCATCATCAAAGAAGGCTCGCCGACCCTTCGTTTCTTGATAGGCCTCATGACCCTTGCCAGCAAGTAACACAATATCTTCGGGCTCAGCGTTCAGCACAGCATGCAGAATTGCCTGCGCCCGATCAGCTTCAATCAACACATTCGCTGCACCGCTCGCCAAGCCCGAAATAATATCGGCAATAATTGCTTGAGGCGTCTCATCACGCGGGTTATCGCTGGTCACAACCACACGGTCTGCTAGCTTTTGCGCTACTGCACCCATGAGCGAACGCTTGCCGATATCACGATTCCCCCCGCACCCAAATACACACCATAGTTTTGCACCACGGCTTTGGGCAACGATGTGCAGAGTGCGCAATACACGCTCTAACGCATCCGGTGTGTGGGCATAATCCACCACAACCGTTGGGCTTGGCACGTGCGAAACAATTGGCTCAATCCGTTGTAGTCGACCACTCACGGGCTTAATCCTCTCAAAGGCTACGCCGATCCGAGAGAGAGTCCAGCCAAGTTGACGCAATAAACCAGCGACACAAAGGAGATTTGCAACATTGTGTGCACCCAGTATCTGTGTCTGCACTTCGACACACTCTGTACGTTCGCATAAGACGAAGGCTGTACCACGCAGATTAGTAGAGAGATCTCGTGCCGTGAGATTTGCTGAATCGGCCTGACGCGACAAGCTAAACGTGAACGTCGGCACTGCTACAGTTCGAGCTAATTTCACCCCAACTGGATCATCGACATTAAGCACGACCCCCTGCAAACCGGGATGCACGAACAAGCGGAGCTTGGCCGCCTCGTACGCTTGCATCGTTTGGTGGTAGTCCAGATGGTCGCGCGACAAATTCGTAAACGCAGCATGGGCGATGCGCACACCGTCAAGTCGACCTTGATCCAAGCCGATTGAGGAGGCCTCAAGAGCCACAATTGCAGCACCGCGTGTGCGCATCTCAGCCAGCGTACGATGCACTGAAACCACATCCGGCGTCGTTAGCTGCCCGCTCGTGGTCGAGCCGTCAGGGTAGGTCACCCCCAAAGTACCGATGACGCCAACTGCGACACCCTCACTCCGAAGTGCTTGGGCCAACCACTGAACACAACTTGTTTTGCCATTCGTACCTGTAACCGCGACCACGCGAAGCTGACTCGACGGCTGGCCATACCAAAGATCTGCAAACTCTCCGGCACGTGATTTCAAGTTCTCGACGCCAAAAATTGGAATACTGGCGGACCGGTCCTGCCATTCTTTTGCGTTCTCTACATGCGCCACAATTGCGGCGGCACCTGCTTGAATCGCGGCATCAACGAAGGCTCGTGCGTCGCCGACTACGCCGGGACATGCAACGAAAACATCGCCCATCCTCAATGCGCGAGAGTCCATATGCAGCTGTGCGCCCAACTGAGCTGCTGCCCCGATCTTTTCAACAAGCGCGGGGATCGATATATTTTTAGCGAGTAGTTCTGCACGAATCATCGCGTAGCCCCCTGCGTCGCCGCGACAGTCGAGGCAAAAGGCGCATCAGGCTGAACGCCCAAAATCCGCAAGGTACTGCCGACGATGCTGGCATAGACTGGCGCAGCGACACGGCCGCCGTAATACACCCCCGAACTTGGCTCATCTATCGTGACCGCAACCACAATCTGTGGATTCGACACCGGAGCAAAGCCCACAAAGGAGCCGCGATAACGACTCGTGCTGTATTTACGATCAACAATCTTGCGCGCGGTACCGCTCTTGCCCGCAACGCGATATCCCTGCACCTGTGCCGCTTTCGCACCTTCCGGACCCGCTGAGGCTTCTAGCCACAAACGCACTCGTCGAGCGACTTCAGGAGGATAAACTTGGGTCGTAGCAGGCGGCTGATCTCGCTTAATCAAACTCAGGCTCACCATATCGCCATCACGAGCAAAGACGGAGTAGGCGCGCGCCATCTGTAATAACGACACAGACAACCCGTAGCCATAGGACATAGTCGCCTTTTCAATCAGACGCCAGCGCTCCCAAGGCCGCAAACGACCTGGCACCTCACCGGGGAAACCTGTCTGAGGCATTTGACCTAAGCCAAGATCATTAAAGCGCGCCCACATTTCACGGGACTCAAGCTTTTCTGAAATCAAGGTCATGCCGATATTGCTAGATTTCAGCAAAATACCCGCCGGATCCAGCGTGCCATTCGCACTCACATCGCTGATGGTTGCACCCTGATAGGCGAACTTGCCATTTCCAGTGCGAAATTGTGTTGCTGGGGTAATACGATTGAGTTCCAAGGCCAGCGCGACCGTGAAGGGCTTCATGATCGAACCCGGCTCAAAGGTATCGGTTAAAGCTTGATTTCGCATATTGCCGCTGCGAAATGTTTCGCGCTTGTTCGGATCGTAAGTCGGCATGTTTCCGAGGGCCAAGATTTCACCCGTCCTCACATCGATTACGACGGCTGCAGCACCTTTGGCCTTATTCGTTACCATGGCCTCCTGCAACGCGCGATACACCTGATACTGTATCCGCGTGTCAATCGACAGCTGGATATCGCGTCCATCCACCGGGCTATCGACGTTTTTCACGTCGTCGATCTTACGTCCCATCCGATCACGCAGAATTCGGCGGCTTCCGCCCTTTCCCGCCAACTGATCATTAAAGGCAAGTTCGACGCCCTCCTGCCCATGATCATCCAGAGTGTTGAGGCCAACAATATTGCCCGCAACCTCACCCTCTGGGTAGTAGCGACGATTATCTCTGTGAAGACTCACGCCTGGGATCCGCATTTTTTGTATCTGCTGAGCCACCTCGATAGGCACCTGGCGTTTCAAATAAATGAACGTCTTTTTTTCCGGATCGATCTTTGTTTTCAGATCAGCCTCGGGCACTTCAAGCAGCTCGGCTAGTTTTTTTAAACGCTCATCGCTAAGTGTTTTAGCGTGCTTTGGAGTAAATCCTATCGCACGGGCAGGTATGCTGGCAGCTAACACCACTCCATTGCGATCCAGTATCTTGCCGCGACTTGCATACAGCGGCTGCGTCACTTCATAGCGCTTTTCACCTTGCTGTTGCAAAAACTCGGTGGTGAATCCCTGCAAGTAGATAGCTCGTGCGATCAAGGCCAAAAAGGCCAAACCAATCAAGGACAACACCAACCGTCCACGCCACAATGGATAAGGCGCTTTGAGCATCGGGTTACTGAAGAAGGGCATATGCTTCATCGGCGGCTCCCAGACTCAGGAGCGGACTGACTCGCGGGGGACTGGTTAGCCAACGGCTGACTGACGTAGATTGTGCGATCTGGCGCAATCACGTTCATACGAAGCTCTTCACGTGCGACCTTGTCGACGTGAGCATTCCGAGAAGCCTGCGCACGATCTAACTGCAACTTACGCCAATCAATCTCTAGATCTTCGGCTTGCGTCGTATATTTATCGAGTTGGTTGTACAACTGTCGAGCCTGATACCGTGCCGTTACCAAAGAGATCGCCGAGAACATCAACACAATCGCGGCCAGCACGGAGAGACGACCCATCAACGCGCCCCTTTTTTGGAGCGCGCGACATTACGCCGCGCCGGGGGCATGAAGGCCTGAGCACCCTCAGGACCGAAGGGCGTGTACGTGCGCTCCGCAACCCGCAGCACGGCAGAGCGAGACCGCGGGTTCTCGGATATTTCGCTATCACTTGGCAAGATGCGCGCGAGCGCCATCAGAACTGGCTGTGGCATTTCGCTTTCGCGCAGAGGGAGGCGGGCGTACGCAGCTTCCGGTCGGGATGCTGCGGTAATGAACTGCTTGACGACGCGATCTTCCAACGAGTGGAAGCTAATCACGGCCATACGTCCGCCTGTTTTTAATAAACCTAGAGCTGCCGGGAGGGCGCTCTCGAGCTCTTCGAGTTCATGATTGATGTAAATCCGTAAAGCCTGAAAGGTGCGTGTAGCCGGATGCTGGCCCTTTTCGCGCGTACGGACGGTGCCTGACACGAGCTCGGCGAGCTCGAGCGTGGTTGCCACCGGACTTGTTGCGCGGCGAGTAGCAATCGCCTTTGCAATCTGAAAAGCAAACCGTTCTTCGCCATAACGTCCTATGACCTCCTGCATGTCATCAACACTTGCCAGCGCCAACCATTGCGCCACTGTCTCACCGCGCGTCGTGTCCATTCGCATATCTAGCGGACCATCCCGCATGAATGAAAAACCACGTCCCGCCTCGTCGATCTGAGGTGAAGACACCCCAAGATCCAACATCACACCATCTACCTCTCGCACGCCTAACGCAGACAACGCATCGACCATGCTTGAAAACCCATCATGGACAACCGTTACTCTGGCGTCCTGTCCTGCTAACTCCTGCGCCGCGGCGATCGCCTGCGGATCTTTATCAAACACCACAAGCCGTGCGTCAACACTCAACCTCGCTAACAATGCGCGCGAATGTCCGCCACGGCCAAACGTTCCATCTACATACACACCCGACAATCTCGCCTGCTGATCAGGCAACTCATCTAACGCATGCGAACCACGACGACCGTACTGCACACCCACCAGCGATTCGACTGTCGGCTCGAGCAACACGGGCCGATGGACAAACTGCGTCACGACTTAAAACGAAAACTGGTTCAACACATCACCCATGCCTTGCGACAAATCAGCAGCCTCTCGGCGCGCCAAGGCAGCGGCATCCCACAATTCAAAGTGCGCGCCCATCCCAAGCAGCATCACGTCACGTGTGAAGCCGGCAGCCGAGCGCAGTTCAGGCGCAATCAAAATGCGTCCTGATCCATCAATTTCTACGTCTTGAGCACTGCCGAGCAACAGGCGCTGCAGGGAACGCGCTTGCATCGGGAAGGCCACAATTTGTTCGCGCTTAATTTCCCACTGCGCTCTGGGATAGACCAACAAGCAGCCATCAGGGTGCCGCGTAAGTGTTAGGCAGCCTTGCGCCTGCTCGACCAGAGCATCGCGATGCCGGGTCGGGACATTGATCCGACCTTTCGCATCCAGCGTCAGCGCACTACTTCCTTGAAACACCCCATTTACCCCACTTAAATACACAAAAACCTACTTTTCACCACTCTAAGTGAATGATTGAGCTTGGTCAAGCGCAGAATGCATTTTTTTCAATAGGATCAAGGACTTAGATAGTTTTTTTGAAATATTTCAGAACTGAAATAATCAAATAAATCAACATATTGCAGAATCAATTAAATGTTGATTATTAAGTGCGAGCATAGGGATAACCCGCATAAAATAGTTTGTAATTAGGTGCAAGGCGAATCTATAGGCCGGATTCTGTAAACCCACTTGCGTGGGTTGGCAATCATTCCTCTGGGCAAATCATTGCTGAAGTGCTCTAGCCACCTACCCGCATACTCGGGCGAGCCGCCCAACGTGACACAAGGCCACACGTATGCCTATTTGGTGTTGCTCCGGATAGAGGTTGCCGCGTTTCACCCTGCAAAGTTCAAGGCGCAAGCGCCTCGTGCACCACGGGAACACCGTGGAAGAGTACGCCTTTCAGCGCACCCCCCTTGCAGACTCGTCTCTGTGGCCCTAGTCCTCAAGGGTGAGCAGATTCGCATCCACCCACACTCGGACGGTCGTTAACCGTTATCCCGCTCTACGGAGTCCGGACCTTCCTCGATGCGATTAAGCACCGCGATTGCCCAATTCGCCTTGCATCGATATTGTAAGGCGCATTACCTCATGCCCTCGCACAACGACCGCGAAAACGTTAAGCACGCTGTCCTGCGACAATAGCGGTCTAACAACCCACTTCGTGCCTCGCACGCGCAACTTACATGTCGATTGCTCTGATTACGCTAAATGGCGTGCACCTCGCTTATGGCCATCACCCTCTTCTGGATGGCGCCGACCTCGCGATTCAAGCGAATGAACGGATTGGACTAATCGGGCGTAATGGTGCGGGGAAATCTTCGTTGCTACGGTTGCTTGATGGTCGCAACCAACCAGATGACGGCGCGATCAATATCGCGGGTCATGTCCGTGTTGCAACGGTTGAGCAAGAGCCCACTCTCGATGAAGCGCTCTCCATCGAGGAAACCGTCATGGGCGAATACGATCCAGACAGTGAAGACTGGGGTCGCGCCTCACGCGTGCGTGCGTTGATCGATAAGCTTGAGCTTGCGCCGGACGCACTCGTCGGTACCTTATCGGGCGGCATGCGTAAACGCGTTGCACTCATCAGTGCCATCGCCAATGACCCAACGCTTCTGCTGCTAGACGAGCCAACTAACCACTTAGATCTGGATGGTATCGCGTGGCTTGAAGCAACACTTAAGCAGTGGCCAGGCAGTGCCATCATCATCACACACGATCGAAGATTCCTAGACTCTGTCGCTACGCGCATCGTCGAACTCGATCGCGGTCAACTACTTAGCTTCCCAGGAAACTTCACTGATTGGCAAGGACACAAAGCGCAATGGCTAGAGTCGCAGCGCCTCGAGAATGCACGTTTCGATAAGCTCTTGGCACAAGAAGAAGTGTGGATTCGCAAAGGAGTCGAAGCACGCAGAACACGCAATGAAGGCCGCGTCCGTCGTCTTGAGCGCCTGCGGGTAGAGCGCGCAGATCGTCGCGAACGGCAAGGCAACGTTCAGCTCGCTCTCGACGCAGGGCAGCGCTCTGGAAAACTTGTCGCCGAACTTGTCGACGTTAGCAAATCCTTTGGTGACCTCTGCGTTGTCAATCATTATTCGACCACAATTATGCGAGGTGATCGCATCGGGTTGATCGGTCCAAATGGCGCGGGCAAATCCACGCTGCTCAAACTCATCCTCGGCACACTCGAGCCAGATAGTGGCACAGTGAAACTCGGCACTAATCTGAGCGTCGCCTACTTCGATCAGATGCGCAGTCAGCTCAACGAAAACGCGACACTTGCCGAGGTGATTAACCCCGGAAGCGAATGGATTGAAATCGGCGGAACGCGCAAACATGTCATGAGTTACCTCGGTGATTTTTTATTTGCGCCTGCACGCGCCCAATCGCCTGTTAAAAGTCTCTCTGGTGGCGAGCGCGCTCGCTTGTTGCTCGCGCGCTTATTCGCGCGGCCTGCAAATATTCTTGTGCTCGACGAACCAACCAATGATCTGGATATTGAAACACTCGAGCTCCTCGAAGAACTGCTTCAAGACTATCCAGGAACAGTGCTGCTCGTCAGCCACGATCGAACCTTTCTCGACAACGTCGTCACGCAAACGATCGCTAGCGAAGGGGACGGGAAATGGATGGATTATGTAGGTGGCTTTGCCGACTGGGAACGCCAACGCAAAGCACGTAAACCTCGCCCAGCGATCGATCAAGTAAAAGCAGCGATAGAGACGACGACGCCCAGCACCAGCAAGCCAAGCAGCGCGAGCCCAACGGCAAACAGCGTATCTGCTCGGCAGCGGCCGAATAAACTAGCCCCCTGGGAAACCAAGGAGCTCCAAGAGCTTCCAGCATTCATTCAAAGTCTTGAGGCCGAACAAGAGTCCTTGGTCGCGCAGCTCGGTGACAGCACGCTCTACAAAAACGACCCAGGCAAGTTCTCAACCATCCAGGAGAAGCTCGCACAGATCGAAAGCGAGCTCGCCAAAAAATTCGAGCGCTGGGAAGCGCTCGAGGCTAAATCGTTGGCCTGACGAGCACAGGCAAGCCTAAGCTCCTACCTGTCAACCATAGACCAAGGCAGCGACTCTCCGGCGGCGAGCGGCACAATGCTCTCATCACCGAAGGATAACTCTTGCGGAATCGCGAAAGGCTCTCGACGTAACGTGATCGTGCCTTGGTTGCGGGGCAAGCCATAGAAATCAGGTCCACGCAGGCTCGCAAACGCCTCGAGCTTATCAAGTTTGCCGACACGGTCGAAAGCTGTCGCGTACAACTCCATGGCATGCAATGCCGTGTAGCAGCCTGCACAGCCACAGGCGTGCTCTTTTAAACCCTTGGCATGGGGTGCACTATCTGTTCCCAAGAAAAAGCGCGGGCTATCGCTTGTAGCCGCCTCAACGAGAGCCAAACGATGCACTTCCCGCTTCAAAATAGGCAAGCAGTAAAAATGCGGTCGCACCCCACCCTGAAAAATTGCATTACGGTTGTACAGCAGATGTTGCGCAGTGATCGTCGCAGCCACGGGTCCCTCTGCATCGCGCACGTACTCCGCACCATCCTTGGTGGTGATATGCTCAAACACAACAGGTAAGGCAGGCAAAGCCTTGCGCAAGGGGATCATGACGCGGTCGATGAACAAGGCCTCACGATCAAAGACATCGACGAACGGATCCGTGACCTCACCGTGCACCAACAAAGGCATGCCAACCCGCTGCATCGCCTCTAAGGCTGGCATGCAACGCCCGAGCAAATCCGTCACACCTGCGTCAGAATTGGTCGTCGCACCCGCGGGATACAGCTTGACCGCAAGCGCAGCCCCCGTCTCCTTGGCACGCACAATTTCATCGGGAGTCGTATTGTCAGTCAGATATAACGTCATCAAAGGGGTGAAATGCTCTTTGGATACTCCAACCTCGGCCATCGCTTGCTCAATACGGGATCGATAGGCTTGAGCCAACGCGACCGTGGTGACGGGAGGCTTGAGGTTAGGCATAACGATCGCACGCGCAAATTGCCGCGCTGTCGCACCGACGACAGAGGCTAGAACTGCGCCATCCCTCAGGTGCACATGCCAATCATCAGGCCTTACCATCGTTAATGTCTGTTGAGTCATGATTAATCTTCCAAAGGCATCGCGCGTTCAATAATCGAAGCAAACATAGCACTGCCGGCGGGGATCACCTCATCATTGAAGTCAAACCGTGAGTTATGGAGCACACGGCCTTGCTCTGCCCCGCCTTGCCCGAGGCGAAAGTATGCTCCGGGCACCTTTTTGAGCATAAACGAGAAATCCTCAGCACCCATCGAGGGGATCAGGTTCGCCACCACCTTATCGGCGCCAAACAAATCGGTCGCCACCTGAGCCACAAATGCCGCATGCTCAGCGATATTGATCGTCGCTGGGTAGTAGCGCCCATAGGTGAATTCGGCTGTCGCTCCAAACCCTTCCGCAATCGAATGAATCAAGCTGCGCATCCGCGACTCCACCACGGCCTGTACCTCATCGCTAAAGGTGCGCACGGTACCAACGAGCCTGGCAGTTCCGGGTATTACACTGGCAGCGCCAGCATTGCCGGCCTGAATATGGCCGAAAGAAATGACTGCAGACTCAACTGGGTGCACATTGCGCGACACGATCGTTTGCAACGCCGTGACCATTTGCGCTGCGACAACGATCGGATCGATTGTTTGATAGGGATGCGCGCCGTGCCCTCCACGCCCATTGATCACGATCTCAAACCGATCCGATGCAGCCATCATCGGGCCGGGATTTAGACCAATCACCCCTGCTGGCAAAGCGGGCCAATTGTGCAACGCATAGATCGCATCACAAGGAAAACGCTCAAACAAGCCGTCGTCGACCATGGCTTGCGCTCCGCCCAAGCCCTCCTCGGCTGGTTGGAAAATCAACACGGCAGTACCATTGAAATTACGGTTCTGCATCAAGTACTTTGCTGCACCAAGCAGAACCGTTGTGTGGCCGTCGTGGCCACAAGCATGCATCATTCCGGGAACCGTAGAGCAATACTCTGAGTTGCCGTCCTCGGTAATGGGGAGGGCATCCATATCCGCACGCAGCCCAATCATCTTGCCCGAGTCAGTCTTTTGGCCGCGAATTACGCCAACGACCCCTGTTTTGCCTATACCACGATGCACCTCAATGCCCAGAGCCTCGAGCGCGCCGGCAACGATGCCGGAGGTCCGCACTTCCTGAAATCCGAGCTCGGGATTAGCATGCAAATCACGCCGCAGCGCCACAAGTTCTTGGTGGAATTTTTGTATCGAAGCCAGTGGTGAGCGAGGGTACATAGTGAAACCAATCCCGTTTGTCCTAGGAAGAATGAGTTTACATCTTAGACAAATTTGCGACATTTACTACTATTTCGTCTAGGTTTCGACAAAATCTTTGTCTTTCCTGCGCAGAAGTATTATGCTGCGCCTGTTGTGCATATTAATCTGCCTCACTAGGAGAGCCCACATGGCCACCGCCAAAAAACCTGCTGCGAAGAAAGTTGCTGCCAAAAAACCAGCTGCCAAAAAAGTTGCTGCTAAAAAACCAGTCGCTAAAAAAGCCGCTGTGAAGAAAGTTGCTGCGAAGAAACCAGTTGCTAAGAAAGCTGCTGTTAAGAAGGTTGCTGCGAAGAAGGTTGCTGCGAAGAAGCCTGCTGCAAAGAAAAAAGTTGCACGCAAGCCTAACGCTGCTTTCATGAAAGCACTAACTCCTAGCGCTGTGCTGGCCGCCGTGATTGGTGCTGCTGCTGTACCACGTACAGAAGTCACCAAAAAGATTTGGGACTACATCAAGAAGCATGATCTTCAAGATGCGAAGAACCGTCGCAACATTAATGCCGACGAAAAGCTCAAGCCTCTGTTCGGTAAGAACCAGGTTTCGATGTTTGAGTTGACCAAGATCGTTAGTGGTCACCTGAAGTAAATCGATGTCCGAAAAAAAAAGCGGCACCGTATATACGGTGCCGCTTTTTTTACACTCCAATCACTATCATCGGACCAGCAAAGTCAGTGCATCACACAGGGATACGCCCTTCAAGCAAGGCCAACCAACCTTTGATTAAACGAAAAAGCGCCCAGATGCCGGTGGCAATCACACCTACCCAACCAATATAAATATAGGTAGCTAGACCGCTGACAGCTAATGCCAAGAGACCCCACCAAAAGGTTTGCATCATCCAATCAAAGTGCGCAGCGTACACGGTACCAGCTGCGTCAGCACGCTTGATATATAACAACACGATTGCTGCGACAGTTGCTGCACCAAGGACACCGGCGCTCAGCAGCCCAATCGCAAACAAGCCGTACGCAACTTGTGTAATAAGGCGTAAGTCGATCGGAGTCGGTTCTTGAGGGATGGGATTTGTCATGCTGTTTACTCCGTGAGGTACATAAAAGAATCTTACCCTAGGCAAGCCGTGGCGACTAGCTTCGGGCTGACAGCACTAGGCTAAAAAACACGCACCAACCTCTCGCACAAAGACAAACCCCCAGACGCTTTAGCGACTGGGGGTTTGAGGGGTAAGAGCTTGACGATGTCCTACTTTCACAGACGTTAATCAACTATCATCGGCGCTAAGGTGTTTCACGGTCCTGTTCGGGATGGGAAGGGGTGGGACCACCTCGCTATGGTCATCAAGCGTAGCTTGTTGAACGCTCACGGCCCTGATGGGGCAGTGCTCGTTCCAATCTGGGAAGAAGCGCAACATTGTTGCTCACCACTAGGACGAACCTAGGGGTGTTTTTGGTGTTTCTTGAATACGGGTTGGATGTTTTGACTGCTTCATTTTTTTGAACGGCACTTAAACTCTACAACAATCAGGTCTTTAACCTGTAGGGTTATAGGATCAAGCCGCACGGGCAATTAGTATCAGTTAGCTTAACGCATTACTGCGCTTCCACACCTGACCTATCAACGTCCTGGTCTTGAAC
>JBILJY010000189.1:0-5130 GCA_044376975.1 Burkholderiaceae bacterium | reverse complement strand
TGCGCAGGCGCTTCAGACCATCATCACACGCAACCGACATCCCCTTGAGGCGGCCGTGTTGAGCATCACGCAGATTCATGCGGGCAGCGCAGACAACGTCATCCCGACTGACGCAGTGATGGCCGGCACCGTGCGGACCTTCACCCTAGAGACACTAGATCTCATCGAAAGACGTATGCGTGAGGTGTCTCAGCACACGGCAGCAGCGATGGGTGCCGAAGTGGATTTCACCTTTCACCGGGTCTATCCCCCAACCATTAATCACCCGGCTGAAACTGCATTTTGCGTAGACGTCATGAGAGAAATCGTTGGCGATGCGCAAGTGAACGATCATGTCGTGCCCACGATGGGTGCAGAGGACTTCGCTTTCATGCTGCAAGAGGTGCCTGGCTGCTATGTTTGGATCGGCAACGGCATGGGGGAACATCGGGACGCAGGTCACGGTCTGGGTCCATGCATGCTGCATAACGGCTCCTACGACTTCAATGACGACTTGTTGCCCTTGGGGGCAACCTACTGGGTCAAGCTCGCCGAAAACTGGTTCAAGCGATAAGGCGCAGATCGGAGTAGTATCTCGGTCAATTCTTAAACAGCCGGCCTCTCTCGCATGTCCCAACCTGCCCTCACAAGCGCATCCCCTTGGCGCGACAAACTAAACGGTGTGCTTTTTGTTGGGCTTTTAGCCGCGGCTGTTGCTCAGCTGGCCGGCATCCCCTTTGTGAAGACGCTTGGTTTTAGTCCTTTGGTCGTAGGGATCGTCTGCGGCATGTTGTATGGCAATTTTTTACGTGGAACCATGCCGGCCGAATGGGGTGCGGGCGTCCACTTCACAGCACGCAGATTGTTGCGGGTCGCCGTGGCGTTTTACGGCCTAAACATCAGCATTCAGCAAATCATCGAGGTTGGATTACCCGGACTAATCGTATCAGTTGGAATCGTGGTGGGCATTCTGGTTCTGGGCACCTGGATCGGCACCCGCGTGCTCAAGCTCGATCGGGATACCGCCATGTTGACTGCCTCAGGGAGTGCCGTCTGTGGCGCCGCTGCCGTCTTGGCTTTTGAGTCCACGCTCAAATCCGCGCCCCACAAAAGCGCCGTAGCTGTGGCAACCGTCGTTCTGTTTGGCACGATTTCGATGTTCCTGTATCCCCTGCTATACCAAGCCGGCTGGATCGACATGGATACGCGGGCCTTTGGTATTTTCTTGGGGGGCGCTGTGCATGAAGTTGCACAAGTTGTGGCTTCGGCTAGCAACATCGACCCTGTGACGACAGAGATCGCGACAATCGTAAAAATGACGCGTGTGGCGCTTCTGATCCCGATTTTGCTTTTGGTTGGGCTATGGCTCCAACGCACAGCGATCGCTGCAGCAGCACCGGGCGACAAGAAACCGAGCCTGCCCATCCCTTGGTTCGCTATCGGATTCCTGGTGCTGGCGCTCATCAATTCCGCGGGGGTCATCCCCCAAAACGTTTTAGAAGCACTTCGCGCGCTCGATATTTTCGTACTAACCATGGCTATGACAGCACTCGGAATCGAGACGCGTTTTGCCAAAATGCGCCAAGCCGGACCCCGTGTCATGGCACTGGGTGCGATCTTGTTTATACTGCTCGCAAGCGGCGGTTATGCATTGGTCAAAATCGTGACCTGAGTCGGCATAGCTTGAGCCACACGCAGTTATCGACCCCCTCGTTGGCACGGGCTCCCCATGACGCAAATAACTCCTGACGTGCCCGTCACTGCTCGGCGACTTGACCCCGAGGACGCTCAGCTCGCGCTCGCGAAAGTGCAAGAGCTGCTGCAACGCCATCAATTGGTCGAAAACCTCGTTCACCGTCAAGAGGAAAACGATCAGCGCGCGGATTTAGTCGAAGGCTTACTGCAACGGCAGCACGATGCAGAGCTCACAGCGCTGGTCAACGACTTACACCCGGCGGACATTGCCTTCATCTTAAGTTCTGTTCCAAACCTAGAGCGCCAAATGATTTGGCGTTTGGTGGGCGCCGAACATGATGCGGACGTATTGCTTGAGGTCGATGACTGGGTCCGTGAGTCGCTCATCGAAGCGATGGATCGCAAAGATCTCGTGGCAGCGACCGGCAACATGGATGCCGATGAACTCGCGGATCTAGCACCGGACTTACCCGCCGACGTGGTGGCGGAAGTACAAAAGGGTCTGACGATCGAAGAGCGGGCACGTCTGATTGAAGCGATGGGTTACCCAGAAGATAGCGTGGGTGGCATCATGGACTTCGAGATGGTGCGAGTCCGGGAAGACGTCACTCTTGAAGTAGTGCTGCGCTATCTCAGACGCCTACCCGAACTACCTGACCACACTGACCAGATTTTTGTAGTAAACCGCTCGGACAAGCTGTTGGGCACGCTTACCTTATCTGCCCTCCTTGTCAATGAACCAGAGGTAGACGTGAGTCAGGTGATGAGCACAGAATATCTCTCGCTCAGCCCACTAGATTCCGATTCGGATGCCGCCGGTGCGTTCGAGCGCTACGATCTGGTCTCGGCACCTGTTGTCGACGACCGAGGGCGTCTCGTTGGCCGCGTCACAATCGCCGAAGTGGTGGACGTGATCCGAGAAGACTCGGACGAACAAGCACTGTCTCGCGCCGGTATGCAAGAGGAAGATATTTTTGCACCAGTCACCATGGCTCTGCGTAACCGAGCACCCTGGCTAATTCTGAATTTATGTACCGCAGCGACTGCCTCTTTTGTGGCTTCGCTGTTCGAGGACACTGTCAGCTCGATCGTTGTACTGGCATTTTTAATGTCGATTGTGGCCGGTATTGGCGGGAACTCCGGCAATCAAACAATGACTTTGATCATCCGTGCTCTCGCCGTTGGTCGTATCACACCGAAAAATGTTTGGCCTTTGGTCAAACGCGAGATGCTGGTCACCTTTTTAGTGGGACTGCTGGGCAGCACCATTGCCGCGGTCTTTGCTTGGCTTATTTCACATTCGGTTTCAATCGCACTCGTCATGATGGGTGCGATGATCTGCAATATGCTAATCGGTGCCAGCATCGGAGTTCTAGTGCCAGTGGTACGAACGCGCTTAGGTAAAGATCCAGCCATGGGCTCGTCTGTGCTGCTAACCTTTGCCACAGACTCCTTAGGCTTTTTTATCTTTTTAGGCTTAGCGACGTTGTTTTTGATCTAGCCGAACCGGGCTTAATTCAATGTTTGCGCGGAAGCCAATACGCGATTGACGTGGGTGCCGATACGACCTACATCCATGCCATAGACGTGTATCGACACAGCAGGTTCTGCAGCCTGATTGCCCAAACGATGAATAAACTCAAGCCCAGCGTGCCCGCAAGCGCTATAGCCCGGCTCACGGGTGAATTGACTGATTAAGTAGGCATGCCGTTGCGCGCTATCCCACTGATAAAAGCCTTCCGTTAGCTGGCCAGCCAAAATACGGTATGCACACCAAGCGTAGTGTGCATGAATCGGACTACATTGTTTGGGGCCCCACACAAGACCGACTACAGTGAAGCGCCCCAAAGGATCTGCATGCAATATGTGACGCGTGTAACTCTGCGTCGATCTGGGGAGCGCTAGAACCGCCGCACAAAGGTCTACCGCCGCGCGTCGGTCAAGCTGTTGGCCTATCGCTTGTCGCATCCGGTACGGCACCAAATCAGGCTCGCTCAAGCAAGCGGCCTCGAGGTCTGCCGGCAACCCTGGCACTACGCGATCAAGCAAAGAAATCGGCAAGTCAGATTCCGGGGTTAATTCCAGGTTGACTTGCCGGCCAGCACGCAGCTGAGGTAGGAGACTAGACATAGCAACATGATAAAGAGCCTCCTTAAGAAATAATTTGCTAATTTTGTGGTTTTTATTATTTAATTAGAAAATTTTTCTCAATTTTATAAAAAAATAAGATTAAAAATGCACATCGATAAAAAAGACAGGGAAATACTGCGTTTAATGCAAGAAGATGCGGGTTTATCGCTCGCCGACTTGGCTGCGGCGGTGAACCTAACACCTACACCTTGCTGGAGACGGATCCAAAAGCTCCAAGCTGAGGGTGTCATTCAAAAGCAGGTCGCGCTTTGTGATGCGCGTAAGCTCAACCTCGGACTGACGACATTCGTCACGATCCGAACTAGCCAACACAATGAGCAGTGGATGCAGCGGTTCGTCGACGGAGCGACGAGCATCCCAGAGATTGTGGAAATCTATCGCTTAAGTGGCGATGCTGACTATTTGCTAAAAATTGTCGTGCCAGATATCGATCGCTATGACAGCGTCTACAAAAGACTGATTCGCTCAGTGGACCTCTTAGATGTGAGTTCCGCTTTCGCAATGGAGACAATCAAATGCACCACTGCACTGCCCCTTGATTACGCGCAGTAGACTCAATCGCGGTCAATTAGCGCACCTGGCTCTGCCATCCAAGCACGCAGCAGCGTGTATGTCACGGCCAAAGCCACCGGACCCACGAAGATCCCGATCAAACCAAAACTAAGCAAGCCACCAATCACCCCTGCAAAAATCAATAACAAGGGGAGGTCTGCTCCTCGCTTGATCAACATCGGTCGCAGAAAGTTATCCAGACTCACCACAACCAAGCTCCAGACTAACAAAAATGTAGCCCAGCCCATGTCTCCTTCCCAGTACATCCAGGCGACTGCAGGAAACAACACAAGACTAGGACCTGCCTGGGCGATGCACAGCATCAACATCGCTGCCGACAAGACTGCAGCAAAAGGCACTCCTGCAATCACAAGCCCCAACCCGCCAAGCACAGTCTGGACGAGGGCGGTCACGCCCACACCCAAGGCCACTGCGCGAATCGCCTGACCGGCCAAGACAATCGCGTCTTCGCCTCTCTCGCCGGCCAAACGCTTACCAAAAGCGCGCGCCATCGCTGCTGCAGCCTCACCCGAGGCATACAAGATCGCAGCAATAACGACAACCAGCAGGAACTGAATCAACATTCCGCCTAAACCACCAAATTGCGACAGCAACCACCTCCCTGTCGAGCTTGCATAAGGCGTAATGTGGTCAAGTAGGCCAGAAGCTCCCCCATCAATGAA
Organism: Burkholderiaceae bacterium; assembly: GCA_044376975.1. GTDB lineage: Bacteria > Pseudomonadota > Gammaproteobacteria > Burkholderiales > Burkholderiaceae_B > Zwartia. Next base: position 70 of record JBILJY010000189.1, on the reverse strand, counting down.
ACCCTGCCAAGCCGTTGCAATTTTTTCACCAACATAAGGAATAGCCTCTACCCAATCAGGCGGGGGAGGT
>JBILJY010000274.1:0-18047 GCA_044376975.1 Burkholderiaceae bacterium | reverse complement strand
GTTCAGGCGGATAGCTTAATCTTTACCTCTGGGGCACAGCTGCGTTCTAGCACCTTTAACGGTAGGTTGCAGCTCATGCCTTTGACCGCAACAAAAACCATCGGCATCAATACAGCCTCGTGCGCCAATAGCACCACCGCTGTGACGTGCGCAATCGCGCTGCCAGGTTCATTATGGAGCGGCGAGGCTGCTGTATTCAAAGACGGCTTTGCATCAATCACCTTGGGTTCAACCAGCCAGACCGGTAACATTAATATCTTGGGCGGCACAAGCGCATCACCGTTTGCTTATACGAGCCCCTTGATCTTGCAACAGGCGCTGAGCTGTACCGCTGGTACGTCGACCTGCTTGATTGGCACATACGGTTCTAGCGCGACGACAGGCTTTATCCAGTATCAGGGCGCCAATATCACCAACGGTGGCTTAACGCTCAATGCCTCACATAACGCTTATTTAGGTCTGGGTACCAACATCAGCGCAAAAGCGGGTGCCAAGGTCGATATTTCGCTGACGACTTATCTGGCGACCACCGGCAGTATTAATCTCTCGCTTGGCGGGATTACGCTGAATGGGGGTGGTGGCGCGATTAACTTGATGTCTGACGTCATGAGCTTGGCAGGTGCGAATAACAGCAACGTTATTCAAAGTGTTGGCGGCACCCTAGCGATTGCACCACAGACCCCTTACACCACGATCGGACTCGGCACGGGTGCGGGCACCATTTCCTTGCCGAGTGTTCTTTGGAACGGTAGCGCGGTCAATGGCGCTGCGCCCACCTCAGTGACGATCGGCAATGCCGTCTTTAAGCCAGGCTTTGCCATGATCACGGTCGGCAACTCGGTGCAGACAGGCGCGATTGCCATTAATGCACTCTCGACGAATGAATTAGTGATTACAAGCCCATTGACAGTGCAGTTGAGTCACGTCGGCGCGAACAGACTAAATCTGCACGGCAATATTAAAGACGCATACACCAGCTTGGGTAGTAGCTACAGCGCCGCTTCATTCTCAACGCTTGGGCACACCGCGACGACCTCAAATAATTTTGCACAACTTCAGACGGCCGTGACCATTGCGATGAACGGTAATATCTCGATGCCAGGGATTTATGCAGTAGGCGGGGCGTTGATTCTCAATGCAAATGGCACGGGAAGTAACATTAATCTCAGCAGCTATTACACGGCGACGGCCACCTATGGTTTGACGGCCAGGGCTGCGAATAACATTGTATTTGGCGGTGGCGGTACGGCCACTGGTGCAGCCTCGGGTTACTACAACCCGGGCGCGACAAGCATGAGTTTCACAGCAACCGCTGGCTCAATTGTGTTTGGCCGAGGGTTTACCTATGTTGGGGCGAATCTCGCTGCGAGCAGTGATACTTTCTCGGCGGCCACGATTGATATGAGTGCGGGTAATGTGACCTTCACCGCAGGGCAAAACGCATTAAACTTCATCGCGAATCGCATCTTGTTTGAAGGCCCAAGCAATGTGACCGCTAACGTGATTGGGGCCACTGGCGGCTATGTCAATATTGTTCCGCTCAGCAATAGCACCCCAATTTGCGTCAATAACAGCGGTTGCGCTTCTGCGGGCATCAATATCTCCGCTAATACGTTCAATAATATTTTCCTAGCAGGGATGAGTGGCATTGCCTTTGGCGGGTCCGCCACGGATAAAGGGGCAATCACCAACAGTTCTGCAACCGGCGGTATCAAGATCGGTAACCTGTTTACCGAAACCCTGTCGTCGTTGAATACCTTATTCTTTTTGCAGAGCGCCTCGGTGGGTGGCGATATCACGCTAAACGGTAATTTGGATTTAAGAGATACAGCAATCCCAGACCGTAATCCGCTTGAGCCACGTTTCATTGGGTTTAAAGTCGCGACGTCGGGTTATTTGAACTTTAATGGTTCGACCATTACCGCTGCGAATGGTTATGTTCATGCTTCGTTGATCATTAATGCAGCGATCAAACAGATGCGCGGTAGCGCCAGTATTGTTAGCGGTACCGGCAGTTTGGCTGACATTTATATGAGTGGCGTGGTCAATGCCAGCGGCGTTGACGCGACCTTAAACGTAACCTCAGCGAATGCCATCTACTTTAATGGTGGAGCGAGCTTTAGTTCTGCCGTAGGTAAGTACAACTTGAATTTCACCGCAGCGGGTGCCGCGCCGAGCGGTCTAATCTCGTTGGCGAATGGCAACGTCTCGATTAATGCGAATGGCGGCACGATCAATATGGTCGCGAACAGCATGGTCTTTGTACCAAGTTCTGGAGCCAACACGAACAGTATCCAGAGTGTTGGTGGGTATCTCAATATTCAGCCCTTTAACACCGGCACCACAATTGGTCTGGGCACGAGCACGACCGGAATGTTGCGCATCCCAACGGTTGCATGGGACGGCAGCACGACAGGAGCGGCTCCAACCACAGCGAACATCGGTAGCGCCGTGTTTAAGCCAGGCTTTGGCATGGTCACAGTCGGTAGTGCTGCGCAAACGGGCTATCTCTACGTTAACCAAGTGAATACCGATTATCTTGTCTTGACGAGCCCGCTGACGTTGCAAACGAGTAATGCCTCGACTTACGTCATTTATATGCGTGGTAATGTTCAAGACGCCTATACAGCGCTAGGTAACACCTATGCTTCTGCGTCATTGGCCATTAAGGGCTTAGATGCCAGCACAACGATTCGCAATGACGTTGGCTTGGTCAGCATCAGAACGGCAGGATCACAAACCTACACCGGCTGGTATTTACAGGCAGGCAGCCTTGCCGCGACCACCACGGGTGCAGGTAGCGACGTTACATTCACAAACATCTCGAGTGCTGTGAATACGTATGGCGTCACGGCGACCGCCTACAACAACATTATTTTTAAGGCAGGCGCAGCCCTAAGCCTTGCTGGACCTGTGGCCCACACCTTCACTGCTCAGAACGGTAATGTAGTCTTTGGCGCTGGTTTTAACTTTGCCGCGCAGGGCACGCAGTCGACTTTCCAGGGTCTGATGCTCGATGCTAGTGCCGGTAACGTCACGATGAATACGGGCGCAGGTTCGCTCACGCTGGTCTCTGACAGTTTCAATTTATTTGCGCCTGGTAATAGTTTTACGGGCACGCACAGTGGCGTGGTCAATATCGTTCCGTACTCGATCTTGACCTCAATAGGCGTGAACACCAATACGTGTATTTCAAATGGCGTTGCGGGCGCCTGTACGACGTCGCTTTCTACGGCGGCAGTCGGAGCATTTAAAAACTTTAGCCTAATGCGCATTGGTAGCGCCGTCGCGATGGGGGGCATCACCATTAATAGCCCCACAAACGGGGGCGCGGCCTATTTTGATGGCTCTTTAGAGCTACTGCAATCATCCAATACCGGTTCGGTCGGACAGATTAGTTTTTACGGCACTACCCGGGTCAATGATGTGAGCTACTTCTACACAAATAGCGTCACGAACGCCACCTATGGTGTGACACAAACGGGTTGGCAGGAAAGTTTACGTGCGCAAACTGCGGGCGGCATTACCTTGGCCGGCGATATTTCAACCTATCGCTCCATGGTGTTGCAGGGCTACATTACGCAGCTTGATCAGTTTGTAACCTTAAGTACTCAAACAAGTGCAGCGAACCAAGGGATTATTTCTTTGGGTGGCACAATGACAAGCAACGCCGCGTTGGTGAATGCTTCGAATGCCAACGCTACGTTGAACTTGAACTTCAGCGGCAATTTGATTTTGGCTAGTAACTTTAATGTGTCAACGCCTTCGGGGTTGGCGTATAACTTAAACTGGAAAGCACTAAACGCGACCGCCACCATTAATCTCGGGGCAGGTGGCGTCAAAATCAATACCGGCGGCGGCACTCTCAGCTTAGTGGCTAACACGATGACCTTGGCGGGCGCCGGTAACGTGATTTCGAGTGGAACGGTGGCGAACCCAAGCGGTTATCTCAATATCGCTACGTGGAATCCGGCTTCAAACATCGGCGTGGGTGTCACGACCTCGACCGATATCCTGTTATTACCTCAAGCGCTTTGGTTCGGTACCAGTCAAGTCATCGCACCAGGATTCAGTTTGGTGACTGTGGGTAGCTCAATCCATAGTGGCACCGTAAAAATAAATAGCGCTGCGGCAGATTCATTTACCTTTGTCAGTAACTTGGCATTGCAGACCTCAAGCGCAGGGCAGATCGATTTATACGGAACCATCACGGATGGCGGCGCAACCCTACCGGCAACCTTGACTGCAAATACGGGCACGAATACAGGTGTCCGTAAGATTTTTGCCTATGGGGGCGTAAGCGTCACGACAGTTGGCGCACAGCGCTACTCTGACATCACGATCGCAAACGGCAGCACCGGCAATGTGAGTTTCATTACCACTGGTGCTACGTCTGATATTTTTCTGAGCAGTGTGGGTCAAAACAATATGACCTCAACCACGAGCTTTAGGGCCGGTCGCAATATTGTGGTGGAAAAGGGCTCGACACTTACCGGTACCTCTTGGGCGATTAACTTAACCCTGCAGGGTAAAAAATTAGATTTTAGTAATGGCTTTATTACCCTAGATGGTCGAGGCGGCACGATTACCTTAATCGGCGATCAGATCGACTTTACTCGTTCTACAGACTTAATTAGCAACAGCAATGGTTATTTAAATATTCTGCCCTTCAGCAACGCAACCCCAATTTGTGTGGCCACGACAAATTGTGCAGCCAACGGGCTCAATCTATCCCGATCGCTCTTCGACTACGGCTTAGCAAATAACTTCTACGGTATCGCCATCGGTGGCTATGCGAGCGGTGGCGGTGGCACGGTATCGAGCAACGCGACCGGCGGGATCAAGGTCAATACAAATATTAGTGATGTCTTAAATAGCGCAAACCCGCTGTACTTTCTGCAAAGTAATGGCGTTGCTTCGCAAACGGGAGGAGTCATTACAGTAGTGGGTACTGTCAACATGAATGCTGATAGTGCCAACTGGGTCGCCAATGCTTCCGCGCCGCCTGCTTTTGTGGGTATGCGGGTGTACGGCAGTGGTTACTTGCAACTAAATGGAGTGATGGCAGTCAACGGGCCAACGGGCACTTCGAGCGGCTTGATCATTAACTCGCCAATGAACTTGCTGGGCGCAGCCGGAAGCTTAATCAGTACGGGCGGCACGAATGCGGATGTCTATCTGTCGAACATTACCAGCACTTCGAGTGCGGGGGGCACGCTGAATGTCACCGCCGGTGGCAATATTGTGTTTTACGCAGCGTCTCAAGTGAACTCTAACTCTGGTCCCTTGAACTTGAATTTGACGACGACTGGGGGCATTACTAAAGGGATTGACTTGTCGTTAGGCAATATTTCGCTTAACGCAAATGGCGGCAATATTTTATTCAGTACAGACAAGATTGCTTTGGCCGGTACCAATAATTCAATTGCCAGCTTGGGCGGTACCTTCACGCTGAATTCATATCTAAAGTCTTCGTCGATTTGCCTGGGTAACAACGCAAACTGCCAAATGAACTTGCCTTCATCGATGTTCGCGGGCGCAACGTCATTGTTTCAGCCTAACTTTACGATGATCACTTTCGGCGGGGTTGAGCAAACAGGCAATATTGTTGTAAATAATTATGCGAATAATGCGTTAAGTGTTGGTGCGAATGATGTATTGGTGATGACGAGCCCACTGACCCTACAGACAACGACAAAGTCTTATTTGGGCGCATCAGGTTATTACCTAGCAAATGGACGTGTCTGGATTTCTGGCCGGATTACCGATAATGGCAATGTGAATACCCCGAGCGCGTTGTATGTCAGGTCCTTCACGGAGTACACAAGTGTGACGGGCTCTGATCGCAGCCAAAACGTCATGGCTGGTTATATTGATATCTCGACGCTCGGCTCGCAGTATTACTCCAGCATGTATCTTTGGAACAGCGCCACCGCGAGTACTGTGACGGCGACCACGACGGGGGTGGGTAGCACGATTACGCTGGGTGATGTTCAAACACGAGATAACGCTTTCCACGGGTTGACCCTGAATTCTGCAGGCGATATTCGGTTTTTGAAAAATTCTGGCGTCTACTACGGCGCGCGTCAGCCAATCAATATGAGTTTTACCGCTGGCGGAACGATTGATATGTCGGCCGGGACATACAAACTCGACTCTCTTGGCGGTAGCCTCACGCTCACCGCAGATCGAATGCTGTTGGGGTATGCGGGCAATCAAATTAGCTCGACCGGTGCTGCGACCGGCATACTGACTATTCGACCAAAGACTGCGTCTACGCCGATCTGCATCAACAATGCGGCTTGCGCATCAGTGGGGATTAGCCTGTCTGACTTCGTATTTGAGCGCGTCATTGACAGTACGTGGGGTGGAGTACAAATCGGCAGTACTGTTGCGACAGGCGGAATTGTCGTCAATAGTCTCAGCAATACCGCTGCACAAAATAATTTGTATGCAAACAACGCACTGTACTTTGCGCAGAGCACCGGCAGCGGTACAGCGTTGGGTGGCAACATCACACTCTATGGCATTCTGAATAATCCACTAAATGGGGTCAATGCCGCCTATAACGAAAATAACAATACGATCAATGGATCCAATCCAGGAACAACGACAAGTTTTGTGGCCACTACTGCGTATGGCTTTGGGGTGTATCTTGCAAGTAGCGGATCATTTAATCTGGGCGGCGTGATCAATTCGAATGAACGCATCGTCGTCAGTGCACCGATGAATGTGGTGGGTGCGATAACAGAACTGAATGTGGTCAAGGCTTGGAATACGATCAACAACTACTGGGATGTCACCTTATTGGGTGGTTCGGTCATCAATACAAGTGGCGGCAACGCCAACCTGACACTGACGGGCGGACGTATTGCGACAGCCAACAGCACGATTATTAATTCGCCCGTTGGGACGTTTAACCTGAGCCTTTCAGCCTGGGGGACTGGCGCTTCAAGCGGCGTGGTGCTTGGCAGCTCGAATACGGTGAATGCCAACGGTGGCAATATTACGTTTGTCGGTGATATTTTAACGTTGAGTGGTGTAACAAACGTCGGTAACGTCAGTGGTAGCAATACGATTCAAAGCGTAGGTGGTATTTTAAGCATCAGGCCGAATACCGTCAGTAGACAAATATGCTTGAACGGCACAGGATGCGATCTAAATTTCACAGCGAGTTTCTTTGGTGGCACGGGCGCGGTTCTTCAGCCTAATTTTGCGCAGGTGACAATAGGTGGTCCCGCTCAAACTGGCGCAATATGGGTGAACTCAAATGCTGGTGTCACGACCGGCAATGCCAATACCTTGGCTATTACCAGCCCCTTATTACTCCAAACAAATACAGCAGCCCCATACCGTATCTATTTACTCGGCAACATTACGGATAATGGTGATGTCACGAAGGCGGGTGGGTTAACAACGATCAGTTATACGGAGTTGACGACTGCTGATAAGGGCTCAACGGTTGTGCTTGGCAACTTTTCGGCGACAACGGTTGGGTCACAGTATTACAACAATTTTTACGCCTTCAATGGCAACGCAGTCAGCACAGCGAACTTAACTGCGACTGGGCTCAACAGCCGGATTACTTTGGGTGACTTTCAGGTCGGTGACGCAGGCACCAAGACAATCAATGTATCTGCCAATAATGGCTCGATTGTGTTCTTGCCCAACGCCAGGGTATACGTTGCTGTGGCACCAGGCCACTTAATGAATATCAGTCTGTCTGCCAAGACGATTGATATGTCTGCAGGCGGCTATGGGTTAGATGGATTGGGCGGCACTCTTTCGCTTGTGACAGATCGTTTGCTCATCGATAGCCCAGGTAACTACATCCAAAGCGCCAATGGCTATTTATCGATCGCACCGCTGACACCAAGCACCGCTATTTGCGTGAATAACGCGACGTGCGCAAACTCAGGCATCAATCTCACGCAAATTGGCTTGAATCAAGTGATTAAGTCGGGCTTCTTAGGCGTGACGTTTGGTTCAACCGCTGCGACCGGCGGCATCTTGGTGAACCCAACCAACAGCACAACCGAAATTTTGAATCTCACAAATTCGCTCTACCTCTTGCAAAGCACAGGTGTAGGCTTAGCGAAGGGTGGGGACATCACTTTGTATGGTGACAATGTTCAAGCCTTGAATATCACCTCAAATGCAGGCTCTGGTGCGGCGGTCAATTACAGCCTCAAAGCCACGACCTCAGGTTTCTTCAATGTGTTCGGCGGGATACTGTCCAATCTTCGGATTGATAGCTCAACCGCTGCGATTCAGCTCAAAGATGCTGGGGCGACCTTCAATGTGACGGGTACTCCTGGCTTTAACGATATTTCGTTCACCAATATCTCTAATGCCAGTGGTGGTGATACCACCCTCAATTTATTTGCCACCTATAACGTGACGGCGGTAGCGAACAGCCAGGTGACGTCTCAGGTTGGTAAATTAAATCTCAACTTCTTATCTCGTGCCGATGCGCAAGCTGGGTCGCCTTGGGGGGTAAATTTTGGTGCAGGTGGTGTCGCGATCAATGCCAACGGTGGCGATATCTCTATCATCTCTGATCTGCCAAAGTTACTGAATACAACAGGCAACAACACCAATACAATTTTGAGTGTTGGCGGCAAGATCACGATTGCGCCCTACGTCAATAGCGCAACGATTTGTCTAAATGGTGCAACCTTGGGCTGTACAACCAATTTGTCATCAACAGTGTTTGGTGGTGCCAACGCCTTACTGCAGCCTAACTTTTCAAATATTTTGATTGGTGGGCCCAAGCAAACGGGTACGGTCTACGTCAATACGGTTCCGACGACTTATACCGTGGCTCAAGCACGCACGCTCACTATTACAAGTCCGTTAACGATCCAAGAAGCGCCGATTTTGGCGGGTTGCACCGTTGCTAATTGTGGCAATAACCGCATCTTTGTAACTGGAACAGTGACCGATGGTGGCGTTGTAGCAAACCCGGGCGGCTTGACCTTGCTTGCGTATGCAAATCCACTGGTGGCCAATAGTAGCTATGTTGCCTTTGAGGGGTCGGTGACCATTAGTACGCTTGGTTCGCAGTATTACAGCGGCATCTTCCTAGACCAGGCTACGGCGGCCACAACCCTATCGGCCTCAGGCGCAAGCGCTAACATTACGCTCGGGCCTATCTACTCTTCGACGACGGCTTCAAGCTCAGTCATCGCCACCGCCGGCAATCAAATTACTGTTCTAGAAAACTCTAATTTCACGACTGCCACGACATCACAAAAACTGGCGTTAAATTTCACCGCCAAAGGGATCGACCTGTCAGCTGGCGGCATCGTGATTCAAGCAAGAGGCGGCGATATCAGCTTGACCGCCGACACCATGCTGTTGACGCCTGCTGCTGGGGCGGCTGCAAATACGATTCAATCGCTTAATACAGCCGCAACGCAATCGACCAATGGAAACTTGACGCTCAACACGTTGACGAGTGCACGCCCGATCCTGATCAATAACAGCAGTATTGCAAGTGCTTTGGTCTTGGGCAATGGTGTCTTCAGTGGAGCATCCGTCATTCAGCCTTACTTCAATCGAATCACGATTGGCTCGACGACCCACACCGGTCAGATCATCATTAACGCAAGCAGTTCTGACACCACCGTATTTAGCGCCCCAGTGCAAGTTCTGAATAGCACAAGCAATGGCGGGACGATTACTGTCAACGGCTCGATTAATAATTCCAGCGCCTGGATGAGTGCTTATTCCAGCTTTGGCAACTATGGAATCGCGATTGCCAGTGCCGCCGGACTCAATCTGAATGGCAACATCACTTCGCCCTACGGGATGTATGTCAATGCGCCAATCTTTACTGGGGCAATGAATACCACCTTGTCGGCACGCGATGCGACGAGTGGCAACATTACGATTGGCAGTGTCACCAACCAGGGAGGCAACGGCGCCACCTTTACTGCAGATGCGGCGGCAATCCTTAAGGTTCTTGGTAGCTCAAACATCACGTCGATTACCGGTAAGTTCAATATCAATTTAGATCCCTCTAGCATTGATATGTCTGGCGGCAATATCGTGATTAATGCCAACGGTGGAAATATCTACTTCCAGGCTGATGGCATGAACTTTGGCTCAACCATCAATGGTTTGAGTATTACCAGTGTCGGTGGTCAAGTGATGTTTGGCACCACCACACCAAGCGTGTTGATGGGCATTAATAACGCCGCCAACACGGGCGTGAACCTGCCGCTCTTTATGTTTGGCGCAAATGGCGCGCTCAAGCCAGACTTTAGTCAAATTGTGATTGGCAATGCAGCGCAAACGGGTGCGATGTTCATCGGTACCAATGCCCAAACACTGACTTACACCAGCCCACTGGTCGTACAAAATCCAAGCGGGACTGGCACGATCACGCTAGCGGGCACGATTACGGATACGGCTTCGTACCCCTCTAGTTTCTCGGTGTTGGCCGGTGGCCGTATCGTGGACACGACCGCCGCCAAGGTCAGCGTTGTGACAAACGGGGCTGCTGTGCTGCTCAATGCGAATACCTCTAGCGATGCGACGACTGTGTTGGGCGGTATCGATCTGTTTGGCTCGATAGCGACAGCGGGTGGCAATATTTCGTTGGGCGGTGGCAAAGCGGGTAATGCCAGTGGCTACGCCACGGGCGGTGCTTCATTTGTGGGCGTTGCCTTGCAGTCAGGCGCATCCTTGACTGCGGGCGCTGGAAATATCGTGATGCGTGGACAGGCCACGAGCAGCTTTGCCGGGGTGTCGCTTTTAGGTGCGACAGTTCGAACGACCGACGGTGGCACGATTCTGATTGATGGTTCGGGCGGCACGGCGCAAGGCTTTTTAGCGGCGTCGGGCACAGGCGTCGTTCAAACAAGTTCAGGCTTTATCAGTCTGAACGGAACCAGCACAAGCGCCGCGGGCGTGAACTTTAATCTAGGCTTGACCTCAATCTTGTCGAGTTCTGGAGCGATTCACATCGCGGCGACGGGTGGTGCTTCAGCTACTGCCGGGTTTGTCTCAGGCACACAAGCTGCGACTGCCTATATCGGTGGCAATCTCACAAACCCTTCGACCAGTGATATTTGGTTGATGACAAACTCGGTTGCATTCTCGGTGTCAAATACGGCAACGAATGCGGGCTATACCTTGCCGCTCTTGTTTAAGTCTTCAGGTAACTTGGTGATTTTGCCGAATACTGCCACGGCTGTGATTAACTTTGGTTCAGTCGAGGCCAACGCACAGATCAATTTGGCGCCCACAGATTTCTATAACGTTGTCGCGAACAAGCAAATTTTCCAATCCGGCTTTAATTCGATCACCGTTGGCCATGCGCGCAACACTGGGGCCGTGACCTTCCAAACGGCACTGGTGAATCCACAGGATAGTTTGGTGGTGCAGTCTGGGTCAGGCCAAATTAGCATTAATGCCAACTTAACCATGGCCGCAGGTAAGTCGCTGACCTTGGTGAGTAATTACGCGGGTGCGTCAGCGGTGCTCAGTAATACTCAAATTACGACTGGGGCAGTTGGAATCATCACAACCGATTTCCTCAATTTGCTGGGCTCGGGTGGCTATGGCTTTTTACGAACCGATAATGTGATCGGTACGATTGCCTCGGGTGGTCTGTATCAGGATGCAAGTTATCCCTCTACTTACAATGCGCCCTTGTCAGTCTCCGGTGCAGTGCCGACTGCGGCGAATCCGATCTTTATTCAGGTTTACGACAACGCTAACCTAGTCGTTGGTTCTGTTACCTCGAGCATCGTGACAACGACCGGTATCAGTTATAAAACATCGGTTGGCGTAACAGCACAGGCCGGTGTATTCCTCAGGACAATGGGCACCAAGAGCCTCACGTTGAATCAGAAGGTGACGAGCTTAGGTGCCAATATTGTGCTCGTGGCGGGAGATAACGTTGCAGGTACCGTATCAACAGGTGGAAATTTCATCAATAATTTCGGTGTTGGAGCACTTTCGACAGACCCGAGTAAAACGTGGTTTGTTTATAGCAATCGCCCAAGTACGGTTAACACGACGACAGGTTTGGCGGGCACAGACTTTTCACAGCTTAACGGTCTAGTCAGTGGTAACTATGTGATCTGGAATAAGGTCTGGGGCACCACGACAGGTACGCCGTCTAGCGCGCTTTATCATGTCGATGTCGCCGCCAAAGCCACGGGATCTAATGGCTACTATATCTTTGCCTTCTCACCAACGATAACTACCACCAGTGCGACCTTAATCAAAACCTACGGGCAAGACTGGACCACTAGCGCAAACTTGGTGACGGGCGGGGCCTTGTCGGGCCTCGTGCAGGCCGCGCCTTATGGCAATGTCTTCACGCAAGATTCGTTAACCGGCACAACAATTACGATCGCAGGGGCCACCGGTGGCTTAGCCGCCAGCTCAGCGGTCGGCACCTACTCAGGCACCTTGAATGTGAGTGGCGTTACGGTCAAAGGCTACAGCACGACCTCACCAAATGGCTACACAATTGGCTCAGTCAATGCTGCAACCGCAACGATTAAAGTGATCCCTGCCCAGTTGACCGTGACAGGTGCAACGGTTACGAATAAAGTATTTGACAACACATTTACCGCGACCTTAACCGGCGGTACCTTAAGTGGCAGTATTTTGGCAGGCGATGTTGTCACGCTTGCGGGTGCGGGCGTCGGTGCTTTCACGAGTCGTGACGTTGGCACGGGTATCCGCGTGACGGCCTCTGGCTTTAGCTTAGGCGGCGGCTCGGCGGCCAACTACGTCTTGACTCAACCTACAGGCTTATCAGGAAACATCACACCCTTAGCCCTGACCTTAACGACTGCGACCAATTTTGATAAGGTCTACGACACGACAACGGCCGCAGCCAATCCGCTGATTACCTCAACGACGACGCTGCCCACAGGTCAAACAATTACCTTCAGTGGATCTGCCGGATTTGCTAGCGCGAATGTAGTGTGTAGTGCGACCTGTAACGGCACAAATGCGAGTAGTCAGGCTGTCAGCATTACGGGTATTAAGGCGGTTGCAGGCGCTGGCACGCTACTGTCTAACTACAGTTTCTCGACCAGTGGCCTGAGTGCAGCTGGCACCATTTCTCCGGCAACGATTACCGTGTCTTCAATCGTTGTTCCCACCAAATCGTATGGTCAGCTTGCCTCTGCGCCGATGCTTAGCTATCTGGGCTTATTAGGCAATGATGTCACCACCTTCACCACAGCGTTGACGGTCAATACCGTTGCAGGATTGACGTCTGGAGCGAGTGCGACAGATGGTGTGGCACTGGGCGCTGGCCTCTATAACGTCGCCGTCACAGGGATGAGCAATAGTAATTATCGACTCGCAGCCGGCGCACCAACCGGTACCTTAACGGTGAACAAGGCGGTCGTGACCGTCGTCGGAATTGCTGCGTTGAGTCACGCCTACGGTGACGTTGCAATCAGCACACCAAGCCTCATTGCGGCCACAACGATGTCTGGTTTGGTGAATGGCGATACGTTAGCGAGCCTCTCGCCCAGTTATGTGATTAAAAACGGCGGTGGTTCAACCGTGTCTGACGGGGTGTTGTTGAATGCGGCAACCTATTCGTCTAATTTGGACAGTATCAGTAGCAATAACTATCAATTAGGCAGCATCGGCGCAGCGGGCGTGATGACGGTGACGCCTAAGCTCTTAACCTTAAGCACCTTGGTGAATATCGGGCATTCGTATGGCGCCGCCGCAGCAACAACGACCTACACGCTTTCAAGCACAGCAAATGGTGATGTGCTTGCGCCGATCTTTACGGTCACAAATGCGGCGGGGAAGCCAGTTGTTGACGGTACCGCACTGGGCGTTGGAACCTACACGATCACCGCGACCAGCTTGAGCGCGACATCGCCTGCATTAGCCAGTAATTATGCTCTGGCAACAAATACCGCAAGTCTATTTGCGATTACCCCTGCAACGTTAACGCTCACTGGGTTAGCCGTTTCCGCGAAAACTTATGACGCTACAACTGCCGCGAGCTACACGCTGACGGGTACAGCTGGAACGCTGAGCGGCGCCACATCACAGACGCTTACGACGACGCAGTTTGCAAACAATATTACGGGATCGGTGTTTAATTCTGACGTCGTATCGGTAGTCGTGAATTCGGTCGTCTTTAGCAACGTAAGCGTCGCCTGTAGCGCGACCTGCGATGGCACTAATGGGATCGCACAAACGGCCTTGGTGAGTGCGGGCTTAACAGGAGCTAACGCGGCGAACTATGTTTTGGCTATCCCAACAAAATCCGCAATCATTAGCCCAGCGACGTTGACCTTGACCGCCTCGGCACAAACCAAGACATACGACGGCACGACGGTCTCTAACGGTGCAGTGGTGGTAACAGGCCTTAAAGGGGCGGACGCCATCACAGCTTTAACCCAATCGTATTCAAGTGCCGACGTAGCAATGTTAAGCGGCTCAGTGACAACACGCAGCATTGTTGTAAATAATGGCTACGTGCTGAGCGATGGGAATGCGGGTGGCAACTATGCTGTGGTGAAGGTTGCTGCCAATGGCACGATTAATCAAGCTCCGCTGCGTGTCGTCGCCGATAGCAGCTCAAAAACCTACGGCGTTCTAAAAACGTTTGCGGGAACTGAATTTACAGCGACTGGTTTTGTTGCGGGCCAAGCGTTTGGGTCAGTGACGTTAACGAGTGCGGGGGCGGCGGCAAGTGCCACCGTGGTGGGCGGCCCGTACGCGATTGTGGCGAGTGCTGCAGTGGGGGCGGGTTCGACGACTGTGACAAACTATGCAATCTCGTACCTGTCAGGTTCGTTGGTGGTTAACCCGGCTAGTTTGACGTTGACTGGCGTGACAGCGTTGAATGGATCTGCCGCTGCAACGCATGTGTATGGGGCTGCAGCGAATACCATTGCAGCGACTTGGAATAGTGGCAATGCGTTACCCAATGGGGATGCAGCGACTTTTGCCAATTTAGGTGCATCCTTTAGAGTGTCTAGCGCAGCGAATAAGACGGTGGTGGATGGTCCGACCTTAGGCGTGGGGACCTACACCGTATCGTTAGCTGGCATCACAAACAGTAATTACGTGCTGTCGGGTACTCAGGCAACGACGCTCTTTACCGTCACGCCTAAGTTATTGACCATCAGTTCGGCGACGATCGCTTCCAAAGTGTATGACGGGACTACAACCGCGACCTATAGCGCTGCGCCAACCATTACTGCTGGCCTAATAAACAGTGATGTGGTGGGTTTGAATATTGGCGCTCCTGTGTATGTTTCGTCAGATGCAGCAGCAGGTATCGGCATTACGCAAAGTCTTGGACTGACAGGGGTCAGCGCGGCAAACTATACCTTCGTCACGCCGACGATCAGCGGTACGATCACTGCCAAGAGCGTCACGATTACCTCGTTGCTCACAACGAATCACACGTGGGGTACAAGTGCGACAGCGCCCGTTGCAGCGCTCAGTGGCGTGGTGGCGGGTCAAACGCTCGCGCCAAGCTATGTGGTGAAGACGGCTGGTGGCGTTGTGGTGACAGATAGTGCGACGCTCAATGCGGCGACATATAACGTAACCGTCAGCAGTCTTAATAACACTAACTACACATTAGTGAACCCCAGTTTTACAAGCACTCTTGTGATTTCACCTGCAGTGATTACGGTGACGTCAATCACAGTCGCCGATCATGCCTACGGGTCATCGCCGACTGCACAGAATGCAGCGGTCGTTTTTGGTAATGTACCAACGGGTGTCACGATCTCGTTAGGTGGGGCGAATGGCACGACGACGTCCGGCTACACGACGGCAACGTTTGCCACGAGTGGCACGTCAAGTGTGACAGACAGTAATACTCTAGTAAAAGGCAGCTACTTTGTCACAGTCACAGGATTCAACAATCCCAACTTGGTATTGACGTCAGGCACTAAGGCTGTCGGCGCCTTCCAAGTGACTGGGCTCCAGTTGATGTACACGGCCACCCCAACCACGCTTATTTACGGAAACAGTCCCGGAGTGATGAGCGGTACGATTAGTACGGCTGGTTTGATGAATGGCGATACCTTGGCCAGTGTGTTGTCGGGAAGTCCGGTTTGGGGAACCACCGCAACCGCGACCAGTAATGTGGGCAGCTATGGCATCACGATTACTAATTTGTCGAGCGTGTTATCGGCCAGTTCAAACTACTCACTGATTGCTTCACCCGCAAATACCACCGCGCTCACCATCACGCCTGCGCCTTTGAATGTCACCGGCATCACAGTGGCAGGTAAGGTGTACGACACCACGAAGACCGTCGCGAATTCAAGTATCACTAGTGCAAATGTGAGCTTCACTGGTATCAAAAATGACGACGTCCTTACCTTGAATCAAGGTAGCCTCACTGCAGTCTATGCATCCGCGAATGTCGGTGCCGAAGTGCCAGTCAGCGTCCAGGGCCTGAGCGTGAGCGGCGCGAAGGCTTCGAATTACAGCATCACGTTCGCGGGGCTGACTGCCCCGATAACGCCCGCACCGCTGGTTGTGAGCGGCTTGACCGGCACGAACAAGATCTACGACACGACGACGAGCGACACGCTCTCGGGCACTGCAGTTTTGGCTGGGGTACTGGCTGCTGATGTAGGTGCTGTGACCTTAAGTGGAAGTGGGACTGCCAATTTTGGAACGGCGAATGTTGGCACTGACCTGGCGTTGACAGTCACGGGGTATAGTCTGAGTGGTAATGCCGCCGCAAATTACAGTTTGACTTTGCCGACCGGACTGCGGGCAAACATCACGGCTAAGCCAATCTCCATTAGCGGTCTGACGGCCGCAGACATGGTCTACAACGGTTCGAGCAATACAACCTTGTCTGGCACGCCTGTGTTAACTTCAGGCGCTAGCAATGCAAGCGACGGAAAGTTTTACTCAACAGATATTGTGAGCCTTGTGACTGGGTCTGCGGCCGGTGTCTTTGCTGACGCGAACGTTGCAACGGGCAAGGCGGTCACGATTTCTGGCTATAGCTTAAGCAATCCGAATTATGTATTGACGACCACGGGTGTGCTGACTGCCAGTATTAGCGCTAAGCCGTTGACACTGACTGGAACTGTTGTTGCGGACAAGACCTATGATGGAACGAACACTGCGACCATTTCCGCGCTTGGCAGTTTGTCAGGAATCGTCGGTGCTGACGTCGTCGCGCTAGCGGGTGGCAGTAGCGCAAGTTTCACGCTTGGGCCAAATGTCACCTGTAGCGGAACCTGCAACGGTAGTAACGTGACTGCGCAAGACGTCACCCTAGCGATGGGGTTGACGGGGGCTGCGGCCACGAACTATTCGCTAACATTGCCGTCAATCACGGCCAAAATCAATCCGCTCACCATCAACGCGACAGGAGTGGTGATTGCAGATAAGACTTATGACGGTACGACAGCAGCGACCTTCAGCTCAGTAGGTACCCTCAGCGGCGTGTTGACCGCTGACGCCAATTATGTGGCTATTGCCAACGCAGGAAATACCGCAACTTTCGCCTCGCCAAACGTTTCGTATAACGGTAGTGTGGTGATTGCACAAGCGGTAAATGCTTCGCTCAAGACAGCCGCGGGTGCAAGCGGTGATCGTTCGAACAATTACGTGATTGCTGCGCCTTCTGGTTTGCTGGCGACCATTACGCCGCTGGGCATTACCGTCAGTGGTGCCACGGTTGCGAATAAGACGTATGACGGAACCGTAGCCGCGACAATTTCAAATCTGGGTACCTTGAATGGTGTATTGAGTGACGATGTGAGTGCCGTGTCACTCACATCGGGTGCGGGTTTTGCGAGCTTTAATAGTGCCAGTGTCAACCGCAATGGTGGGACGGTGATTGCGCAAAATGCAACCGTGACCGGTATTGTGCTGAGCGGACCAAAAGCGGGTAACTATCGTGTAGCCAATGCTGCAGCGACTGGTACGATTACTCCGGCTAGTCTGACCATTACCGCTGATAGCGTCGCAAATTTTGTTGGCGTGAATGATCCGGCCTTTACTGCAACATACCGCGGCTTCGTAAATGGTGAGACCGCAGCGGTGTTGTCGAC
>JBILJY010000188.1:0-5182 GCA_044376975.1 Burkholderiaceae bacterium | reverse complement strand
AAGATCAACCAAATCGGCACCTTGACGGAAACGTTTGCAGCGATTGAAATGGCTAAGCGCGCAGGCTATACCGCGGTGGTGTCGCATCGCTCCGGTGAAACCGAGGACTCAACTATTGCTGATATCGCGGTCGCGACCAATGCGATGCAAATCAAAACGGGTTCGCTTTCGCGTTCAGACCGCATGGCTAAGTACAATCAATTACTTCGTATCGAGGAAGAGTTAGCAGAGGTTGCAACCTATCCCGGGCGTGACGCTTTCTACAACTTGCGGTAACCCGCTTGCCGCAGCGGTTGGCTGTGGCAAGACACTGAGGTGCTATGCGTCTTTTGTTTGTCGGATTGTTATTGCTTGCTGGCCTGACCCAATATCCCTTGTGGATGGGTCGGGGCGGTTGGTTTGACGTCTGGGATCTGCAGATGAAAGTCTCTGACCAGCGTACCGTCAATGACGGGCTGGCTAGTCGTAACAAAGCCTTAGCTGCCGAGATCGAAGACTTGCGTACTGGCACAGAGGCCGCAGAAGAGCGTGCGCGTTCTGAATTAAGCATGCTCAAGCAGGGCGAGGTGTTTGTGCAGGTGTTGCCCGCTGGTGTTAAGGCACCAGACGTCAAAGCGGCTCCAGCTCGACCAGGTGTGAAGCCCGCGCAAACGCCGGCGGCTACGACCACGGCCCCAACTTCACGGCCAACCGCAACGCAACGCTAGCTCCTGTTTTTAGTCTGGAAGCTCGCTTTGCATGAGAACCTTGTATTCCACCACGACGGGAATAAAACCCGCGGCGCGCGCCTGCGCCAGTCTTGCGCAAGCAGGTCTTTTGGGTTGAGTGTCTAGGCGATGCATCGCCTTGATTGCAGCAGCCAACCACGGTTGTTTGGGTGCATATATGTAAATGAGCCTTAGGTGTAAGACCGTGTCAGTGACGTGCTTGCGGCGAGGATGGGTCCTGATGCCTTGGGTGCTTGCTTTGCTGGGGTACGGTGGTGAGACGATCTCGGCGCAAAAGGGCTCTATGCCATGGCGTTGGGTCAGTTGTGTATGGTTTGTTTGGCTCTGTCTGCTCGCGAAAGTCAGGCGCACGCCGCGGGCTAGCACGGGGCGCCAATGGGCGGGATTTGCCCGAGTGACGGCGGCAATGCGTGCTGCTTCCTGGAGCGCTAGGCTTAAGAGATGCCGGACTTGATGGACCTGTGCGACCTCGAGGCACAGACCTGCGATAAACAGCACGGCCAATAGCCCTAAAGTCGTTTCAACTAGAGCAGTACCTTTCTGGCCAAGTCTGATCAGGCTATTGTTCGTGGGCATCTTCAGAAGTATTCACCTTTGTTATGAAAAGGTCGATACGCAGAAGTTCGCTCCTCGAGGCTCGGGTAAAATACTGCAACTTTTCAAGGACAAGTAATGACTTCGCCCACAGACGCTTTCCCCTACATTCCTGGCATCCGTTTATTGCATTCGCCTGGTCCCTCGAATGTGCCGAAAGCCGTGTTGGATGCGATGACAAACCAGCCGATCGATATGGGTGATCCGCGTGTCGACGCCTGCATCGATGCATGTGAAGAGGGATTGAGGGCATTGCTTAACGCGCCCTCAGTTGAGGTTTTTATGTATGCAGCAAATGGGCACGGCGTCTGGGAGGCCATGATCGTGAACTTGTTGGCGCCTGGCCAAAAAGTTCTGATCCCTGGCACGGGCCACTTTTCTGATTCCTGGGCTCTCATGGCCGAAGCAATGGGAGCCGTCGTTTTGCGCACTCCCTATCAAGAGGGTTATCCGATTGATTTGGCTGCCGTTCAAGAGGCGCTGCGCGCCGACACCAAGAACGAAATCGTCGCTGTGTTTGCCGTGCACACTGATACGGCTAGCAGCACGACAAGTGATGTGTTGGCTCTACGCAGGGCGATGGATGTCACCAAACATCCTGCTCTCTTTGTTGTGGATGTTGTGGCTTCTCTGGGCGCGATTCCCTTTGAAATGGAAAAATGGGGTGTCAATGCTGTGATCGGCGCATCGCAAAAAGGGTTGATGGTTCCACCTGGAGTCGGCTTCTGCGCAGCGGATGCGCGTGCGATGGAAGTATGTGCAGCAAATCCTGCACCACGGTTTTACTGGGATTGGTTGCGCCGTCGTAAGGGTCCGTCTTACAGCCGCTTTTGTGGCACACCACCGCAAAATTTATTGTTCGGCATGCAGGCGTCATTCGGTTTGATTCAACGTGAAGGTGTGGCCAATATACATGCGCGTCACGCGCGCTTGGCGGGCGCTGTACACGCGGCAGTGCAGTCCTGGTCCGAGGCGGGTAATCTGCAGTTTCTGTGCCGTGTTCCAGAAGCACGCTCCGTGTCGGTCACTGCGGTGCTCGTGAAGCCCGGAATTGATCCTGAACTTATTCGTAAAACAGCACGCGATAAGTTCCAGATACTCATCGCAGGGGGGCTTGGGCCCTTTGCTGGACGGGTATTCCGCATCGGTCATCTTGGTGACTTGAACGCTGCAATGATTCTTGGTTGTCTGTCCGGTGTTGAAGCCGCAATGCAATCTCTAGGCATTGAGGTGGGCGAACGCGGTGTACGCAGTGCAGTCGAGTATCTCGCACACGCTGCGGATAAATAGACGTGTTTTTCAAGAGGCTGCTCGCGCTTGTCTCGTTGAGTTTGATTGCTTTTTGCGTGCAGGCGTCTGATCTTATCCGCGAACGCGGGATTTATATCGACGCAACAGACACGCTAGGTATAGAAGAGGTTGTTGGAAAAGAGTTTGGCAGATTCAATGGTCTGCTTCAGCGTGCCTTGACGCCCAAGATCCGTTGGATTCGCTTAAGTATTGACAAAAGTGCGACGGCTGATACCTCTGCCGTGTTAGTGCTTGGCCCCCACTATATTGCCGAGATCGCCTTGTATGAGCGGCACAAAGGAGGCTGGGTCAAGCGCTTTGTCGGCGACCGCTATCCTAGTCAACAGATTGGTTGTCCGTTTGGGCAGTACTGTTTTTCCATTGAGCTAGATCAGCTAGAGGGCAACGAGCTCTACTTGCGTGTAGCCACAACGAATGGCTACTACCTAACAGCCAAGCTTTTTGATCGAACCGCGCTTAATCAAGAGAACACAGATCTGGCGCTGAGTGCCGGCTTAGAGTGCGGCGTATTGCTCGCACTGATCGTTTTGTCTGTGTTGTTGTTCTTTAGTGGCGGTGGCATGCTAGCCGCAGTTTTTTTAGCCACGCAGACGGTGGCGCTGTTATTGACCATGTCTGTCTTGGGCGTCTACACGCAATTTCTTACGCCCGAGACCGCCTGGGTTGATAACTTTCTCTTCAACGTGTTGTATGTTATTCGTCTGTTCTTTTCACTTTTGTTGTCACTGGCATTCTTTAAAAATTTAGTGGCGCCTGCATGGTATATGAAGCTCGCGCAAATCATTGTTGCTATCTTTGTCGTACAGTTTTGTTGGTTGTTTTTTGCGCCGGTTTCACTCATCGCTTTGGCGTTTAACTTCACTTTTGTTATCTTTTGGCCCATGGTATGGCTCATTGCCCTCTACCAGGCAGGGATCCGCCCAGCCATGCATCGTGGTTTGATGCTTCTTTTGGCAACTGTAATGATTTTCATGCTTTGGGCGGATATGGTGCCTGCACTTGGTCTAACCCAAGTTGATCGCATGCTTGTGCCGGGGAATTTTGGCGGACTTGTCGTTTCCATTTTTATGTCGTTTTTAGTGGCGAGTGAAGTACGTATTCGGCGCTTGAATAATCAGAATGTTGCGACTGAGCTCGCGCGAACGCAAGCACGTAATGCGCTCGAACATCAGCAGGTTAAAGAGCGCAGCATGATGATTGATATGCTTACGCATGAGCTCAAAAATCCACTTGCAGCAATTCGGATGGCGGCAGGCTCACTGAAAGTTAGCCTTTTGCAGTTGCCTCCTACAGAGACGTCTGAAGCCAATGAACGAATTAGCAGCATGATTCAGGCAATTCACGGCATGAACACAGTGATCGAGCGCTGTGTTCAAGTTGACTCTCTGGATCAGAAAAAAATAGCGTTTCGGCCTGAAGAGCTAGATGTTGAAGATGTTCTGCAAGATGCTCTGCGTGAAACGACAGACCCCTCTCGAATCACGCTGCATGTCGCTTCGCCCGACTTGGTCTTTAAAACCGATCCCGGTCTTTTGTCAGTCGTAGTGGCTAATTTGTTAGATAATGCACTAAAGTATTCTCTACCGAAGTCTCCCATCACAATGACGGCAAGTTTAGATGATGCGGGGGTTTTTACACTTGTTGTAGAGAACAAGATTGGTCTATCTGGAACCCCCGATCCTGCAAGCGTGTTTTCCAGATACTATCGAGGGGAGCATGCGCACGCATCCTCCGGAACTGGCCTCGGTTTATACCTGGTGAAATCTATCTGTGATATTTTGGATGGCGAAGTGACCTGCCGAAATACGGTTGAAAAAATATATTTTTTAGTAACACTTAAATCATGATTGGCGAAAATACTAGTGCTCTGGCGGTCCAAAGCTTACGCATCGCGCTGGTTGAAGATGATCCCCTGCTGCGCAAGGAGATCCACTACCATTTAAAACAACAAGGCTTTATTGTCTACGCACTTGATAGCGGCTTGTCACTTGATCAGTTGTTGTTGACAGAGCCCATTGATGCACTCGTACTTGACTTGAATTTACCAGGTGAAGATGGCTTGTCTATCGCCCGGCGAATGCGTATTGGCATCCCATCAGTCGTCATTATCATGCTAACTGCTCGCACCGCAATACCAGAGCGTTTAAAAGGGTACGAAGCGGGTGCTGATATCTACTTGAGCAAGCCGATTGCCCCAGAGGAATTGACGGCAGCATTGTTGAGCCAGTATCGCCGTGCCCAGCAAAATAGCGTCCCCTCTCCCTCGCTCATGCTATCGCTCCAACACCTCTCCTTAACTTCGACAACCACTCAGCAAAAGGTGTATCTCACCAATAGCGAGAAGGTGTTTTTGGTTGCCTTGGCGCAAGCGACACACCACTTACTTGAAAGTGAGGTGATCTGCGAAATCCTCTGCCAGCGTGCCGGCGTGACCAACATTGGACGTCGCTCACTAGAAAGCCTCGTGAGTCGTTTGCGAAAAAAAATCGCGGCAGTGACGCCATCTGATGCGGAGTCTCCGATCAAGGCGGTGTGGGGTGTCGGTTACC
>JBILJY010000187.1:0-5183 GCA_044376975.1 Burkholderiaceae bacterium | reverse complement strand
ATGCCCCGCCTTGTACAAACGTGCCACACCGGACGCTGAGGAGGCAACTGACTGCAAGCTAGCTGACTCGAGCTGCTGTAACTTGTCGTTAATGACCAGATCGCTGCTCAGCCCAAGGTAAAACAAATAACCCTTAAGTGCATGCACGTAGCGGCGCTCATGATGGAAGGAGTCCATCGCGCCGGCCTCAAGGTTGAGCACCTGGCTTGGTGAGAGGATCAAACGTTTGGCGACATCGCTAATCTCTTTCTGCTGTTTGAGTCGTTCTTGACGCAAAAGCATCCCCAACTCGACACGCATTGAAGCGCCGAGCCCTGAGCTGTCTGTAGTCTGGTCAACTTTTTCCACGTGCGTTACCTAAAGTCAGACCAACATCATAATTCAAATTAAAGTGTTTTAAGATCGCGGGCGATAAGCTTTGAGATGTAACCAGCCGGACTATCCATTTCATGCAAGACGGTGTAGTGATTCAGTCCTGCCAACTCATGCAAACCGACCTCGCATCCCATCGATTTCAAATGGGCCGCCATCTTGGCTGATTCCCCGATCCAATCACGTGGCTCCGCCCCTCCAACCACCACCTCGTAATGGATGTCGGGAGCAAAGGGATGCCGCACAGGGCTAAGCAGTTGCACATCCGCAGGTTGAAGATGCACCTCTTCGTTAACACTAATTTGCAAGACCGGCTCTACATCGAAGACCCCGCTGATCAGGTAAGCCTTTTTGATTCCGTGTTGCTTCAGTTGAAAACCAGCACCCGTTTGAGCCAAGGTCGCTGCAATGATGTGCGCACCAGCAGAGTGACCAGACACAAGGATCTTACTTCCATCAACATTCCAACCCGCCGCTTGCTGAGCGACCCACTCGAGCCCACGACGCGTTTGATCGACAATCTGAGCCACAGTCACGGCCGGACATAAGTCGTAATTCATGACCACCACCGAACAACCAAGCGGTAAGACACCGCTGACAACAAAGGTGTAATCCTTTTTATCACGCGCTCTCCAGTAGCCGCCATGAAAGAACACCATGACAGGTTGGTTTGGCTTTCCTGAGTAAAAAAAATCAGCAGTTTCTAAAGGACCGGGGCCATATCGCAGGTCGTAGACACCCTCATACCGAGCGCGCGCCTCTTCACTGGCTCGCGTACCTTGCTCTGTCAAGGCAAGCAACTGCTCTGGCGTCACAGTTGTGCGCGGGTTGTATTGTTTCTCGACTGCTTCGTTCATCAAAATTATCCCCTAGGTATAGCGATCGATTTACGAGATGGGCGATTATTGACCAACGGTCCAACCACCGCCTAATGCCTTAAATAAATCAACTCCGGCCTGAAGCCGCAATGAGCGATTAATGACAAAAGCCAAGTTCGCTTCATTCGCAGCCCGTTGCGCCTCCAACACATTCAGATAGTCCACATAGCCAGCCTCGTAACGCAGAGCAGCTAGCTCCTGCGCCTTTGTTGCCGCCTTAACTTGTTGCAACAAAAACTGCTCCGTCTCAAGAGTCTGGCTCACTGACACCAATGCATCGCTGACTTCGCCAAATGCGCCACGGACGACCTTAACGTAATTCCCTAATACCTCTTGCTGCTGAGCCCGAGCAAAATCCAACCTTGCCTGCAAGGCACCACCAGAAAAGATCGGTTGTAACAGACCAATACTAGCTGACCATACGGCGCTGCGGCCTGAAAGAAAGGCACTAAAGTCAACCGTCTGCGAACCCAAAACACCCGTCAAAGAAATAGTGGGAAAGAAGTTAGCGGTTGCGACCCCGATCCGCGCATTCGCTGCGCTCAGCTCTTGCTCTACTCGGTTGATATCAGGACGACTTTCAAGAATTGTAGAGGGAATACCGGCAGGAGGCACTGGTGGCAACGGAAGGCTTCTCAGATCCAGCGGCTGAAGCTTCAGATCAAGCTTCCCCGTGAGGATACCCAACTGATTCTGGGCGATTGCACGCTGCCTTTTTAATTCGGATAACGTAGCCTGTGACGCAGAGCGGGCAGCAAGAGCCTGATTAACATCGATCGGTGAAACCAAACCTCCGTCTAGCTTAGCTTGTGCTACCCGCAAGGTATCGGCGCGCGTCTGCACAGAATGGCTAACAACCATAATTTGCGCATCTAGTGAGCGCAAACGCATATATGTGTTGCTCACAAGCGCAGAGACCGTCAACGCAACGCTATCGCGCTCATAGGTGCTCGCAGTGGCTAGGGCCGTCGCAGATTCAATATTGCGACGCACCCGCCCCCAGACATCCAACTCATACGAAGTCACTAGGCCAAGCTGCGACGTATTTGTCTGCAAGCCAACGCCCGAAGGGCTCACCGAGGTCCCGGTCGAGGCCCGGGTGGCCGAACCAGTCATGTTCAAGGATGGATACAACGCGGCCCCAGCCTGTCGCGCTATTGCTTCTGCCTGCGCCAAACGTCCTAGCGCGATTTGAAGATCCGCATTCTCAACACGTGCGCGTTCCACTAACTCACTTAGTGTTTGGTCCTCAAACAGCGTCCACCAATCTTGTTTGAGAGACATACCTGAAGAGGGTGTGTCGTTTTTCACCCCACTCACCGTGTAGCCAGTATTGAAATCGGCAGGCAAGGGAACCTCAGGGCGCTTGTAATCGGGCCCCAGAAGACAGCCGCTGAGAACGAGCAACACCCCGACCGCACATAAATGACGCATTGGCCTCATGACTTAGGCCCTGCCTCGGGGGTGGATTCTTCGGCTCTCGCAATAGGCTCTTTTGCTTTGACCACGTCTTGCTTGCGAGTCAGCCACAAATAGAACATCGGCACAAAAATTGTCGCGATGAAGGTGGAAGCCAACATCCCCCCAAACACCCCAGTCCCCATAGATTTCCGCGCGGCAGCGCCCGCACCAGAGGAAATTACCAAGGGGAAAACACCCAAAATAAACGCCAAAGAGGTCATCACAATTGGTCTAAAGCGCTGTTTTGCTGCAAGTAGTGCGGCATCAATGTTACTCAAACCTTGTGCGCGCTTTTGGGCAGCAAACTCGACGATCAAAATCGCATTCTTCGCAGAGAGCCCGACCAATACAATCAAGCCAATTTGAAAGTAAATGTCATTGGGCATCGAACGTACCCAAATAGAAAACAAGGCCCCAAACAATGCAAAAGGAACCGCAAGCAACACAGCAAGAGGCAAAGACCAACGCTCGTATTGCGCAGCCAAGATCAGAAAGACCATAACGATTCCGAATGCAAAAGCTAAGCCTGAGGCAGTACCCGTGCGAATTTGCTGATAAGCTTGACCTGCCCATGCCAACTCATAACCCGTCGGCAAACTCGCTCCTGCAACCGCTTGAACAAGACTGATCGCTTCGCCTGAACTCACACCAGGGGCAGCACTTCCAAGCACCTTCGCCGCCAAGAAACCGTTAAAACGCTCAAGCTGCTCTGGACCAACAAGACTCGACACGGTAAGCAACGCTGCAATTGGAACCATACTGCCGTTATCAGCGCGAACGTAAAGCTCACCGAGATCGGTGGGCGAGGCGCGATATTGGGAATCAGCCTGCATCTGCACTCGGTAGGTGCGTCCGTTTAAGTTGAAATCATTGACATACAGCGAGCCCATCAGCGCTTGTAAACTGAAATACACATCTGACACCGCTATACCCAGAGACAGCGCCTTCGCCTCATCCACTTCAACGTACAGCTGAGGCGATGTCGGCCTAAAGAACGTATTGATACCCGTCAGCTTTGATTGCTTTTTCAGCTCGTCAATAAAATTATTTGTGACAAGCGCCAAATTAGGCACCGATGGCTCGCCTTTAGACTGCACGTAGAACTCAAAACCGCCAGCTGAGCCTAAACCACGAATTGGAGGCGGGTTGAATACGAGCGCCATACCATCGGGCAACGTCATTCCCAACCCAGTAAATTTCTTCGCAAGCTGGTCCGAGGGAGTCTCACGTTGATCCCAGTCTTTTAAGGGAATAAAAATTGTGCCCGCATTCGTGCGACGCCCCCCTCCAATAATGTCATTACCAGCGATAACAAAAACCCTCGCCACGCCTGGATCTTGGGCAATTTTTTTCTGAAAGGTATCCCCTGCGGCTTGCGTTCGCTGCAAGCTTGCACCGTCGGGCAACACGAGTGCGCTAATCAAAAAACCCTGATCTTCTGGCGGAACAAAGCCACCTGGCACCAACCGAAACATCACAAAACAACCTACGACTATTGCTCCGAACACAGAGGCACCAAATAGTCGGTGATACAGCGTGAACTTGACCAGAACGGTATATTTATCCGTGAATACAGAGAAGGCGCGATTGAACCAACGAAATCCCTTTGGCTCATGATGGCCAGGCTTGAGCAGCACCCCGCATAGTGCGGGCGTAAGCGTCAGTGCCACGACGCCCGACAACACAACAGCAAGCGCAACTGTCACGGCGAACTGCTGATATAACTTGCCAGCGATACCGCCCAAAAATGCAACAGGGATGAATACGGCAGACAAGACAAGAACAATCGCCACTACGGCGCCTGACACTTCCTGCATCGCCTCATAGGCTGCCTCCTTCGGAGACAATTGACGCTCCGCCATCAACCGCTCGACGTTTTCTAGCACGACGATCGCGTCATCCACCACAATGCCAATCGACAATACCATTGCAAATAAGGTCAGCGTGTTGATCGAAAAGCCAAAGACCCAAAGACCTGCGAACGTGCCAATCAAGGATACGGGAACCGCTATTAGGGGAATCAGCGTTGCGCGCCAATTTTGTAAGAAAACAAAAACGACTATCGCTACCAGCACCATTGCCTCGGCGAGCGTCTTCAACACCTCATTGATTGAGGCGGACACAAACTTTGTGGTGTCAAAGGGAATCACATATTCAATACCTGGCGGGAATTTTTTCTCAAGCTCTTGCATTTTCTTGCGGACACTTTCCGCAACCGCAAGCGCATTTGCCCCCGATTGCAGATACGTCGCCACCAACGCAACCGGCTTACCGAGCAGCATCGTATTTGCGTCGTAGTCAGCCGCTCCGAGCTCGACACGCGCCACATCCTTCAAACGCAACACCCCACCCGCACCGGTGGATCGAATCACGATGTCGCCAAATTGCTCTGGGGTCACAAGCCGGCCCTTGGCCGTCACTGTATAGACGAGCTGCTGCCCCTCTGGAGCGGGCTCCTGACCAATCTTGCCA
>JBILJY010000186.1:0-5199 GCA_044376975.1 Burkholderiaceae bacterium | reverse complement strand
GACAGTCGTGGCAGTGAGGCGCCTTGCGTAAGCCAGCGCCATGAGTGAGCCCAGGGGACGGTAGGCACCGGGCGGTCCCAGATCTTCAGTGAAATTCAAGTGCAAACCAACGTCAATGGGTAAGGTTTTTAGTGCTGGAGCAGAATCCACGAAACCTGTCGCGGTAACAAGACAACCGGTCGCACTAAGACGTCTGCGCGCGGCCAACGCAACAATCGCTTCATCGACCCCAGGTTCTAGCCCATAGTCGTCAGCACACACCACAATCGGTGTCGTGGTGTCGCTCATTCGCGCGGTAGGACGCGACCATGCTCTGCGCCCTGCGTATAAGGTCTCCCCTGCGTTTGGCGCACGAGGTACAGCGGACGCCCTTTGACCTCATCAAAGATCCCAGCAATGTATTCGCCCACGATCCCAAGAGAGATCAAATTGATACCAGAGAAAAACAATAGGATTGTGACAATCGTAGGCCACCCATCAACTGGGTTTGCAAACAACAGATACTCGACCACGATATACAGGCCATAGGCAAACGAGCATATTGAAACCAGAAACCCAAACAAGCTAACCGCGCGCAGTGGCCAAGTCGTAAATGCCGTCAGCCCTGTGAGCGCCAAACGTAATAACTTCAAGATGTCGAAGCGAGACTCCCCGTGTTGACGGGCGTCCGGCACATACTCGATGGGCTCAGAATTAAATCCGACCCAAGCATATAAACCCTTCATGAACCGATTGCGCTCCGGCAAACGCAAGAGAGCGTCGACAACACTACGGTCCATGAGTCGAAAATCACCTGCATGCGGTGGCACACGAACTCCCCGGGCGCCTTTTAGCAGCGAATAGAACACGCGCGTACCAAAACGCTTGGTAAAGCTTTCATCGTCTCGATTTGCACGGACGGCGTAGACCATGTCGACACCGATAGCCCAGCGCTCGATCATCTTGGACAACAGTTCGGGCGGATGTTGCAAGTCTGCATCCAGAATAACAACAACATCACCGATCGCCGCTTCAAGACCGGCGGTAATTGCGGGCTCTTTCCCGAAGTTACGCGAAAGCTGAACGTAGCGAAAACCAGGATTTGCAGTCCAGGATCCCATCAATTGCGAGGTATTGTCGCGGCTTCCATCATCAACGACGACAATTTCCCAGCTAGCGCCCGTCTGCGCTAGCACGGACTGCAGCCTGGGCAACAAAATGCCTAAGTTCGTCGCTTCGTTAAAGGCGGGTACGACGCAACTGATCGTGGCGGACATGACCTCACGCACCCGTAGCTCTCTGGGCACAGCGGACAAGGAAGAAACAGACTGATCGTTTGAGTTCATAGAGATCTAGTGTTTTGCGCGATGCACCGCCAAACTGGCACTAAAGATTGCACCTACCATCATAACCGCTCCAACCAGGGTGCGCGCACTCGGAACCTCGGCAAATAGAATCCAAGCGAATCCAATCGCGTAGAGGGGTTCGGAGGCTACGACTAGACCAGCCGTGCGCGCAGGCAAACACCGCAGACTTGAAACGAAGAGTAAATGTGCAACCCCAGTACAAATAACTCCGAGTGCGGCGATCAGATACCAGTCGTTTACAGAGACCGTACGCAGCTCGAAAAAGATCCAAGGGGTGAGCAAGACGCACACGACGACATTCTGTAAGCCCGCGACATGAAACGCGTTCACCCCCGAGAGCGCGCGGCGATTCATCACCGCCAACAGACCAAACGAAGCGCCTGAGAGCAACCCCCACAACAAACCTTCCGTTGCAATATCGTGCAAGTCAAAAGATGGGGTAATTAACAATAGACCCAACGACACGACAAAAAGTCGTAACCACTCCACACGCTGAATACGCTCTCTGAGTATGCCCCATTCAATCAACGTGATGAAGGCAGGAAAGCTCGCAAAGCCTAAGGTTGCGACCGCAATACCGCCCATTTTGACGGATATAAAAAAGCTTACCCAATGCAAGGCGAGCATTGCACCAGAACCAAACAAAGCCCAACCATGCGCCTGCGCAAATACCTGCTTGAACCCACGTTCGCCTAGCGCACCACCCACCAGCACCAAGGTCAGCACCGCAAAGACGGCACGCCCCCAAGTGATCACAGCGGCGTTAGCGTCAATGACGGCACCAAAAATTCCGGTGGCGCCAAACAGCACTGCAACAACATGAATCGCAACGAGAGACTGAGACCGAGTGAGCAAAGAGTTGTCTCGATACTCAGCGTTTAGGCCAGCCAAACGGCGACGCCCAGCCGGTGTAAACCTTAGGCAATGGGGTCGCATAATCTCCGTGCTTGCTGGTCCCCAAGCCTAACGCCGCTAGGGCTTCGGCAAACTTTACCGCAACGGCCACACCGTCAATCACAGGAACACCCAGGCGCTCTGTCAGCGTTTGGCACAAGGTAGTCATGCCAGCACATCCCAGAACGATCGCACCGCTGCGATCGCGACTGAGCGCTTCACGCGCAGTCTGCTCGATTTGATCAATGACAGTGCTACCCGCGTCCTCTAGATCTAACACCGCGATATCCGTGCCGTGAACGCCTCGACACTGATGCTCAAATCCATAGCGCTGCACTAAGCGTTCGGCAATGATGCAGGTGCGCGTCATGGTGGTCACCACCGAGAAGCCTGTAGCAAGCATGCTGGCGGCATGAAACCCAGCCTCCGCGATCCCTAGCACGGGGGCCCGCGTGATTTCTCGCGCGGCTTCCAAACCAGGATCCCCAAAGCACGCAATCACGACGGCATGCGGAGCAGGATTGGCCCCGCTCTCTTGCGCCAGACGAAGCTGTTCAGCCACGCCTGCCGCGGCAAATGCCTCGTCATAGTGCCCTTCAATTGAAAGCGGCCCAAAACTCGGTTGCACCGCAACAATTTCCGTCGTGGGCGCAGCAACTGCTTTGGCGCCCTGGGCAATAGCATGGGTCATTGGTGCCGAGGTATTAGGGTTTATGAGAAGTAGTTTCATAGTCATAGATTGGTTTAACTTAGAGGGTGGAACTGCGTGCACCAGTATGGATATAAATGCATCAAAATGGATCGGCTGCACCAAAATAGTTCAGGGCTACCCACCTTGAGCCAAGCTTTTACTTATTCGCTAGAACCTTTTTGTTAGCCCGCTTTGCGAACCTACACAACTAAGTTCGGTTTGGCACGTTTTTTGCTTATAGATCAGGGCAAGATACTTCGAATTAACCTATTTTAGATTTGTTTTTTGTTACACAGCATATTTACATTTAACCGCGTCAATCGTACTTCTGGAGAACTCATGAAACAACAGGCGTTGATATCCCGTTTAATGGGCAAGCCTTTAGGGCTTACCGTCCTCACCGCCGCACTCGCGGTTGCCTCTGCGATGCCCGCTTCGGCTCAAGAAAAAGTCTTGCGTATTGGCATGACTGCAGCCGACATTCCGCGCACGCTCGGTCAGCCTGATCAGGGCTTCGAAGGAAACCGGTTCACCGGTATTCCGATGTACGATGCCCTCACACAGTGGGACCTTTCCAAATCAGACGTCCCCAGCGTAGTCATCCCAGGCCTGGCTACTTCTTGGGCAGTGGACGCAAACGACAAAACAAAGTGGGTCTTCAAACTACGTCCAGGTGTTAAGTTTCACGACGGCTCACCCGTCAATGCAGACGCCATCGTTTGGAACGTACAGAAGGTTCTTGATAAAGACGCCCTCCACTTTGATGCCTCACAAGTCGGTGTGACTGCCTCACGTATGCCAACGCTGCGTAGCGCGAAAAAAATTGATGACATGACAGTCGAACTCACCACAAGCGAGCCAGACGCCTTTTTGCCGATCAACTTGACCAACCTGTTTATCGCCTCACCAGCGCATTGGAATGCCAAGCTCAAGGCGGTCCCTGCCTCAGTCGCCGCTCCAGCTGAACGCGCCAAACAAGCCTGGGCAGCCTTCGCTTCCGACGCCTCAGGTAGCGGTCCTTTCAAGATGGCGCGTTTTGTACCACGCGAGCGTCTGGAGATGGTTGCCAATAAAGACTACTGGGATGCCAAGCGCAAGACACAGATTGACCGCGTAGTATTGCTGCCAATTCCTGAGGCGAATGCACGTACAGCAGCATTGCTCTCTGGTCAGGTTGACTGGATTGAGGCGCCCGCACCGGACGCCCTTCCTCAGATCAAACAGCGTGGCTTTAATATTTATAGCAACCCACAGCCGCACGTCTGGCCTTGGCAGTTGTCATTCGCCGAAGGTTCACCATGGCTTGACAAGCGTGTACGTCACGCGGCGAACCTGTGTGTGGATCGTGAGGGCTTGAAAACGTTGCTGGGTGGCTTGATGGGCATTCCGAAAGGCACAATGGCTCCAGGACACCCTTGGTTCGGTACGCCATCGTTTGACATCAAGTATGACGTTGCAGGCTCGCAAAAGCTGATGACAGAGGCTGGCTTCTCCGCAGCCAAGCCCTTAAAAGTCAAGATCCAGATCTCGGCTTCTGGTTCGGGCCAGATGCAGCCTCTGCCAATGAACGAATTCGTTCAGCAGTCGCTCAAGAAGTGCTTCTTTGACGTTCAGTTCGACGTGATCGAGTGGAACACGCTCTTCACCAACTGGCGCAAGGGTGCAAAAGATCCTTCGGCCAATGGCGCAAGTGCAACGAACGTCAGCTTCTCGTCGATGGATCCCTTCTTCGGCATGGTGCGGTTCAGCAGCAAGGGTACCTTCCCACCTGTGTCGAACAACTGGGGCTACTATGCCAGCCCAGAAGTTGAGGCACTGGTATCTGCTGCACGTACGACGTTTGACGACAAGGCACGTGACGCAGCGCTGGCTAAGCTGCACACGCGTATTGTTGAAGACGCACCGTTCGTCTGGATTGCACATGACGTAGGTCCACGTGCGATGAACAAGAAAGTGACAGGTGTTGTGCAACCACAAAACTGGTTTATCGACATTGCCACAATGAAAGTGCAGTAAGCTGTACGAAGCACGCCGCGCCTTTAGGTGCGGCGTGCTTTTTTGTTGTTTGCATATACCTATTCCGATTCAATTTTATTGAGACACACCTCTAATGCTTAGCTTTTTACTGAGGCGTCTGATTTACACCTTGCCCATCATGCTTGGTGTCGCGCTTGTCTGTTTTTCCTTGGTGCATTTGGCTCCCGGCGACCCACTGATGGCGATTCTTCCACCCGATGCTTCGCAAGATTTGCGTGATCGGTTAATGGA
>JBILJY010000185.1:0-5231 GCA_044376975.1 Burkholderiaceae bacterium | reverse complement strand
TTAAGGGTCAACGTTTAAACACTATTGCTGTGGCGGACCTACTCTTGAAAGGAACGCCAACACAAACACGCCAGCAAATCACTGACCGTATCGACGCATTGGGCGGGCAGGTCGGCGTATCGGGAGCGGGCGGCGGCCTTGTCATACAGCTGTCAACCACTGCCAAACATATCGATGAGCTCACGAGTTTTGTGCTTGAGGTCATACAACAGGCAAACTTCGCCCAAGAGCAACTCGACGAATACGTAAACAAAACGACCACCAGCATTAAGAGCTCTATGACAGAGCCCAACGCGATCGCCTCGCGCATGCTCGCTCGCCACGGCAACCCTTGGCCAAAAGACGATATTCGTTACACGCCAAGCTTCGAAGAATCTTTGACGGCTGTCGCCGGACTGACACGTGAGCAGTTGGTGGCATACCATCAGAAATTCTTTGGTGTGTCGCAAACGTCAGCCTCAGCGGTCGGCGCCTTCGATGCAACCAAACTCGAACAGACGCTTGTACAAGCGCTTAGCAAATGGAATGCAGGTGCTCCCTATAAGAGAACGCCTGAGCCCTACCGAGATATCAAGCCCGCCCAGATGCAAGCGGATACGCCCGACAAAGCGAATGCGTTCTACATCGCAAGTAGTCTGCTTAAGCTGCAGGACACAGATCCTGACTTTACGGCTCTATCACTCGCAAACTTTATGCTCGGTGGCTCAGAGACCTCTCGATTGTGGATGCGTATCCGCGAGAAGGATGGCCTTTCCTACAACGTACGCACCCGCCTGAATGTATCGTCCTTCGAGCAAAGTGGTTCATGGTCCGTCTATGCGATCTTTGCACCGGAGAACAGACAGCGTGTTGAGGCTGGAATTCGCGAAGAATTTGAGCGCGCACTCAAAGATGGCTTTACTGAGACGGAAGTCAAAGAAGCGATCGCCGCTTTGTTGAACTACCGCAAACTCTCTCGCGCGCAAGACGCGAATCTGGTGACCGGCTGGATAACCTACATGGACACCGGCCGGGATTTCAAATGGTCAGCCGAGTCCGACAAGAAAGTTGCCGCACTGACTGTTGAACAAGTTAATGCGGCGTTACGTAAGTATGTGCAGCCACAAAACTTTAGCAGTGTGGCTGCAGGCGACTTTAGGAGAAAAACTCCTTAACGCGATCGGTCCAGGACTTACTTTGCGGCGAGTGGCGTTCACCGCCCTCGCCAAGCGAAGCCTCGAACTGTCGCAAGATGGTCTTTTGGGCGTCGTTAAGTTTGACCGGCGTCTCGACCACGACATGACAATACAAGTCGCCGGGATACGCGCCGCGCACGCCCTTGATGCCCTTTCCACGCAAGCGGAAAGTTTTTCCTGACTGCGTGCCTTCCGGAATCGAAATCTCAGCCTTGCCGCTGAGCGTAGGAACCTGAATCTCGCCCCCTAGCGCCGCTGTGGTGAAGGGAATCGTCAACTCACAATGCAAGTCGTCATTGTCGCGCTGAAAGATCTTGTGTTGCTTGATGTGAATCTCAACAAACAGATCGCCGGATGGCCCACCATTAATACCAGGCTCGCCATTTCCTGACGAGCGAATACGCATGCCGTCATCAATACCTGCTGGGATCTTGACCTGCAGCGTCTTGTTGCGACGCGTACGACCAACACCATCACAAGACACGCAAGGGTCCGTGATTTCTTTGCCACTACCATGGCAGGTGGGGCAAGTCTGCTGCACGCTAAAGAAGCCCTGCTGCATCCGCACGGCACCTGAACCGCCGCAAGTACGGCAGGTTTTAGGTGAGGTTCCGGGTTTAGAGCCACTCCCTTTGCACACCTCGCAGTTTTCCCAGCTTGGCACGCGGATTTCCGTATCAAAGCCGGCGGCCGCCTGCTCGAGCGTGATTTCCATCGAATACTTCAGATCTGCACCGCGATATACCTGAGGTCCACCGCCGCCACCGCCTCGCTGACGTGCGCCACCAAAAATCTCACCAAAGATGTCACCAAACGCATCACCAAAGCCGGCAGCGCCCGCGCCCCCCATACCCGCAGCATTCGGGTCTACGCCCGCATGCCCATAGCGGTCGTAAGCCGCACGCTTGTTTTCATCGGAGAGAATTTCATAAGCCTCTTTGGCTTGTTTGAATTTCTCTTCGGCTTCCTTGCTATCCGGATTACGGTCCGGATGGTATTTCATCGCTAGCTTGCGATAAGCCTTTTTCAGGTCATCATCCGAAGCGTTTTTGGCCACACCAAGGGTTTCGTAGAAGTCGCGTTTTGCCATGATCTCAGGCTCGTCAAAAGGTGAAACAGAAAAAGCTTGCCCGGGATGCTCTAAAAGAGTCCCGGGCGGTTGCTACTGACGTCTAGGCGATCACTTCTGGTCGCGTTTGACTTCTTTAAACTCGGCATCGACAACGTTGTCATCCGCTGGCTTGCTTGAACCTGGCTCTGCACCACCAGGGGCACCACCCGCTGCAGCTTGCGCTGCCTGTGCATCGGCATACATCTTCTCGCCAAGTTTTTGTGACGCCGTGGACAGCGCTTCGACTTTGGCATCAATCGCAGCCTTGTCGGCGCCATTCTTCAAGACTTCTTCAACTTCAGCGATGGCTGCTTCGATTGCCGTTTTTTCAGCCGCTTCAAGTTTGTCGCCATACTCTGTCAACGACTTACGTGTCGCGTGGACCAAGCCGTCAGCACTGTTACGCGCCAGAGCCAGTTCCGCCATCCGGTGGTCTTCCTCGGCATTTGCCTCGGCATCCTTCACCATCCGCTGAATTTCTTCTTCAGTCAGGCCTGAGTTTGCCTTGATGGTGATCTTGTTCTCTTTGCCTGTACCTTTGTCTTTGGCAGAGACGTGAACAATACCGTTCGCATCAATATCAAACGTCACTTCGATCTGCGGTGTGCCGCGTGGCGAAGGCGGAATACCCTCAAGGTTGAATTCACCGAGTGTCTTGTTACCTGCAGCAATTTCACGCTCACCTTGGAACACTTTAATGGTCACAGCCGGCTGATTATCGTCAGCGGTCGAGAACACTTGCGAGTGTCGGGTCGGGATCGTCGTGTTCTTGGTGATCATCTTGGTCATCACACCACCAAGCGTTTCAATACCAAGCGACAACGGCGTCACATCCAGCAGCAATACGTCTTTACGATCACCAGACAATACCGAGCCCTGGATTGCAGCACCCGCAGCAACCGCTTCGTCAGGGTTCACGTCTTTACGTGGCTCGCGACCAAAGAACTCTTTGACCTTCTCTTGCACCTTAGGCATACGAGTCATGCCGCCGACCAAAATCACGTCGTCGATTTCACCGACTTTCACACCTGCATCTTTAATCGCGATGCGGCAAGGGTCCATGGTGCGAGCGATCAACTCTTCCACCAGCGACTCGAGCTTAGCGCGCGTCATCTTGAGGTTTAAGTGCTTGGGACCAGAGGCATCAGCAGTGATGTAGGGCAAGTTGATTTCAGTTTGCTGGGCTGAGGACAGCTCAATCTTGGCCTTTTCAGCCGCTTCTTTCAAACGCTGTAGTGCCAAAACGTCTTTACCCAGATCAACACCCTGCTCTTTCTTGAACTCGGCGATGACGTATTCGATGATGCGTTGGTCGAAGTCTTCTCCGCCCAGGAACGTGTCACCGTTGGTCGACAACACTTCAAACTGTTTTTCGCCGTCCACGTCTGCGATCTCGATAATCGAGATATCGAACGTGCCGCCACCCAAGTCAAACACAGCAATCTTGCGATCGCCTTTTTCTGACTTGTCCATCCCGAAAGCCAACGCGGCTGCAGTCGGCTCGTTGATGATCCGCTTGACATCCAGACCAGCAATACGGCCTGCGTCTTTCGTCGCTTGGCGCTGGCTGTCGTTGAAGTACGCAGGCACAGTAATGACGGCCTCGGTCACTTCTTCGCCCAAGAAGTCTTCGGCAGTTTTTTTCATTTTGCGCAAAACGTCTGCGGCAACCTGCGAGGGTGCGAGCTTTTTGTTTTGTGCCTCAACCCAAGCGTCACCGTTGTCGGCCTTCACAATTTTGTAAGGCATCAAATGGATATCTTTCTGCACCGCGTCTTCCGTGAACTTACGTCCAATGAGGCGCTTAACGGCATAGAGTGTGTTGGTAGGATTAGTGACTGCCTGACGTTTTGCAGGCGCGCCAACGAGTGTCTCACCGTCTTCCATGTAGGCGACGATTGAGGGGGTCGTGCGAGCGCCCTCTGCGTTCTCGAGAATTTTGACCTGACCGCCATCCATGACGGCGACACAACTGTTGGTCGTGCCAAGGTCGATACCGATAATCTTACTCATGGTGAATTACCTTTAAAGAAATCAGAATAGGGGAAATGCTTTGAAACTTAAATACTTAGAT
This sequence comes from Burkholderiaceae bacterium, assembly GCA_044376975.1. Classification (GTDB taxonomy): domain Bacteria; phylum Pseudomonadota; class Gammaproteobacteria; order Burkholderiales; family Burkholderiaceae_B; genus Zwartia. The sequence goes on along the minus strand of JBILJY010000185.1, from coordinate 871 downwards.
GCTTCGTAATTGGGGGCTAGTCGAGCAATTTCAAGACTAGGAAGACACCGTCACGAGTGCCGGCCGCAATACACGCTCAGCGATCAAATAGCCCTTTTGCAAGGTCTGTACGACAGTATTGGGCTCTTGTTCAGCAGGAACCGTCGCAATTGCTTGGTGCTGATGCGGATCAAACTTGGTTCCGGCCGAGGGCGCAATTTCCTTCAAGTGATTTTTCTCGAAAGCGCTCACCAGTTGCTTGAGCGTCATTTCGATCCCTGCACGCATATCGTCGGTACTCTGTTCGGTCTGGGCTAGCGCGGCTTCTAGACTATCTTTCACCGGCACAAGCCCCTCCGCAAACGACTCAATCCCGAATTTACGTGCCTTGGAGACCTCGTCTTGGGCCCGACGGCGAACGTTTTCCATCTCGGCGTGCGCGCGCAGCACTTGGTCTTTGTGTTCAGAAAGCTGTGCCTGAGCAGTCACCAACTCGGCCTGCAATTGCGCAATCGGATCAAGCGGCTGCGCCTCTGCGTGGGCGGTTGCGTCAGACGACCCCTGCGCTGCGCCCTGCTCAGCCGACTTGTCGAGCGACGGGTCGCCAGTTGGGTTGGCAGTCGGATCTTGATGAGCGGTCATTGAATTTCTCCAGAAAATGCTTTGGTTGACTCAAAGTTGGGGGCAATCCCCTCAGATTCAAGGTCAAAAAACACAGTTTCTGGAAAAATTCGGTCGTTTTTTAGCCGAACTTTGTCTAAAAAATCATTGGGGTTAAATTATTACTTAGCTAAGTGAGTCGGCCAGCCTTGCAACTGGGACTCCACCAAATCGGCCAAGCCGAGCATCCAAGCCGGATCGTCGTTTAGTGCAGGGATGTAACGAAACTGCT
>JBILJY010000031.1:0-18339 GCA_044376975.1 Burkholderiaceae bacterium | reverse complement strand
TGTGAACAGGTCAGAGCAGCCCCCACTCACGACCGCTTAATCGACCGCTTTGCGTGACAGTCCTTTGGGCAAAGGAAAGGATACGTTCTCTTGCAGACCGTCTAACGTACGCACAGAAATGGCGCCTAACTCTTTGAGCCGCTCAATAACTTGTTGCACCAAGAGTTCAGGCGCTGACGCTCCAGCGGTAATACCGATGCGCTTACGATTGTGCAGCCAGGCAGGTTCGATCGACTCGGGCCCATCGATGAGGTAAGCAGGAATCCCTTTGCGCTCAGCGACTTCGCGCAAGCGATTGGAATTCGAACTATTTGCGCTGCCCACAACCAACACCAAGTCTGATTCAGGCGCCATGACCTTCACCGCATCTTGTCGATTTTGTGTGGCGTAACAAATGTCGCTTTTTTTTGGTTCGGTAATCTTTGGATACTTTGCGCGAAGCGCATTGGCTACCACTGACGCATCGTCCACCGACAATGTCGTTTGTGTCACGAACGCAAGCATCTCGGGATTACGGACGCGCAATGCCTCTACATCCTCAACTGTCTCCACCAGATACATGCCATCATTGGCCTGTCCCAGAGTGCCTTCTACTTCTGGATGCCCCTTGTGACCGATCATGACGATCTCTCGGCCAGCCGCACGCATGCGCTCGACTTCAATATGCACTTTCGTCACTAGCGGACAGGTTGCATCAAATACTTGTAGGCTCCTAGATTCTGCCTCTGAACGCACCGCTTTCGATACACCATGCGCAGAGAACACGACAATACCGCCCGTCGGTGCTTGATCGAGTTCATCAATAAACACAGCGCCCTTTGCACGGAGATCTTCTACCACGAAGCGATTGTGTACGATTTCATGACGTACATAAATTGGGGCACCGTGCAGTTCAAGCGCACGCTCGACAATGTCGATTGCACGGTCTACACCCGCACAAAAGCCACGAGGTTGAGCCAAAATGATTTCTGCACCCTGGCTGGGTAAGCTCGTCAAATCAACAGAAGACGCACGGGTCATCACAACACTCCAAGTAAATCGATATCCACTCTCAGAGTGACCCCTGCCAGCGGATGATTGAAATCAAATAGTGCGCTGTCCTGATCAATTTCTTTCAATACGCCAGAGTAACGTCCGCCGTTTGGTGCTGTGAACTCAACCATATCACCAGGATCAAAGCTCGCATCTTCACCCGCGTGCTCGATAAGCATTGCGCGCGACACGCGCTGGATAAGCTCGGGGTTGCGGTCGCCGTAGGCAGCGGAAGGTTCTAGCTCATAACTAAAGCAATCGCCCTCGGGTCTACCGATAAGAGGTTGCTCCATACCCGGCGACCACTGTCCCATACCGAGCTGCAAGGTTGCTGGGCGACCATCAAACGTATCCATGAAAGTCGAGCCCTTGCCCGGACCACTTTCAAGCACGATACGGTAGTGCAAGGTCAGGTAGGAGTCCGCACGGACAACGGGAGGCGTGGTTTGGTTCTGGTCAGTCAAAATCTGTCACCGTAGAGAGCTTGGCAAAACACCTATTTTAGAGCTTACGAGATGACCTTGCGCGAACAACTTTTACCGGATCAACGACCGCGTGAGCGATTGATGCAACATGGCGCGCACATACTGACCGATGCAGAGCTCCTCGCCCTGATTCTTGGCACGGGGACACGAGGACTGAGCGCGCTGGGCCTGGCCCAACACCTTGTCCAACACTTCGGCGGGCTGCGACCACTTCTCGGGGCCGACACGGAAGACCTTAGAGGAATAGTGGGATTAGGCAATGCCCGTATCTGCCAGCTCAATGCCATTCTCGAGCTTGCAAGGCGCGCAATCATCGAAGATCTAAAGCAAGGGTGCTCTCTCAAACACCGACCACAAATTCATGCCTACTGCACTGCTCTGCTCAGCAACTGCCGCATTGAACGGTGCGTGGCACTTTTACTGGATAATCAGCACCGTCTGATCCATTCCACAGAAATCTCGCGGGGCACGCTGACCGAAACGACGATCTACCCGCGCGAACTTGTCAAGATCGGCCTGACACATCACGCGGCAGCGATGATCCTGGCGCACAACCATCCCTCAGGGCTAGCGCAAGCCAGTGCGGCGGATATTGCACTCACCCGCCAACTGAAACACTCTCTGGCGGTAGTCGACATCGCGCTGCTAGACCATCTCGTGATCGCAGCCAACCAAGTCGTGTCGATCGCAGAGCTTGGTCATCTTTAAAAAATAAAAAGGGACAACCTAAGTTGTCCCCTTCTAAGACCGCGAAGGCCCTAGCAACGAACAAGCCCCCAGTTACACGCGCTCGAAAATTGCTGCGATCCCTTGGCCACCGCCAATACACATCGTCACCAACGCATAACGCCCACCGATGCGGTGCAATTCATAAATAGCCTTGGTCGTGACGATCGCGCCGGTCGCACCAATTGGGTGTCCGAGCGAAATGCCGCTGCCGTTAGGATTCAAACGTGCAGAATCCAGCTTCAGCTCTTTCGCTACCGCGCAAGCTTGTGCAGCGAAGGCTTCATTGGCTTCAATCACATCCATCTGATCAACCGTCAACCCTGCACGCTTCATCACCGCTTGCGTAGCAGGAACGGGGCCAATTCCCATGATGTTTGGGTCAACGCCTGCATGCGCGTAGGCTACTAAACGCGCCATGGGTTTGGCACCACTGGATTTCACTGCCTCGCCGCTCATCATTAAAATCGCCGCTGCACCATCGTTAATACCTGACGCATTGCCAGCGGTTACCGTACCATTCTCTTTAACAAACACAGCACGCAATGCGCCTAAGCCCTCTATCGACACATCACGACGTGGATGCTCGTCAACTTTGAATTCCACTTCGCCCTTACGCGTCTTGATGACAACGGGCACGATTTGATCGTTAAAACGCCCTTCATCTTGAGCCTTGGCCGCGCGGCGATGCGACTCGACTGCCAACGCGTCCTGGTCCGCACGCGAAATCCCAAACTGTTTGGCGACGTTCTCTGCAGTCACGCCCATATGCATGCGACCAAAGGGGTCTGTCAGCGCCCCAACCATCATGTCCGAAACTGTTGTGTCACCCATCCGAGCGCCAAAGCGTTGCGTCTGTGATAGATAGCCGCCTCGGCTCATTGCTTCGGCACCACCACCAATAGCCATTTCGGTATCACCCAATAAAATCGACTGAGCGCTCGAAATAATCGCCTGCAGTCCCGAACCACATAGACGGTTGACGTTGAATGCCGCGCAACTCTGGGGCAAGCCAGCATTTAACGCTACAACACGCGACAAGTACATATCGCGCGGCTCAGTGTGCACAACATGACCGAAGGCCAAGTGACCAACAGCGGAACCATCAACACCCGAACGCTGTAATACTGCCTTCACGACGGTTGCACCGAGATCAATTGGGGCTACATCTTTGAGGCCCCCACCAAAATCACCAATGGCGGTTCTGGCTGCTGCGGTAATAAACACTTCACGCATCGCGTGCTCCTTTAATAACAGACAGTTTGCATTCCTAAGGCCGAGGCTTTACGTCACTCGGCGAAAAAATGGGCGTATTATTGAATCAACTTAAAGCAAAGCTAAGCAGTCATCTTTACCCCTGTCCATAAGCATAACCCGCCAAAGCAGCCTAACGACCTATGAGCATCCCTTACTCAATTCTGGATTTATCGCCGATTCCACAGGGTTTTACGGCCACCGACGCCCTGAATAACTCCCGCGACCTTGCACAACACGCAGAAAAGTGGGGCTTCACACGTTACTGGATGGCCGAGCACCACAATATGACTGGCAACGCCAGTTCAGCGACCGCCGTTGCACTTTGTTATGTGGCCGCTGGTACCTCTACCATTCGGATTGGTTCGGGAGGAATCATGCTGCCAAACCATGCACCTTTGGTAGTGGCGGAACAATTCGGTACGCTCGCCTCCTTGTTTCCTGGTCGTATCGAGCTTGGCTTAGGCCGTGCGCCAGGTACCGATCAAATGACCGCGCGTGCCTTACGGCGCGACCTACAAAGCTCATCAGACCAGTTTCCACAGGATGTGCAAGAGTTGCAGTTTTACTTCGACGATGTACAACCCGGACAGGCCGTGAAGGCAATTCCGGGCGCTGGTTTACATGTACCCATATGGATTCTGGGCTCCAGCACCTACGGAGCACAAGTTGCCGCACACTTTGGATTGCCTTATGCGTTCGCATCTCACTTTGCGCCCGAGGCGCTGATGCAGGCTCTGCACGCGTATAAGAGCTTGTTCAAACCTTCTAGTCAGCAAGCCAAACCACATGCGGGCGTTGGTGTGAATATCGTTGCCGCAGATACGGATGAACAAGCGCGTTATTTATTTACGACACACCAACAACATGCAACACGCATGCGCCGCAACACGCGCGGGCAACTACCCCCACCCATTGATGATATTGAGACCTTCTGGACCCCTTACGAAAAAGTCTCCGTTTCTGAGCAACTCTCCTGCTCCGTAGTGGGCTCACCAGAAACGGTACGACGCGGCCTGCAAGCCTTAGTCGATAAAACGGGGGCCGATGAGCTCATTATGGCAGGCCAGATTTTTGATCACAAAGCACGACTGCGCTCCTTTGAGATTGCAGCGCAAGCCGCTCGCGAGGTAAACGTACCCACGGCACTCGCTGCTTGAAGCTGGCCGCGATGGGGCTACCCGGCTGGTTGATTTTGATGGGCGCGCTCACAGCGATTGGCCCGATCTCAATCGATATGTACCTTCCGGCCTTCCCGGAAATTGCGCGCGGGCTCTCAGCGACAAGCAATGAGGTAGAACGCACCCTCGCCGCGTACTTAATCGGCATGGCGAGTGCACAACTCATTTACGGGCCGTTGGCTGATCGCTTCGGACGTAAACCACCGCTTTACTTCGCACTGGTGTTGTACATCCTAGCCTCTGCGGCCTGTGCCTTTGCCCCGAGTGTCGAATTTCTAACGATCAGCCGAGTGGCTCAAGCCATGGGTGGAGCGGCCGGGATGGTGATTTCACGCGCGGTCGTGCGCGATCACTACAACACTCAAGAAGCTGCGCGTGCGCTGTCCATGTTGATGTTGGTCATGGGGGTCGCCCCCATCTTGGCACCAATCCTGGGATCTCAGGTTCTGGCCCTTGCAGGATGGAGAGGCATCTTTGCGGTCATCACCTTAATTGGACTCGTGTTGCTGGTGACGGTTTGGAAGGTGATGACCGAAAGCCTTCCGCCTCAAAATAAAATAATGCTTAGTTGGGGCAATATTTTACGGACTTATGCCGGGCTGCTGCGGCACAAGCGCTTTGCCGCCTTTGCCCTCTCAGGAGGAATGGGATCAGCCACACTTTTTGGCTACATCGTCGCGTCGCCCAGGTTATTTATCGAACACTTCGGCGTCAGCCCACAGACCTACGGCCTGCTCTTCGCGATCAATGCGTGCAGCTTGATTATGGGCTCCCAGGTAAGCGCCCGTTTGCTCAAGCGCCATCGCCCTGAAAAGCTATTGCCTTGGGCGCTCGCCTTAATGATGGCGGCCGGCGTTTCAGCCCTCTCACTGACATTACTCGGAGCAGCCAGCCTACCCGCCATCATGGGATGCATGATGTGTTTTATGTTTAGCCAAGGCTTTGTTGGCCCAAATTCGGCTGCGATGGCGCTGTCAGACCAAGGTAGGCAGTTAGGGTCTGCGTCGGCCATGATGGGTACAATTACGATCTCTTGCGGCGCCTTGGCCGGATTGACGGTCAGCATGCTCACGGCACCGGGTCCCTTGCCTTTGGCGCTCATTATGGGGGGGTGTACCTCCATGGCGTGCCTCCTAGGTGCTCTGGCACGCAAAACCACCCGAGCAGTTTGATTTAAACCTCGGTTTCGTATTAGAATGTCCGACTTGATGTAAAAATCTGACCAAACAATAGGTGTAGCCATGGCACGTGTATGCCAAGTGACCGGAAAAAAGCCCATGGTGGGCAACAATGTTTCGCACGCTAACAACAAAACCAAGCGTCGCTTCCTGCCAAACCTGCAGTCGCGCCGTTTTTGGGTTGAGAGCGAAAACCGTTGGGTGCGCCTGCGCGTGACCACGAATGCGATCCGCACAATCGACAAGAACGGCATTGACGCCGTGCTCGCAGATCTTCGCGCACGCGGCGAAGTCGCTTAAAGGAGACCGTCATGGCAAAAGGTGCACGCGAAAAAATCAAGCTTGAGTCCAGCGCTGGAACAGGTCATTTCTACACAACGACAAAAAACAAGCGCAACATGCCCGAGAAAATGCTGATCAAGAAATTTGATCCAGTCGCTCGTAAGCACGTTGACTACAAAGAAACGAAGCTCAAGTAATTCGAGCCGACGGTCCGGTTTCTCCGCCAACAGCCTCGCTTAGCGAGGCTGTTTGTTTTTGTGGTCGAATTTTGTCTCCAGTTTATGTCGACGTGACCCGCCTTTCGCTAGGGTGCGAGGGGCTTACCGCCCTATAATGTCATCCAGATCGACGCATTGTGCGTGTCACCTTTTTTTGGCTGTATTCATGCAGGAACGCTACCAACCTAACGCCGTCGAAGCGGCTGCCCACGCTAACTGGGACTCTCGTGATGCCTACCTCGTAACCGAGGGCGCAAAAAATGCAGCAGGAGAACCGAAACCCAAGTTCTATGCTTGCTCGATGCTGCCCTACCCCAGTGGTAAGTTGCACATGGGTCACGTCCGCAACTACACCATCAACGACATGATGGCCCGGCAATTACGCATGCGTGGGTACAACGTCTTGATGCCAATGGGTTGGGACGCGTTCGGCATGCCCGCTGAAAACGCAGCCATCAAATCCAATGTTCCGCCCGCAAAGTGGACATACGACAACATCGCCTACATGAAGAAGCAAATGAAGGCGATGGGGTTGGCGATCGACTGGTCACGCGAAATGTGTGCCTGCGATCCCAAATACTACAAGTGGAATCAGTGGCTCTTTTTGAAAATGCTTGAAAAAGGCATTGCTTATCGCAAGACGCAGGTTGTGAACTGGGATCCCATTGACAATACTGTCTTGGCAAACGAGCAGGTCATTGACGGTCGTGGCTGGCGCTCTGGCGCACCGGTTGAGAAACGTGAAATTCCTGGTTACTACCTACGCATTACTGACTATGCCAGTGAGCTCCTTGAGCAAGTACAAAATGGTCTAGAAGGATGGCCCGACCGTGTTCGTGCCATGCAAGAAAACTGGATCGGCAAAAGCGAAGGTGTGCGCTTTGCATTTACGCATGCCATCAAGGATGCGCAGGGTCATTTGATCCAAGACGGCAAGATGTTTGTCTTCACGACGCGTGCCGATACGATCATGGGGGTTACGTTCTGCGCGGTTGCACCAGAGCATCCTTTGGCAACCCACGCAGCGAGCACCAACCCTGCGCTGGCTGCCTTTATCGAACAGTGCAAACGCGGTGGCACCACCGAAGCTGAGCTCGCCACGCGTGAAAAAGAAGGTCTAGATACAGGACTGACTGTCACGCACCCCCTGACAGGCAAACAAGTCGCACTGTGGGTAGGCAACTATGTCTTAATGAGCTATGGCGATGGCGCGGTCATGGGTGTGCCTGCGCATGATGAACGCGACTTTGCGTTTGCAAATAAATATGGCATCGCTATTACGCAGGTGGTGCAAGTTGGCGACAAGCCGTTCGACAACAAAGTTTGGCACGAATCCTATGCGGACAAACAAACGGGCCGTTTAGTTAACTCTGGTGAGTATAACGGCCTGACTTTCACACAAGCCATTGAGACGATCTCGGGCAAGCTCGAAGCGCTCGGCTTAGGCACCCGTCAGACAACGTGGCGCTTGCGTGACTGGGGTATCTCGCGACAACGCTATTGGGGCACGCCCATCCCAATCATCCATTGTCAAGACTGCGGTGCGGTGCCGGTGCCAGAAAAGGATTTGCCAGTTGTCTTACCCGACGACCTGATCCCCGATGGCAGTGGCAACCCCTTGGTCAAGCATGAAGGCTTCTTGTCTTGCCATTGCCCAAAGTGCGGCAAGCCAGCAAAACGCGAAACCGACACGATGGATACCTTCGTCGATTCGTCATGGTATTTCATGCGTTACACCTCGCCTGGCAATGATCAACAAATGGTCGATGCGCGCAATGATTACTGGATGCCGATGGATCAGTATATCGGCGGCATTGAACATGCTGTGCTGCACTTACTTTATGCGCGCTTCTGGACACGTGTGATGCGTGACCTGGGTCTGGTCAAGTTCGATGAACCCTTTACCAAGCTACTGTGCCAAGGCATGGTGCTCAATCACATCTATTCGGCCAAGAACGAGAAAGGTGGCGTCGAGTACTTCTGGCCTGAAGAGGTTGAAAACGTCTACGACACCAAAGGCGCGGTTGTTGGCGCCAAGCTCAAGAGCAATGGCCGTGACATTGCCTACGGCGGCGTGGGTACCATGTCTAAGTCGAAGAATAATGGCGTAGATCCCCAGTCATTAATCGACACCCAAGGTGCAGACACGGCTCGCTTGTTTGTAATGTTCACAAGCCCACCCGAACAAACACTCGAGTGGTCGGATTCCGGTGTAGAAGGCTCGAACCGCTTTTTACGTCGACTCTGGTCGCTCTGCTTTCAGAAGCAAGCAGAGGTTACGGCGGGACTCAAAACACCCACGACGGACTGGTCAAGCGCAAGCAACGAAATTAAAAAGCTACGCTTTGAGATCTACACTCTGCTCAAGCAAGCTGACTATGACTACCAGCGCATTCAGTACAACACCGTTGTTTCTGCGTGTATGAAAATGCTCAATGCCATTGACGATGCCACCCTAGGCGATTCGAACTTTGCTCGCGCAGCGACTGCGGAAACACTTGGCGTCTTGCTGCGTGTGCTGTACCCAGTTGTTCCTCATGTAACCTGGCATCTTTGGTCAGAGCTGGGATACAGCGCGTTGTATGGCGACTTACTAGACGCCCCTTGGCCAACCGTAGACGAAGCTGCCCTGGTAACCGATGAAATTGAACTAGTACTCCAAGTCAACGGAAAACTCAGAGGCAGCCTCAGTGTCATGCGTGAGGCTACGCGCGAACAGATTGAACAGTTAGCAGCCACGCATGAAGCCGTCCAGCGCAATCTGGAGGGCCGTACGCCCAAGCGCATCATCGTTGTACCCGGTAAACTCGTCAACGTAGTCGGTTAATAGGACAAACAGCCCGATGAATAAGCGCCTGACAGACCGCCCTGACTTCCCTCTCCCACTCACTGAAGTGTGGCGTTGGATCATTGTAGGTATGGCGGGTCTGCTGCTTGCGGGCTGCGGTTTCAAAATGCAAGGATCGACTCCTCTTCCTTTTGATTCGTTGCACATCACAATTCCACAAAACTCGCAGTTTGGCGCCGACGTGCGTCGTTCAATTCGTGCGGTCTCGCCAAGCACACGCCTCATCGAACTCAATGACATTAAAGTGCGCCCCCGAGACATGAAGGAAGACGAAGATGTCGAGAGCAAAGCCGCGCAAGATAATATTAAGGTTAGGCAAGTACGCAAACTTGCTCAAGCGCGTCTAGAGCAGCTTAGCGAAGAACGCCAAACGCGAATCGTTGCGCTGAACGCGCAGGGAAAGGTCGAAGAATTTGAGCTGACTTTGAAGTTCACCTTCAGGCTAGTCAACGCTAAGGATCAAGTTATTCTCCCTGACACGACGCTCACGGCTACGCGAAGCATGCCGTTTGACGAGCGGGTTGTGCAAGCGAAGGAAGGTGAAGCGGCGACGCTCTTTAGAGACATGCAAAAAAGTCTTGTGACACGCATCGTGCGGCGCATTACAGCACCAGACATCACCCAGCGCTGGGAAACCTTGTCTAAGCTTAAGGGTGAAGAAGCAGAAGAGATCGAAACCGTTGCGCCCGTTAATGAGCCAACGCTCGTCCCTCCCATGTGGCAGAACCCTTCGCTCACGCCGCCGCCAGTCTCGGTCAACCCTCAATAAACTGGGGGCTAGGTGGATCCTGAACGCCTAATTGAAAACCTCAGTCGCCCAGGCGCAAGCCTGGCGGCCCTCTATGTCGTCATCGGCGACGACCCTTTGCTCACGATTGAAGCAGCTGACGCCTTACGTGCAATCGCTAAGGCTGGCGGATATCTCGAACGCACTTCCTTCTTAATGGATGCGCGTAGCGACTGGAGCACGCTAAGCGTGTCGAGTCAAAGTGGTTCATTATTCGGTGACAAGCAACTTGTCGAATTAGCACTACCCACAGGCAAGCCGGGCAAACAAGGGGCAGACGCTCTGATAGCCTTGGCTGCACGCTGCGCGGGGTTGGCAGATGGGGATGTACTAACAATCGTTTCCCTACCTAGACTGGACAAGGCCACGCGCGACGGCAAATGGGCAACTGCTCTGCTCAAGGCAGGAACGGTGCTCGACATGCCAAATATCGAGCGTGCACAATTACCGCAGTGGATTGCCAAACGACTCGCCAAGCAATCCCAACAAGCTAGCCCCGAAACCTTAAGCTGGCTGGCCGACAAAGTCGAAGGAAATTTACTAGCCGCCCACCAAGAGATCCTAAAGCTCGGTCTCTTGTTTGAGCCGGGTATGCTCGATGCGGTCCAGGTCGAACAAGCTGTCATGAATGTGGCGCGCTACAACGTCTTTGGACTGCGTGATGCGATGTTATCTGGAGATGTTCCCAGAATGTTGCGGATGATGGCAGGCCTGAAAGCTGAAGGTGAAGCGCTACCGCTCGTACTCTGGGCTGTTGGTGAGGAGATACGCGCGCTTGCCCGTGCGGCGCAGGCAGCCGCGACAGGACAAGACATGGCGAGCGTGCTACGCTCACAACGTATTTTTGGACAACACGAACGCTTGGCGCGTGAAGCAATTGCCCGTGTTCCCGCACGCAGTTGGCCCGCTGCCGTTCAGCACGCTCACGAAGTCGACCGCTTAATCAAAGGGCTGCACGTGCCGGGTCGGCTTCACGATCCATGGGAAGAAATGAGCCGCCTGGCCATGCGCGTGGCTGTCTCACCCGTTAGGACATAACGAGTACTTTAATCATGACCATACAAGAATCGATGCAGCAGATTGGACAACAGGCGCGCAAAGCCTCGCACGCCATGCTGCGCGCAACGGACAAACAAAAGGCAATGGCCCTAGAAGCGATGGCGCACGCGCTCGATGCGCAACGCGGCAGCCTTCAGGCAGCAAATAACATTGACCTTGAAGCGGGTCGCGCCAAACAGTTGGCGGCGCCACTGCTCGATCGCCTGACCTTATCGGACCGCAGCATCGACACGATGATTGCAGGCCTGCGTCAAATCGCCCATATGGCCGACCCCGTTGGCAGCTTGACGGCCACTACAGTGCGTCCAAACGGTATGCAGGTTGCCCAAATGCGGGTGCCGCTGGGCGTTATTGGGATTATTTATGAGTCACGGCCAAACGTCACCATTGACGCAGCTGCGCTTTGTCTGAAATCAGGCAATGCCACGATTTTACGCGGGGGCAGTGAGGCTCTGCACTCAAACCTTGCACTCGGCAAAATCATCCGCATGGGCCTCAAGGCTGCGGGGCTGCCAGAGCACGCCGTCCAAGTGGTGGAGACACCTGACAGAGCTGCAGTTGGTGCAATGATCACCATGACAGACTACATTGACGTCATCATTCCACGCGGAGGAAAAGAGTTAATCAAGAGATTAGCGAATGAAGCGCGCGTGCCGATGATCAAACATCTAGATGGCAACTGCCATGTGTACGTAGACAAACATGCTGATTTAGAGAAAGCGGCCGAGATCGCCTTTAATGCCAAAACTTATCGTTATGGGGTCTGCGGCGCGATGGAGACGTTATTAGTCCATCAAGACCTCGCAGCAGAATTTCTGCCTGAACTGGGTAACCGTTTTGCAACACACGGCGTCGAGCTGCGCGGCTGCGCACGCACCCAGGCTCTCTTATCCTCTGCGTTACCTGCAACTGAAGAGGACTGGGCAACCGAATATCTTGGTCCGATCCTAGCAGTGCGTGTAGTCGATTCGATCGCAGATGCTATTGACCACATCACACGCTGGGGTTCTGGTCATACAGACTCGATCGTTACAGAGCACATTCAGGCAGCCCAACAGTTCCAACGCGAAGTGGACTCCAGCTCGGTCTACGTTAATTTACCTACCTGTTTTGCCGACGGTTTTGAATATGGTCTAGGCGCAGAAATCGGCATTTCAACAAACCGTTTACATGCACGCGGACCTGTCGGCTTAGAAGGTCTCACAACGCTCAAGTGGATATTGCAAGGCAACGGACAAATCCGAGGATAAGACACGCACCATGCTCTGGATCAAAACCTTTCATATTGTGTTCGTCGCCTCTTGGTTCGCTGGCCTGTTTTATTTGCCACGTATTTTTGTCAACATGGCGCAGCAGCAGGATCCGCAGACACAAAAAGTGCTGATCGGCATGTCTCGTAGACTGTTTCGTTTCATGACGATTCTTGCCGTTCCAGCAATCGCTCTGGGTTTGTGGCTTTATCTTGGCTATGGCATCGGACGAGGTCCCGGCAATGGCTGGATGCACGCCAAATTGGTGCTTGTTGTTCTGGCGTTGGGTTACCACCATGGTTGCGGAGTGTTGCTGCGTAATTTTGAAGCGGGTCGCAACACGCACTCACATGTTTTTTATCGCTGGTTCAATGAAGCTCCTGTATTGATCCTGACTGCCGCGACAGCGTTTGTCGTGGTCAAGCCTTTTTAAAGAATCACTATGTCTGAGCAGGACTCAAAGCGCGCCACGCTGAGCATAAAAAAACGTACCGTTGCTTCGCCAAGTGCACGTGATGATAAGCCTCGATTGCGCGCTGGTGCACGCGGACGTCAGGTCGCACAACTTAAACTCGCAAAAGACAAAGTTAAACGAGCGGTCGAGACCCCAACGGAGGTCGTTGCCTCGAAAGACGAACAATTTACGTCAACCTATACGGCAGCACCACCAAAGACGCGCTCTCCTCGAAGCAGTGGCCCCAAAGCGTTGCCGCAAGTTAGAGACACTCGTCATACGGAAGAAAAAATATTTGTGCCACAGACCGCCTTATTTGTGCCACACGGAAACGATATTGAACATTTTCATGTCTTTGCGCCCTGCCCTATGGGGCTTGAAGAGGCCCTTGCTGCTGAGCTCAACGCGCTAGGCTATGACGGCGTTAGCGTCACACGTGCAGGCTGTCACTTTGTGGCGGACTGGTCAGGCATTCAGCGAGCCAACCTGTACTCCCGTCTCGCGACTCGCATTCTTGTGCGCCTAGGACAAGCGCCCGTGCAAAGGGAGGACGATATCCTTGAACTCGCCCGCAGCGTTACCTGGGAACGCTGGTTCGGTGCAGAACATACGTTGCGGGTCGATACCTCGGCAGTCAAGAGTCCGATGCAAAGCTTGCAGTACTGCAACCTGCGTGCAAAGGATGGCATCTGCGATCGCTTACGAGAGCTAGAGGGAGAACGCCCCTCGATTGATACCGTTCGCCCTGATGCACGCGTGCATCTATTTTTGTCACACGACACCGCGACGCTCTACCTAGATACATCGGGTGAATCACTGTTTAAACGCGGGTGGCGTCTAGACAAAGGCGACGCACCGCTGCGCGAGAACCTCGCAGCAGGTATCTTAGCCCTAGCAGGCTGGGACCCAGAGGCTGCCTTGCTTGACCCCTTCTGTGGCAGCGGCACGATACTGATCGAAGCGGCTTGGATCGCCTTAGGCGTTCCTCCGGGCATGACACGTCCTTTCGGGTTTGAACGCTTACGCGATCACGATGCAAGTCGGTGGGAGGACGTCAAAGACGAAGCACGTAGCCGAATTCTCCCTGAGCTCGAGACGCCGTTAATTGGGATTGACGCTGATCCGCTCGCCATTGAAGCGGCGCAGCGTAATGCCGAGCGCGCGTACCTGACAGAAGACACTATCCGCTTTGAACTGGGTGACGCACGAGACGCTACCGCACCTGCCCCGACGGGTTGGATAGTCACCAATCCCCCCTACGGTGAGCGTCTAGATGAGGAAGATCTAGAGTTCTGGCGAGAATGGGCGACAAACCTCAAGCAGGAGTTCGCGGGCTGGCAGGTCAACATTATTACCTCTGACCTCGACCTACCCAAGCATCTACGTCTTAAGGCCAACCGGCGCACTCCTGTCTTTAACGGAGCGCTTGATTGCAGGCTCTTTAATTTCGAACTTGTCGCAGCAAGCTACCGCGACTAAACCTGGGGTTCGAAGGCCTGAAGTCGCCTCAGTTCCTCAGAAAATGTTGCCGCAACGCAACATTTGGTTGGAGTATAGGGTTATCCCTTGATTTTGGTTGCATGAATACGGGTTTTCCCTGATAATAGGGTTATCCCTAATTCACACAGGAAATCATCATGCAAACCACCAATACCGTACGCTTGACCGATACGCTCGAACGCGACCTGTTGGCCAAAGCCATTGACCAGCAATTCCGTTTTCGCCCATTGCGCAGCATTGGCAAACTCGTGAGCAGCACCGCGACTTTCATCGCCCGGGCTCGCGCGCAAACCAATATGCGTGACATGGTCTAAAGAGGTTTGGGGGCACGTGAAAGTGCGGGATAATGCCCGTCATGAATGCGAGCCCCAAACCAACCCAAGACCCTCAGCAGGCGCAGGCCAGCGAATCGACGCCCTCCAGAGGTAGGCGCTTTGCCTCCATGATGTACGAGGGCGTCTTGCTTTTTGCCGTGACGTTTCTAGCCGGCTATCTCTTTGACACCCTCACCCAAAGTCGACACGCTCTAGTTTTACGCGGAACGCGTCAGATATGGCTCTTTTTCGCCATTGGTGTGTACTTTTTGATCTGCTGGCGTCGCAACGGACAAACACTGCCCATGAAAGCCTGGCATATTCGGCTTCAAAGCACAAACGGTGGCGCATTGACGTGGCGCCAAATGCTCACTCGTTATGCGTTGATGTGGCCAATCCCACTGGCTGGCACAGCGCTTATCTGGGTTGTAGCAACCGTATCGGGCTGGCCTGCCTTTCTTATGTTTATCGTAGTGACGCCTTTTTTGGTGTTCTTACCTACCTGGCTCACCCAGGATGGTCAGTTTTTACACGACAAGCTTTCAGGCACCCGGTTAGTCAGCGTGCAGATAAGTAAAAACCCTTAGTTTTGGCTCTCCCGAGCAGGTCTTTGTTGCGCCATTTAGCAGGCTGCGCCATGCTAACGGTCTGAAACAGACCGAACACTCAGGATGTTGGACCAACACGCTTCATTGTGCGAATCATTTCGCTGGCAAGTACCTGCCAATTTCAATATTGGTCAGGAGTGCTGTCATCGCTGGACAAGCAGCTCAGCCGATGCGCGACGCATCGCCCTGCTGACAGAAAACGTCTGTGGCGAACGCGGCGTCTGGACGTACGAGCGTTTGGGTGCAACAGCCAACCAGCTCTCCAATGGTCTGTTGAAAATGGGCGTCAAACGGGGAGACCGCGTTGCCGTCATCATGTCGCAACGGGCTGAGGCAGTCATCGCACACATCGCGATCTATAGCATCGGCGCGGTAGTCTTACCGATTTCCACCCAGCTTGCTCCTAAGGCGATGGAATACCGCTTGCGCGATGCGGAAGCACGCGTCGCGCTGATCGATGCCCAGGGCGCAAATAACCTGCTGCCGATCTTGCAGCGCTGTCACAAGCTGACCCAATTAGTTGGGATTGATGTGCCCGATGAGCGCGTATTGCCTTGGCGCAGCTTGTTAATTAGACAGTCTGATACCTTCAAGCCGGTACAAACAGCAGCAAACGACCCCGCACTCTTGCTGTACACGTCCGGAGCAACAGGTCCTGCACGTGGCGTTCTCTTGTCCCACTCAACCCTGATGGGAAACCTATCTGGCTTTGTTGCATCACAAAACTGGTTTCCCGCCAACGCTGAGGCATTCTGGACGCCAATAGACTGGTCTCGCGCGAGTGGCTTGTTTTGTGGAGTACTGCCGGCTCTGTATTTCGGTGTACCCCTTATCGGGGTCTGTGAGCCCTTGGGTCTGGATCAAGTACCCGCTCTGATCGAACGCTATCGCGTCAGTCACGCACTACTCCCAGCTAGCATTTTGAAACAATGGGCCGCGCACCTACCTAGGGCGAGCGTGACACAGCTCGCCACACTCAAGCACCTTGCAAGTTGCGAGGAGACCCTGAGCGCGTCAGTGGTTGCCTGGTGCGAGCACGTACTTGGCACTATCCCCAACGAGATCTTTAGTCAAACAGAGTTAGCCTGCGCAGTGGGCGATAGTAATCAAAAGTGGCCAAAACGAGTCGGTAGCCTCGGACGTTGTTTTCCCGGGCACCGAGTGGTTGTTCTGCGGGAAGATGGCACACCCGCAACACCAGGCGAAGTAGGCGAGCTAGCGATCTTCCGTCATGACCCCTTTGATCACCCAGACCCAGTGACCCCACTACTCTATTGGCGTAATGAAGCCGCCAGTCTTGAGTTCACAACGACAGGATGGTGGCGTACCGGAGATCTGGTTCAGCAAGACTCCGACGGGTACTTTTGGTTTGCCGGACGCCGCAGTCGTCTCGCAAGCAAGCCTAAAGCAGTCGGGTAAACTGCGACTCTTCTACTGGCTTTACAGGGCTTATTCATCATGGCGATTTACCAACTCGGCGACCTCGCTCCACGCATTGATCCAACCGCCTTCATTTTTGAGTCTGCGGACATCATCGGAGATGTCATTGTTCGTGAACATGCGAGCATTTGGTCAAACGTCAGCATCCGCGGTGACAACACGGTAATTGACATTGGTCATCACAGCAATGTGCAAGAAGGGAGCGTCTTGCACTCTGACGTTGGGGTCCCTCTTATCATTGACCACCATGTCACCATCGGCCATCAGGCAATGTTACATGGCTGTCAGATTGGTTCTGGATCATTGATTGGCATGCAAGCCATTGTGCTGAATCACGCCAAGATCGGTCGCAACTGTTTAATCGGTGCGGGCGCCATTGTTCCCGAGGGCCGTGAGATCCCAGATGGCAGCTTAGTGATCGGCGTCGGAAAAATCACGCGCACGCTATCAGAAGAAGAAATTGCGACAATTCGCAACAATATTGAAAACTATGCGCGCCGCGGTCAGATGTTCCGCCAACAGCTCAAGCGCTTGGGCTAACACATTCTTCTGGCTTGCATGTCTGACACTCTGAAAAAGTTTTTATTTGAAGACCGCAGTGTCCGTATTGAGTCGGTGCAGCTGAGGCAAACGTGGATCGCCGCACAGGCACACCACACCTACCCTGCATGCGTCGCTGCCCAACTTGGCGAGTTGGTCGCCGCCGCAACGCTACTGTCGGCAACTTTGAAATTTGATGGGTCCTTACTCTTGCAACTGCAAGGTGACGGTGCCATTGCCTTGATGGTGGTCGAATGTCGAGCTGACCTAAGTATCAGAGCGACCATCAAAATGCGCGAACGCGCTCTGCCTGCCATCCCCACCCTGCAGTCCTTAGTGAATCCAGGTGGTACAGCAAAATTCATCGTTGTATTGGATCCACCCAAACACACGCCTGGGCGCCAGGTTTATCAAGGCATCGTTCCTCTAGAGGGCGATACGATTGCAGAAGCGCTTGAACAATACATGCTGCGCTCAGAACAGCTCGACACGCGCATTTGGCTTGCTGCTGATTCAGAATACTGCACAGGCTTGCTTCTACAACGCCTTCCTGTGCAAGGCGGTAACCAGCAAACCGCGCTCTCGACTGCGCAAGAGTCTTGGGAGAGAGCGCAACATCTCGCGCAAACACTTACGCCAACCGAAATGTTAAGTGTCGATCGCGATACGATTTTGCATCGCTTATTCTGGGAGGAGGCGCTTCACTCCTTTGAGCCACGCAGCATTACCTGGCGCTGCTCTTGCTCTCATCAAAGAGTGGCCGATATGCTGCGTATGCTCGGAAAAGCAGAGGTACAGGATATGTTTGAGGAACGCGATACCATCGATATCGCTTGTGAATTTTGTGGGCAACCCTATACGTTCGATTCTGCGCAAGCGGCCACACTGTTCTCTGCAGTCCACTAACGCTATTTCCTGCCCGTACAAGAAGGCTAGGCCTGCAGCTCCACTGGAACGCACAACTGGTAACCGACACCCCACACCGCCTTGATCGGAGACTCCGCATCAGATGGCATCACTGCCGCGATTTTTTTTCGCAAACGACTCACGAGGCTTTCTAGTGAGCGGCGCCCAATGTTGGTCACGCCGGCACGCTGGCAGAGGATTTCGCAGATCACCTCACTTTCAAGTAAGTGGTGTGTCGCTTGCGCCAAGGCAACCAAAAACACCTTCTCGCTATTGG
>JBILJY010000184.1:0-5251 GCA_044376975.1 Burkholderiaceae bacterium | reverse complement strand
TTCGCCAAGTACCCATTCGAGATTGATTTCGTTGCCTGGAAAAACTTTAATGAAGTGCGTACGCGGCATTCCGGCGCGATCAACGCAAGTATGCAACACGGCACGTTCAACCTTGCGAACCTCTTCGACCTGCTGGCGCAAGGTGTCAGCCAAACGCTCCACCATCTTGGCGGTAAAGCGAATACCCATCAATTCGTTCTGAATGACTTCTTGCGCGGCCATGTAGGGCTTAGAGCGATAACCGTCTTTCTCGTATGCCGCACGCATCTTCACGAAATGCGTCGCCACGGTTTCAAACTTAGCCAACCCTTTAATGCGCAAATCCTCAAGCTGTTTGCTGCTCATGCCGCCAGCCGGACCATCTTCATCCGCTTCGTCAGACACACCAGCACCGGCATATTCTGCGCCGTCGTCATCAACCAAGCCGTCGACGACCTCATCGATCTGAGCCTGTGCCTCGCGTACACGCTGCACATGGTTCAAGATCTCGTTGATTGTGGTCGGACATGTCGAAATCGCTTTGACCATATCCTTGAGACCACCCTCAATGCGCTTGGCGATTTCAATTTCACCTTCACGCGTCAAGAGCTCGACGGTACCCATCTCTCGCATATACATACGAACAGGGTCAGTTGTGCGGCCAAAGTCAGAGTCAACCGTGGTGAGCGCCGCTTCGGCTTCGTCTTCGACATCATCGTCGGAGGTGGCAACCGGTGCGTTCTCACCTAGCAACAGTGTTTCTGCATCAGGGGCTTGGTCATACACGGCAATGCCCATATCGCCAAACGTGCTGATAATTCCATCGATCGCTTCTGCATCAACCAGATCGTCTGGGAGGTGATCGTTAATCTCGCCATAGGTGAGGTAACCACGGTCTTTGCCGAGCTTGATCAACAGCTTGAGGCGATTACGACGCGCTTCGTATTCTTCGGGTGTGACGGGACCACGGGCAATCAGGTCCTTCGCATCGCCTTTGCCGCGTTTACCGCGCTTGACAGGCTTGATGTCAGGAATAACTTCAACTTCGTGCTCACCATCACCGGCATCACCAAAGTCACCGTCCCCGTTATTCGGATTTTTGGAAGGACGTCCTGGACGCCGTCCCGTACCGCCGGGCGGGCGTCCCGCTTTCTTGGGTGGAGGCGAACCGTCGTCTGGCGGGGGGGCAGGCTTAGACACATCAACTTTGCCAGGAGCCTTAGCCGATACGGGCGCAGCGGGCGCCACCCGATCTGGTACAGGCTTCACAACGGAAGCTTTACCAACAGCGGGTTTTGCTGCAGGCTTTGCATCGACAACTTTTGGTTCAACTTTAGGTGAGTCTTTCGCGACTGCTTTCGCAACGGGCTTAACTGGAGTTTTGACTGCCGCAGTTTTTGCGACAGGGGTCGGTGTTTTGGCGGGTGTTTTAGCTGGAGCTTTGGGTGCTGCTTTTGCAACGACGGCCTTTACAGGCGTCTTGGCGGCAGGTGCTTTGGGCGCAACGGGTTTTGATTTACTGGGTGAAGCCGACTTCATTGAATCCTTAACTGATTTAGCGGCAGGTTTTGCCGTTTTTGAAACAGGCTTTGCCGCTGAGGGCTTAGCCGCTGGTTTATTCGGTTTAGCAGGCATGCCCTTACTGGGCTTGGTCAAGGGTTTAGCCACTGGCTTGCTTGCCTTGGTGGATTTGGCTGACGACTTAGGCACTGGTTTAGCCGCTTTCGCAGCGGGCTTTTTGGCCGCTGGCTTGACGGCCGCTTTTGGTTTCGGCTTTGCGGCTGCCAGAGATATTTTTTTGCCAACGTGCTGAGTCATGATTGCTCTTGTCTAAGTTGTCTGTGAGATGTGCCGAGTAAGCCTTTGATTTTAACCGAATCAGCTAGTCTTAACCGACTCGATTACCTTTATTAGACGGGAGATGCGCCCAGAAAGTTCCTGATAATTTTGCTGAGATTGCAAATTATTTAAACCTTGCGCAATTAACACCTCTTGTTCGGCCTTCAAACTCTCTAATTCGATTCGACGAACCGCATCTTCCCACTCCGCCTGCGGGTTGGGTAAGGTTTCCTGCGCCATCAGATCGGCCGCGACCGAAGCAAGCAAGACGCCAAGATCGGCCCCTGGGTCTGCCACTTGTATGAGCGCCCCCACGTGGCGTGCCCCAGTGGCCTGCGCCAACACGATTAACTCTCGTACCATTTCCAGATTGGGGCCACGTTGGAGAATCTCAAGCTGCTGCTCACCCAAATCATCAATGAGCTCTGGGTGGGTCAAAAACAAGCGCAGCAATCGCCGAGCAAGCGGTGTCACTGAACGCCTGCTCGCTCCAGCCGCAGAGCCTCCCCGGGACCGAATGTTTGAACGCCCACCAAAGGACTCGCGTGCACTTGGAGGCTCAGTTCGGTAACCGTCGGCCTCAGTAGTGTCCTGGCCCCGCGCCGCTTGCCCTGGTGCGCGATTCCCTGCGAGGTTGCCTGCGCGATCGGAGCCGGAACGATCAGCGCCAACACGTCCTCCGCCCGCATCGGGTAAGCCAGCCATCGTAGGAGGTGGCAGTTGGGCCATTAATTGAGCCAGCTCTTCGGGCGTCAGTTGCACCAGTCGTGCGAGTTCATTCTGCAATTGAATTTTGAGCGTAATAGCCGGCACCTGCGCAAGCAGTGGACGCGCCTCATGCACCAACGCCGAACGTCCCTCCACCTCTTTGACCGAATGCCGCGACGCCAGCTCGTTCAGAAAGAACGTAGACAACGCATCCGATTCTTTGAGGCAAGCGCGAAACGCTTCTTCACCAAATTCCCGGATATAACTATCTGGATCGTGCTCTGTCGGTAAAAATAAAAACCGGATAGAAATATCATCACGCAATAAAGGAAGACATGCCTGCAAGGCCCGCCAGGCGGCACGCTTACCAGCAGAGTCACCATCGAAACTAAATATAATTTTTTCGCTTGCACGCAATAACTTCTGAATATGCGTGGGCGTCGTGGCCGTGCCCAAGGTAGCGACCGCATTCCGCACACCAAGTTGGGCGAGTCCGACGACATCCATGTAGCCCTCAACGACGATCACCGCCCCTTCAGAGCGGATCGCTGCGCGGGCCTCAAACAGACCGTAAAGCTCATTTCCTTTGGAAAATACTGGCGTCTCAGGTGAATTAAGGTACTTAGGCTCACCCTTACCGATGATGCGTCCGCCAAAGCCAACAATCTCACCCTTCACGTTGCGAATCGGAAACATGACACGTTCGCGAAAGCGGTCATAACGCCGACCGTCTTCTGACTCAATCACAAGACCGGATTCGACAAGGATTGGATCGTCGTAATGCGGAAAAACCTTTGACAAGGCCTGCCGATCAGCACTCGCCCACCCTAGCCCAAACTCTTTAGCGATGAGTCCAGTCAGACCGCGCTGTTTGAGATAGCGAATGGCTGCAGGGCTATCACGCAGCTGAGCGAGGTAATGCCTTTGTGCTGCATCGAGCGCCTTGGTGTGCTGTGAGACCTCTTCGCGCCGGCGGGCTGTTGCCGCCTGCTGGCCCGGGCTGCGATTTTCTTCAGGCACCGTCATCCCGATAGCGCCTGCGAGGGTGCGTACCGCCTCAGGAAAACTGGCACCCGTATGTTCCATCAAAAATGTGATGGCACTGCCATGGGCTCCACAACCGAAACAGTGATAGAACTGTTTGGTGGGGCTAACAGTAAAAGAGGGAGACTTTTCGTTATGAAATGGGCATAAACCGAGAAGGTTAATGCCACCTTTCTTTAACTGAACATATCGTCCAACCACATCCGCGACGTCTACGCGGTTAAGGAGATCCTGGATAAAGGAATCTGGGATCAACGATCAGACCATACGTGATCGGCGCAAGAGCTGCGCCGAGGATTAGTACATGCGCGGAGGCAATTGCTGGCTGCGGATGCGCTTGTAGTGGCGCTTAACGGCTGCAGCCTGCTTGCGCTTGCGCTCAGCAGTGGGTTTTTCGTAGAACTCGCGAGCACGCAACTCGGTCAACAGACCGGTTTTTTCGATGGTGCGCTTGAAGCGACGCAGTGCGGCTTCGAAGGGCTCGTTTTCTTTCAGACGAACGATAGGCATAGGATGCTTGACGTAAAAATAACAACGGTTAAACAGCAAAATAGCCTGTCATCATAGCATAAAACCGCTGATTTAGCAGGGGTTAGGACCACTTTTTGACTAAATCCTGCACATCCATCTGGTCGTAGGCCTCAAAGGGCTGATGAATCCAGGGATTGTGGTCCAGTTTTTGTACAAAATAATCAGGTGTAACCACCGAGTGCGCTTTGTACCAAAGCACGGCGGACCGCAATTCAGTGATCGAGGGATAGGTTCTTAACAAGTGTGCTCGGATCAAATCGAAGGTTTGCCCAGAATCGACCATATCATCCACGATCAAAATCCGGCCGGTCAAGGTTCCATTCGCCATCGTCACAAAAGGCGCTATGGCCAGACTACCTTGCTTCGTACCCGCCTCTTCCCGATAGCTACTCGTAGCAAGTGTAGCCAGGGGCCGATCAAATACACGCGAGAAGATATCCCCAACGCGCATTCCGCCACGCGCCAGACAGAGGATCTGATCGAACTCCCAGCCAGATTGGTGTACCTGGACGATCAACTGCTCGATCAAACGATGGTACTGATCCCAATCCGCCCACAGGTCGGTGTCGCTTTGTTCGGGTGTACTCATCAGGACTTAAAGGGGTGGCGCAACAAAATGGTTTCGTTTCGATCGGGCCCTGTTGAGACCATATCGATCGGCACGCCGCAGACCTCAGACATTCTGTTCAGATAACGTTGTGCATTAAGAGGAAGTTTATCGAACTGTGTCACCCCCACAGTGGACTCTGTCCAACCAGGCATCTCTTCGAGAATAGGCTTAGCGCGTGCGACCGCCGCTGCGCCATAGGGCAGCACATCACAGGGCTTACCGTCCAACTCGTACCCAACGCCCATCTTCAATACTGGCAAGCCGTCCAGCACATCAAGCTTGGTAATACACAAGCCGGAAATACCATTCAAACGAACTGAACGTTTAAGCGCCGCGCCATCAAACCAACCACAGCGACGGGGGCGACCCGTAACTGAACCGAACTCTTTACCCACACTCGCAAGGCGCGCACCAGTCTCATCCAATAACTCAGTCGGAAAAGGCCCCGAGCCCACGCGCGTTGCGTAGGCCTTTGTAATGCCAAGTACATAGTTCAAGGTTTGAGGGCCAACACCCGCACCGGCCGCAGCTGCCCCCGCA
>JBILJY010000183.1:0-5272 GCA_044376975.1 Burkholderiaceae bacterium | reverse complement strand
ACATCCGGAGCTCGGCGGTGTGGCAGCGTATGGTGTGCGCCAAAGGGCAGGCACAGCATCCCTAAGGTGCGTGCGCGCTGGGCTCGTGCGAGCCGTACCTGGTGAAAGCGCTCTGGATAGGGCATGTCGGCGAATTTGGTGCGCCGTTTTGCGACGCGGCGCGCAAGGGCTTGCAATAATTGCCGCGCATTTTGAAAATCTCCGGTCCAAATAAGGCCCACACCTTCACTGGCGAAGCGATAAGCGATATCCGCCGTCATGGTGTCGTCAGCGGCTACGCAGCGCTTCGGGGGCGTCCAGCCGTTTTCGGACCGCCAGGGGAGCGTTTGGGGCTGGTCGTCTACTAGCCAGGAAACCATGACGGGCGAAGATGGCTGGGGGGTGGCGCCAAGGGGCATGGACAGGCTCTTTAAAGGAGAAAAAATGGGTGAAATAAGCTTTTGACCCAAATTGGGGCAAATACGGGCGTGCTGCCGTAAAATAGTGGGCTTATTTGTGTGTAACCCCTACATTTTGCTCTAAAAAGGACTATTCATGGCTCTCGTCTCTATGCGCCAGCTTTTGGACCATGCCGCCGAGCATGGCTACGGCATTCCCGCTTTCAACGTGAACAACCTCGAGCAGGTGCAGGCCATCATGGAGGCGGCTGCCCAAACAGACAGCCCTGTCATCATGCAAGCCAGTGCGGGCGCACGTAAATACGCGGGTGAGGGGTTCTTGAAATATTTGATTCAAGCCGCAGTGGAGTCCTATCCCCATATCCCCGTAGTGATGCACCAAGACCACGGTCAATCCCCAAAGATTTGTCAAGGTGCGATCGACCTTGGGTTCTCGAGCGTCATGATGGATGGCTCGCTCAAGGAAGACGGTAAGTCGATTGCTGATTACGACTACAACGTTGCGGTTACCAAGCAAGTGGTCGACATGGCGCACAAACTAGGCGTGACCGTTGAGGGCGAACTGGGCTGTTTGGGTTCGCTCGAGACCATGCAAGGTGACAAGGAAGATGGTCACGGCGCAGATGGCAAACTGACGATGGAGCAGTTGCTGACAGATCCTGAGCAAGCCGCGGACTTTGTGCGTAAAACGCAATTGGATGCACTGGCGATCGCGATTGGTACGAGCCACGGCGCTTACAAATTTACGCGCAAGCCTACGGGCGACATTTTGTCGATCTCCCGTATCAAAGAAATCAACAAGCGTTTGCCGAACACCCACTTGGTGATGCACGGCAGCTCGAGCGTTCCGCAAGAACTGTTGGCAGAAATTCGCCAGTTCGGTGGTGACATGAAAGAAACCTATGGTGTACCGGTTGAAGAAATTCAAGAGGCGATCAAGTTTGGCGTGCGCAAGATCAACATCGACACGGATATTCGGTTGGCGATGACAGGCGCGATTCGCCGTTTCTTCGCAGAAAATCCTGGCAAGTTTGATCCGCGTGAGTATTTGAAGCCAGCACGCGAAGCGGCCAAAGGTATTTGTGTCCAGCGTTATCAGCAGTTTGGTACTGCAGGTCAGGCCAGCAAGATCAAAGTGGTTCCGCTTAAAGACGTGGCTACACAATATGCTGCAGGCAAGCTGTCACAGGTCGTTCAATAGTGGCTGCAGCGCTTTATCAATCCAGTATCAAGTCCTTACCGCTGCTCGCGCGGGGTAAGGTCCGAGATATGTATGCGGTGGGTGACGATAAGTTGCTCATCGTGGCGTCTGATCGGATTTCTGCGTTCGACGTGATTCTGGATGATCCCATCCCAGGTAAAGGTCAGGTTTTAAAAGAGCTGACAGATTTTTGGCTAGAAAAGTTAGCCCACATTTTGCCAAACCACTCGACGGGAGTCAGGCCTGAAGATGTCGTGACGGCAGCGGAGCGTGAGCAGGTAGTTGGTCGTGCCGTGGTCGTCAAGCGGCTGAAGCCGATTTTGGTGGAAGCGGTTGCGCGTGGCTACTTAATTGGCTCCGGCTGGAAAGACTACCAACAGACAGGTTCGGTTTGTGGCATTGCCTTGCCGCCCGGTTTGAAGCAAGCAGGTAAGTTACCCCAACCTATTTTTACGCCCGCTGCGAAGGCCGATGTCGGCTTGCATGATGAAAACGTTGATTTTGATCACGTCATCAAAGAAGTCGGACGTGAAATGGCTGAGCGCATTCGCGAGGTGACGCTGCGTTTATATTCCGAGGCTGCCACATATGCGGCGACTAAAGGCATCATGATTGCCGACACAAAGTTCGAGTTTGGTCTGGATACGCAGGGTACCTTGCATTTGATGGATGAGGTGTTGACCCCTGATTCCTCACGTTTTTGGCCAGCAGACGGCTACAAAGAGGGGATGAGTCCACCGTCTTTTGATAAGCAGTTTGTGCGCGACTGGCTCGAAACCCAAGACTGGGGGAAGACTCCGCCCGCGCCTAGATTGCCTGCAGACGTGATCGCTAAAACTGCGGCGAAGTACCGCGAAGCCTTGGATCGACTGACGGCGTAGCCCTTACCTTGCGCAGCGCGCATTGGGTTCGCGTGCGTAAAAGATTATCTTTCTGACTTGCGAGAGTTTGTTATGAACGCACCTGCTAGCTCTGCCGCACCGCTTGTCGGTGTCATCATGGGTTCTTCCAGTGATTGGGAGGTGATGCAGCATGCAGTTTCGATGCTCAATGATTTTGGTGTGGCTTGTGAGACGCGAGTCGTCTCTGCGCACCGTATGCCGTTGGATATGGCGGAATACGGCGCAGCCGCAGCAGGTCGCGGTTTGCGTGCTGTGATCGCGGGTGCCGGGGGGGCCGCGCATTTGCCGGGCATGATGGCCGCGCTCACCGAAGTGCCCGTATTTGGTGTACCGGTGCCGTCACGTTATTTGCGTGGTGAAGACTCCTTGTTATCGATTGTGCAAATGCCCAAAGGCGTCCCCGTTGCGACCTTTGCGATTGGCGAGGCGGGTGCGGCAAATGCGGCGTTGCACGTGATTGCAAACTTGGCCACGACTGACGCAACCCTACGTGAAAAACTTAAAGCCTTTCGTGCCCGTCAGACTGAGGCCGCGCGCGCGATGAAGGTGCCTTTGTGATTGCACCGGGTGAGTGGTTGGGTTTGATGGGTGGCGGTCAGCTCGGTCGTATGTTTTGTCACGCAGCACAAGCGTTAGGGTATCGCGTCGCTGTGCTGGATCCAGCGAGTGAAGGGCCTGCTGCCTCGGTCGCTGATCTGCACATACAGGCGGACTACGAAGATGAGACGGCGCTGCTGAAGCTTGCGCAACGCTGCCGCGCTGTCACGACGGAGTTTGAAAACGTACCTGCGAGAAGCTTAGAAGTTTTAGCGGCACACTGTCGTGTTACGCCCGGCGCACATGCGGTTGAGATTGTGCAAGATCGCATCGCTGAAAAAGCTTTTATTGCATCGCAAGGTGTCGCTGTTGCACCGTATGCCGCAGTTCGCAGCGAGGCAGAGCTATGCTCAGCCCCTGCGAACCTATTTCCTGGGATTCTAAAAGTTGCACGTCTCGGTTATGACGGCAAGGGTCAGGCTAGAGTTCGAAACGCTGATGAGGCGCTTAAAGCTTTTGCAGAGTTTGGCAGCGTGCCTTGCGTGCTTGAGGCGATGCTTGATTTAAAAGAAGAGTTGTCTGTCGTGCTTGCGCGCGGACTGGATGGCACTTGTGAAGTCTTTCCTGTTGCACGCAATGTCCATGAGCAAGGCATTTTGGCTGTGACGACACTTGATCTTGAGCCCTTTGCAATGACTGAACGCGCGACGCTAGCGGCACTTGCGATTGCACGTGGGCTTAAATATGAGGGTGTATTGTGCGTTGAATTTTTTGTGCTGCGGGATGGTCAGCTGCTGGTCAATGAGATTGCCCCACGCCCGCACAACAGTGGTCATTTCAGTATGAATGCCTGCGTGACCAGTCAGTTCGAGCAGCAGGCGCGCGTCATGGCAGGTTTGCCTTTGGGTAGCACGCGCTTACTCGCTCCTGTTGTGATGTTGAATATTTTGGGTGATGTTTGGTATCCCGGGCAAGATGAGGTGCAGGCCGAACCTAACTGGGCGGGTGTGCTGGCAATCAAAGGAACTTCTCTGCATTTGTATGGGAAGCGGGAGGCGCGACGCGCCCGTAAAATGGGCCACGTCAATTGCACGGGCCGCAGTCTTGCCGAGGCGGTCGACACAGCAAATCAGGTGGTTGGTCTCTTGCGATTACCTGTCGCTGCAACCGCTTGACTCAGAGCACACAAGTGTTTGCCTCCGATTCCGAGATTGACCGCGCTGTGAAGATACTGGCCGAGGGCGGTTTAGTAGCCTTCCCGACGGAAACGGTCTACGGTTTGGGTGCGGATGCCGAGAGCGTGCCTGCTGTGAACGATATATACCTTGCAAAAGGCCGACCCCAGAATCATCCCGTCATTGTGCATGTCGCACCCGAAGCCGACCTAACGTATTGGGCTGATACAGTTCCACCTGAGGCGCAGTTATTGATCGACGCCTTTTGGCCTGGACCACTCACTCTGATACTGAAGCGTGCGGCGCATATTCCAGAAGTCGTAAGTGGCGGGCAGGATAGCGTCGGTCTTCGCTGCCCCTCGCATCCCGTTGCACAGCGGTTGATTCGTGCCTTCGCTGCGATCAAGCCCTCTGGCCAGGCGGGCATTGCAGGTCCTTCCGCTAATAAGTTTGGACGAGTATCGCCAACCCTTGTTGCCCACGTGCGCGATGAGTTTCCGGAACTTGTGGCGAAGGGGTTAGCAATATTAGAAGGCGGTGCAACCACCGTCGGGATTGAATCGACCATTATTGATTTGTCACGTTTGAACTTAGGTGTGGGGCCTGTCTTGCTTCGCCCCGGGCACATTAGTGCTGAGCAAATTGCTGCGGTATTGGCACAGCCCGTGCTGGATGCTGATGCACAAGCGCCTCGGGTCTCTGGGGCACTGAAATCTCATTACGCACCGCGCACACCGCTCACCTTACTGTCTGCAGCCGCTCTGCTTGAGTGTGCGCGCGAACTCGTCGTCGCCGAGAATAAAAAAATAGTGTGCGTTGCGACAACGCTGCGCTCAGATACCCACATCCGACGCTCCCATGTCGATTGGGTAGCTATGCCCAGCGACCCTACGGCATATGGCCAGGCACTGTATGCGACGTTGCGGTCGTTGGATCAGGCGGGCTACGAACGGATCCTCTGGGAGGCTGTTCCTCAGGGGGCGCAATGGTTAGGTGCGGCGGACCGGCTTGGACGTGCTGCCGCCTAGGGTAAACCTCATAAGATAAGTTGCGATTGCG
>JBILJY010000030.1:0-18584 GCA_044376975.1 Burkholderiaceae bacterium | reverse complement strand
AGCCGCTGCCCCGGAAGTCGCCCTCAAGCTCTTGGATAATTTTGCCGTTACCACGAACAGGACCATCCAACCGTTGCAAGTTGCAATTGATCACAAAAATTAAGTTATCCAACTTTTCACGCGAGGCTAGACTAATGGCCCCTAGTGATTCAGGCTCATCCATCTCGCCGTCACCGCAAAACACCCACACCTTTCGCTGGCTCGTGTCGGCAATTCCTCTCGCGTGCAGATACTTCAAGAACCTAGCTTGATAAATTGCCATCAGTGGGCCAAGACCCATCGACACCGTGGGGAACTGCCAAAACTCTGGCATCAGTTTCGGATGAGGATAAGAAGAAAGCCCTTTGCCTCCTACCTCTTGCCTAAAGTTATTCAATTGGTCCTCGGTCAGCCGACCCTCGAGGTAGGCGCGCCCGTATACACCCGGAGACGAGTGGCCTTGAAAGTACACGAGGTCGCCTCCACGCTCGGGGGTGTCTGCGTGCCAAAAATGGTTTTGACCACAACCAATCATTGTCGCGAGCGATGCAAATGAGGCAATGTGCCCACCCAAGTCGCCACCGTCAGGTGGGTTGTGCTTGTTAGCCTTGACAACCATCGCCATCGCGTTCCAGCGGATGTAATGGCGGATACGTGACTCAAGCTCTTGATTACCCGGGTGCGCTGGCTCAAGCGCCGCTGGAATCGTATTGAGATACGCCGTATTTGGTGAAAACGGAATGTTTGCACCCGATCGACGCGCCAAGTCAGTTAGCCGTTCAAGCAGGTAATGCGCGCGGTCTGGACCCTCGCGATCAAGAACCGCCGCTAAAGCGTCGAGCCACTCTTGAGTCTCGAGCGAGTCTTCATCGTTCGTAGCTTGTAAAGCGGCAGCTTGTGGTGCCATGACCATCTCCTGATTAGGTAGAGCTTATATTGTGAAAGCCTACTTTGTTTTGCGTATTTTTGGCATTCTAGGTAGAAGTTGAATTCAGAGCAACTAAAATTTCATCAAGCGGTATCTATTTTCGTATTATGAAATTTAAGGAATATTTCGCGGCTCAGCTCCGACTAAAATACAACCCTAATATGGATAACCCGAATGTCCAATTCTCCTAAGTCGGTTGTTTCAACTCCGTTTCAAGACCAAGCCCGTCTCAAGCGGCGGAGATGGTATTGGCTCACGCCAATGCTCGTGCTGGTCTTGTATGCCTGTGTGATGAGCGCATTTTTTTGGCTACAGCGCCTACATGACGGTAGCGTCATGTTCATCACGATCGATCAGGAAATGCGTCAGCAGCGTTTAATCTGGGTGGTGATCGGGCTATCGGTAGTTATCGTTTTTGCCTTGCTCATGCTTTGGCGTTATACACACTACCGATCGAAAGCCGAAGCCGCACTCATTACAGAGACGGGCTTTCGTAGGGCTATGGAAAACTCCATGTCGACCGGGATGCGGGTGCTTGATTTAGAAGGTCGAATTGCTTACGTGAATCCCGCTTTCTGCCGAATGATCGGTTGGAACGAGGCTGATCTTATCGGACGCATGCCACCTTTCCCGTACTGGGTGCCAGGGCAACACGAGAGCCAGCAACAAGTCCTCGACAGTGTGCTGTCGGGAAAGGCCCCAAGCACAGGGGTAGAAATTGAGGCGCAGCGCCGAGATGGTTCACGCTTTAGTGCGCGGATGTATGTTTCCCCGTTACTTGATCCGAAGGGCACTCAAATCGGCTGGATGACCTCCATGACCGATATCACCGAGCCTAAACGTATCCGCGAGGCGCTCACTGCGGCCCATGAGCGTTTCATGACCGTGCTTGAAGGTCTGGATGACGCGATTTCCGTTACAGCGGACACCAGTGACGGCGTTGAACTACTGTTTGCCAATCGCACCTACCGGCGACTATTCGGGTCACAAACGCAAGGGCACGAAGAGATGCTTGCTGGCCGCCGGGGTCGTTATACCGATGAGTCCGTCGAAGTCTTTTCGGAGTCCGTGCAGAAGTGGTTCGAAGTTCAACATCGAATGTTGGCCTGGACAGATGGACGCCGTGTACGCCTCCAAGTCGCGCGCGACATCACCGAGCGTCGCAAACACGAAGAAGCCTCACGCGTGCAGCAAGAAAAAATCCAGATAACTAGCCGGCTAACAACAATGGGAGAGATGGCATCATCCTTGGCCCATGAACTGAACCAACCGCTTACGGCGATTGCTAACTACAGTATGGGCGCGGTCGCTATGGTGAAGGCGGGACATACTGATATGGCGACCTTGCTTCCCGCCCTGGAAAAGGCGGCTGCGCAAGCACAACGCGCAGGAAAGATCATTAGTCGCATCCGCGATTTTGTCAAACGCAGCGAGCCTCGCAGGCAGAACGTACCCATCCAAACGATCGTCGATAACGCGATCAGTCTGGCAGAAATCCATGCAAGAAAAAGGCAAGTTGAGATTGTTCGTCACATTCCGGACCAGCTACCGGATGTCTACGCAGATCCAATTCTAATTGAGCAGGTATTGCTGAACCTGTTGAAAAACGGCCTTGAGTCGATGGATCAAGCCGGCCTGAACACTCTAGAACTCGATGTTTCGTTACACGACAATCAAATAGAAGTAGCCGTGAAAGACCGAGGCCACGGCCTGGCAGAGCCAGAGCGTCTGTTTGAACCTTTTTTCAGCACAAAATCTGAGGGACTCGGCATGGGCTTGAATATTTGCCGAACCATCATTGAATCGCATCACGGGCGCCTCTGGGCCACAAACAACCCAGTTGGCGGAACTATTTTTCGCTTTACACTACCGTGCGCTTCTAACCTAGAAGCAGAGCACAGCCATCAGTCCGAGGAGTTACCAGTATGAACACGCCAAACGTCGCAAGCACTGTATTTATCGTTGACGATGACGAGGCGGTGCGAGACTCCCTGCGCTGGCTGCTTGAAGCCAACGGCTACCACGTTAGTGCGTTCTCAAGCGCCGAAAGCTTTCTTACCGCCTTTGATGAGAAAACTGCTGGCGTGTTGATAGTAGATGTGCGCATGCCCGGCATGAGTGGACTCGAACTTCAAGAACAGCTCATCACGCGTAAGTCATCGATGCCAATCGTTTTCATTACCGGACACGGTGATGTCCCGATGGCTGTCTCGACGATCAAAAAGGGCGCGATCGACTTTTTAGAGAAGCCGTTTGACGAAACCGACTTACGCGAAATTGTGGCACGTATGTTTGAACAAGCCAATCAGCGCCTGACGCAAGCCAAGGCCCAGCGTGAACACGAGGCGATGCTAGGTCGTCTGACGGCCCGCGAACAACAAGTCTTAGAACGCATTGTGGCCGGACGACTTAACAAGCAAATTGCCGATGACTTAGGCATCAGCATCAAGACAGTGGAAGCGCATCGTGCAAACATCATGGAAAAGCTCCAGGTCACAACCGTCGCAGACTTGATGAAAGTCGCGTTGGCCAAGCCTGAGGCGCACACATGACAGCTAAGGTTATTGACGGTGTCAAACTTGCCGCAAGCCTTCGCGAACAAGTCGCTGAGCGTGCTGCGGTCCTCGCAAGGCAGGGAGTCAAACCGGGCTTAGCAGTCGTATTAGTCGGCAGCGATGCCGCCTCGCAGGTGTATGTGCGCAATAAAGTTGCCGCCTGCGAAAAAGCGGGTTTGCACTCGGTCCTCGAACAGTATCCTGCGGATCTCACCGAAAACGCCCTACTCAGTCGAATCAAAACACTCAATGCCGATCACAGCATCCACGGCATACTGGTTCAGCTGCCTCTGCCGAAGCATATTGATGCGCATCGCGTGATCGAAGCAATCGCCGCCGAGAAGGACGTCGATGGATTTCATGTCAGTAATGCTGGGCTCTTAATGACCGGCACACCCCTCTTTACACCCTGCACGCCATACGGTGTGATGAAAATACTTGAGTCTGAGCAAATCTCTCTGCGCGGCGCTGTAGCCGTCGTTGTCGGTGCAAGTAATATCGTTGGAAAGCCAATGGCAATGCTGCTTCAAGCGGCTGGTGCCACAGTGACTATTTGCAACTCTAAGACGCGCGATCTCGCCTGGCACACACGTCATGCTGACATTGTTGTCGTGGCCACTGGGAAACCTGGAATGGTCACCGGTGACATGATTAAACCTGGCGCCATTGTGATTGATGTGGGGATTAACCGTACAGCAGACGGAAAGCTTTGCGGTGACGTGGATTACGCCTCGGCGAGCCAAGTCGCAGGCGCCATTACGCCTGTTCCCGGGGGCGTCGGCCCCATGACCATCGCCATGCTGCTCGTCAACACTATCGAGGCGGCCGAGCGCTCCAACGCGTCCGGCATAACACCATGAACCCATTACTTATTCCAATCCAACAGTTTGTCGACTATGCCGCGGTGCGTCCGGAGCATATCGAACAAGCAATACCCACCTTGCTAGCGAAAGCGCGGACTGCCGTTGAGCTTGCCTCGCAAGATGATAGCCCCGCAACCTGGCCACAGGTCGTCGATGCTGTTGACAGCGCAAGCGAGCCACTCTGGCGCGCATGGTCTGTTGCAGGTCATTTGAATGCAGTCGTCAACACACCGGAACTGCGCGCCGCCTATAACGCGATGCTGCCGGCAATTAGTGAATATTCAACTTGGGTTGGCCTGCATACTGGCTTGTATACGAAATATAGACAGCTAAGAGACAGTACCGAGTTTTCTCAACTATCTCCACAAAGGCAGCGCGTTGTAGATCTGTCACTACGCGACTTCAAGCTCAGCGGCGTCGAACTCCAAGGCGAGTCCCGAGAAGCGTATGCGACCAACTCAGACAAACAAGCTCAAGTTTCACAAAAGTTTTCAGAGAATGTATTGGATGCAACGGACACCTGGAGCCTTGTGATTCATGATGTCGGTCGCCTGTCGGGCGTGCCGGCTGACGTGCTCAGCTCGATCAAAGATCCAATTAAGCAGGCATGGACATTGAATTTAAAAATGCCCTGCTACTTACCCGTGATGCAGTACGTACAAGATCGCGAGCTGCGTCGAACGCTCTACCATGCTTACGCCACCCGTGCCTCCGAACAAGGTGATAAAGCATTTGATAACTCGACCTTAATAGAAGAGGCTCTTGCGCTGCGTGCTCAAGAAGCCAAACTCCTCGGCTTTAAACATTACGCGGAGTTACGCTTACAAACTAGGATGGCCAAAAGCGCTCAAGAGGTGATCGACTTCCTGAGGCAACTGACCGAGAAAGCCAAACCATTCGCGAAACAGGATTTAGCCGAACTCACAGAGTTTGCTCGCGCATCCCTTAACCTGACAGACTTGCAACCCTGGGATATCGCCTTTGTATCGGAGCGTTTACGTGAGGCACGCTATGACTATTCAGAAGATGAAGTCAAACAGTACTTTACCGAGCCGCGGGTTCTGACAGGTCTTTTTGAGGTCATCAACACCCTTTTTCAGGTTGAGCTCGTTGAGTACCCTGTAAGTGGGTGGTGCCCCGAAGTAAGCGGCTATGCAGTCAAGACGCTTGAAGGCCGAACCCTTGGCTACCTAATGATCGATCTGCATGCGCGTTCTGGTAAACAAGGTGGAGCATGGGTGGACAGCGAGCGCAGCAGACATCGTGTAGGCAATGAAGTACGTCTGCCGATCATTTACCTAACGTGTAACTTTGCAGGGCCAAACGGTGAACGCCCAGCCTTACTGACACACGATGATGTCATTACCCTATTTCATGAAACTGGCCACGCCTTGCATGCCCTGCTTTCTGAAGTTGACGAACTCGGCGTATCGGCCTTTTCAAGTGTTGAATGGGATGCTATCGAGCTCCCCTCTCAGTTCATGGAAAATTTTTGTTGGGATTGGACCGTTTTGCAGAGTTTGACTGCCCATGTCGATACGGGCGTGCCGCTACCGCGACCGCTTTACGACAAGATGGTAGCGGCGAAAAACTTTCAAAGCGGTATGCAGACTGTCCGTCAAGTCGAGTTCTCATTGTTTGACATTCTGATTCATCGACAGCACCTAGGCAGTTCGATCGCAGACGTCATGTCGCAGCTTTCAGCGGTACGCCAAGAGGTAGCGGTTCTTATACCTCCCGCGTGGCACAGATTCCCACACAGTTTCTCCCACCTCTTTGCGGGTGGTTATGGCGCTGGCTACTACAGCTACAAATGGGCAGAGGTTCTCTCCGCTGACGCCTATGAGGCCTTCGAGGAGGCAGCAGTTAAGACCTCTTCCAATAGCTCTGCCGCCTCAAGTACGCTAGACGCAGAGACAGGTTTACGCTTTCGGCGTGAAATCTTAGCGGTAGGTGGCGCACGGCCTGCGGCGGAGTCCTTTCGGGGTTTTAGAGGCCGCGAACCAAAGCTCGATGCACTGTTGCGACATCACGGCATGACGCCCACCCAAGCCCCATCCCAACCCTAGGAAGATCGCGTTGACTGTGTTGCTGACCATCTTAAGGCGAGGTGTACTAGCGTGTGCCACGATATTTGTGCTTGCGCTTTCCGCGTGCTCAGATCCAAACGTCAAATGGTCGTTATACGATGTGAGTGGACATCTACCTGATCTCCGGTTTTCGCTACAAGCCGCAGGCAACCAAACAATGACCGAAAAGGATTTCACAGGTCAGACTGTACTGATGTTTTTTGGCTACGCAAGTTGCCCAGACATTTGTCCGACAACCATGGCCCAGCTTACGGAGGTCGTAAACAAGCTAGGCGATCGCGCCAAAGACGTAAAAATTGTTTTTGTCAGCGTTGATCCACATCGTGACACCCCCGACGTGCTGCAAGCCTATGTCAAAGCATTTAGTACTAGCGCTATTGGCTTGACCGGCAACGAGAAGCAAGTTGCTGACCTCGCGCGACGCTACCGTATTGCCTACCAAATAGAAAAGCCTAAACCGGGAGACAGTGCTGATGTGTATGACATCACGCATAGCCGAGGCGTATTCATCTTTGATCGATTCGGACGCGCCCGACTTCTTGCCTCAGATACCGAGAAAATCGATACAGTCGTTTCGGACTTAAAACAGCTACTCGACCAAACTAAGCGTTGAACTGTAACCTGCCTCGTTGAGGATCGCTTGCAGTTCTGACGCGTTGGGTCCATTCTTTACCTCAACGCTTCTATTACTGAGATCGCAAACGACGTTTGCTGACTCGTATTTGCTCAGAATTGCAGCTGTAATTGATTTGACGCAATGATTACACGACATCTCGGGGACATTAAGTTTTATCATGACAGTTCCATTCGGTATGCTCGACTTATTATGGCTCATAAATTGATCGACAACGAACGTTTTGTAGCCTCGGTTGATCTACATATCGAGGATATGACCTGTGCCTCTTGTGTATTGCGTGTCGAGAAAGCGCTTTGCGCTGTCCCTGGTGTCGCTAGGGCTCAAGTAAATCTGGCAACACAGCGCGCAACCTTGACTTTTGCCGAGCAACCCGCTGACCCTGCAGCCATCGTCACGCACGCAATTGCTGCTGCGAGTCATGCTGGCTACCCCGCTACTGAAATTACCGACGACACGCAAGATGACGATAGCCTGGTTCAACAACGAGCCGTCGAACAACAGCACTTGCAAACCAACTTGTTTATTTCACTTGCCTTGACTCTACCGGTCTTTTTGCTTGAAATGGGTTCCCATGCCTCGAAACAGGTACACCAGCTCATCCATGACACTCTTGGCCTGCAATTCAGTTGGACCGTGCAAGCAGTCTTGACATCCCTCGTCATATTTGGACCAGGGCGTGTGTTTTTTCTAAAGGGCTTACCAGCACTGTGGCGGCGAGCACCGGACATGAACTCCCTAGTCGCCCTAGGCGCTGGTAGTGCGTGGCTCTATTCCTTAGCAGCACTGATCGCGCCGAACTGGCTACCCGAGAATGCGCGCTTTGTTTACTTTGAAGCTGCAGCGGTGATTATTACGTTGATTATTCTTGGTCGCTGGCTTGAGGCGCGAGCAAAAGGTCGTACGGGGGATGCAGTGCAACATCTCATTGGACTTCAGCCGCGCACGGCACACACCGTCACGCGTGACAATGAAATCGTCGAGGTTCCAATAGAGGCAATTAAGCCAGGAGACTATCTACTCGTTCGACCGGGGGAACGGCTACCCACGGACGGAGTCATCACGCAGGGGACGCCGTACATCGACGAATCAATGATCACAGGCGAACCCGTCGCATCCGAGAAACACCCCGGAAGTGCGGTGACAGGCGGCACGCTGAACACCACGCGCAGCTTTACTTTTCAAGCGACACATACGGGTCGAAACACCGTACTCG
The DNA here is from genome assembly GCA_044376975.1 of Burkholderiaceae bacterium. Classification (GTDB taxonomy): domain Bacteria; phylum Pseudomonadota; class Gammaproteobacteria; order Burkholderiales; family Burkholderiaceae_B; genus Zwartia. The sequence goes on along the minus strand of JBILJY010000030.1, from coordinate 10,319 downwards.
CGCAAATTGTGCGCATGGTCCAAACCGCACAAGGCGCAAAGCTGCCGATTCAAGCTGTCGTCGACAGAATAACTGCTTGGTTTGTGCCGGCAATCCTAGTATGTGCGCTCACTACCTTTTTGATCTGGTATTTCGTTGGGCCAGATCCCCGCTTTGCCCATGCACTCATGTCTGCTGTGGCAGTGCTGATTATTGCGTGCCCTTGTGCGATGGGGCTCGCCACGCCCACTTCAGTCATGGTGGGTACAGGCCGAGCAGCGCAAGCCGGCATCCTCTTTCGGCAAGGCGACGCACTTCAGCGACTACGGGACGTCACAGTGGTCGCGTTCGATAAGACAGGGACGTTGACAGCCGGCAAACCTCAAGTCACCGACCTAGAAATTGTTGACCCAACATTTTCCCTTGAGACCGTGCTGAGTTGGACTGCGGCGATGCAGTCCCATTCTGAACACCCGATCGCGCGTGCATTCGTACAGGCTGCCAACGAACGCTCTTTAAACATTCCCTTGGCACAGGAGTTTGAAGCGCAGACAGGTGCAGGAGCGAAGGCCCTTGTTGCAGGACGCTGGGTGTCAGCCGGCACGTCGCAATACATGAACGAACAAGGACTTGAAACAGTGGATCAACAGCAGCGTATGACAGATTGGGGGCTGTTAGCTAAAACACCAATCCTGATCGCGATTGATGGCACGGTCGTAGCGGTCGCAGCCTTGTCTGATCCCATCAAGCCAACCGCGAAGCTTGCGATACAGTCAATTAAATCAGCTGGCATTCACACAGTCATGATCACCGGCGATCATCCCCTGACCGCGCGCGCAGTCGCAGATACCCTGGGCATCGACGAGGTCCACGCTAATGTATTACCAGTCGGTAAAGTTGAGCGCCTGCAACGAATGCAAAAAGCAGGGCAAGTTGTCGCCTACGTGGGTGATGGCATCAACGATGCACCGGCCTTGGCAACAGCCGATGTCGGTATTGCAATCGGTACTGGCACAGACATTGCAATCGAATCCGCGAGCGTGGTGCTCATTTCTGACAATCTCAGCGGACTGGTCAATGCGATCAAACTATCGCATGCAACGCTGAAAAACATCCATCAGAATTTGTTTTGGGCCTTCGCCTACAACGTCGCACTGATTCCCGTTGCTGCGGGCGCGCTATACCCGAATTTTGGGATACAGTTGTCGCCCGCCTTCGCGGCAGCCGCTATGGCTTGCTCGAGCGTTTTTGTAGTAGCCAACGCGCTTCGTTTAAAGCGCCTCACTCTCGGTCAAAGCGCTTAACTCGGCTGCCAAGTCGTTGTGAGGGTCTGCGGATCTGGACGCTGTGCAGGCGCCGGGGTATGAATAGGCGTACCAATCGCAAGAAAGCCTACAAAACGATAATCGAGTGGATCAAAACCGAGCGACTCGGGGACCTCATCGGTGTAGCTCCCTAGGCCGGTGCTCCAGTAACTCGAGAATCCCATTATGTGTGCCGCGTTCTGAATATTCATCGCAGCAGCGCCCATTGACAGTGTCTGCTCGATCTCTGGCACTTTCTCATTGTTGTGGGATATTTTGTAAGCCAATCCTATCAACAGCGGCACCGTCGAAAGCCACTTGCGTGTGTTTTGCTCTTTTTGCGCTGTGACCTCGCGCCCCGAGCGACGCGTCGCTGCGATCGCCAAATCAGCAAAGGCATCGATGTGCTCGCGATGAATCAACGCAAAACGCCAAGCGCGCAGCGCTGAGTGATCAGGGGCGCACACCGCAGCCCGGAGCAAAGTATCGATCTGCTCTGCACTCGGACCTGGCGCTTGCACAAGCTTCTGAGAGCGACGGGAAATAAGTTCTTGCACACTAGACATACATACTCGCAGGTGAACGAATTAAAAAAACCCTGCATCACTCTCGCGACACAGGGCTTTAACTTCCGATGGCCAGCAAAAAGCAAGCCAGCCGGTTAAGAATTACAGCACTTGAATATTGGTTGCGCTTGGGCCTTTGGCGCCCTGACCGATTTCAAAGCTGACTTTCTGGTTTTCTTCGAGAGTCTTGTAACCGCTCGAGCGAATTTCTGAATAGTGAGCGAACAAATCCTTGCCGCCGCCATCAGGCATGATAAAACCATAACCTTTTTCAGCATTGAACCACTTCACGACACCAGTTGCCATTTCAAACTTCCTTGATAGATAAAAAAACGGGCAAAAACGCCCAACGTGCTAGATGATCAAGGAAGGGATAGACACCACTGATTACCACTAAGGGCGACAGCCTAGGTACAAAAACCGCGTCGCTTGAGAATCTTGCCACTTGAGTGTAGTGGCGAAGGTTGACAGAGTCAAACAAAAACTCAGTGGATTTTGTCCTTAAGTACCTGATTTTGCAGTTTTCTCTGAAAAGCTGCTCAAAAAGCAACAAATATAGTGAATACTCAAAAGGAATGGCAAAAAAACACAAAAAACCACTGACAGACTAGTCTTAAACTTTAACTTTCCACTGGTTGAGCGTACTTATCCCATGAAAGTAATCGTTTTAGGCGCCGGAGTCATCGGAACAACCACTGCTTACTACTTGGCCAAGGCAGGTGTACAGGTTACGGTTATCGATCGTCAGCCAAGCGTCGCAAACGAAACAAGTTTTGCGAATGCCGGACAAGTCTCTCCTGGCTACTCCACACCTTGGGCTGCCCCGGGCATCCCGCTTAAGGCCCTGAAGTGGATGTTTCAGCGTCACGCACCGCTCGCGATTCGTCTGGACGGCAGCATCTGGCAGCTCAAATGGATGGCCAGCATGCTGGGGCAATGTAACGCTCAGCGGTATGCAATCAATAAAGAACGCATGATGCGAGTTGCGGAATACAGCAGGCATTGTTTGGACGCTCTGCGACTGGAAACCGGAATCGCCTATGAGCAGCGCACACGCGGGACTTTGCAGCTGTTCCGCACGCAAGCACAGATGGATGCCGTCGGACGTGATATCCAAGTACTCAAAGAGCTAGGCGTACCCTACGAGCTGCTATCGGCGACAGAGCTCAAATCAGCCGAACCCGCCCTTGCCTTTGCGCATACGCCTTTAGCCGGAGGCGTACGCTTACCAAGCGATGAGACCGGCGATTGCCACATGTTCACCACCAAACTCGCAGCCATGGCACAAAGCCTTGGAGTCGAGTTCATCTACGACACGGCGATTGAGGAAATCTTGCATGCGAATGGATCGATCGTCGGGGTGCGCTCGGGCACGCAAACATACCGAGCTGATCGGTATGTAGTCGCACTTGGCAGCTACTCGCGAAGCCTCCTCTCCGACCTCGGATTGAACATTCCCGTCTACCCTGTAAAAGGCTACTCTTTAACAATTCCTCTAATCGATGAAGCGCTAGCCCCGCAATCTACGGTATTAGACGAAACCTACAAAGTCGCAGTCACGCGTTTCGACAATCGCATACGCGTTGGGGGAATGGCCGAACTCGGAGGTTTTGATTTAGGCCTAAACCCACAACGCAGGGAAACGCTTGAGAAGGTAGTGACCGACCTGTTTCCCGGAGGTGATCTCAAGCAAGCAAGTTTTTGGACTGGGTTGCGACCCATGACGCCGGATAGCACGCCAATTATTGGACCCACCTCGATTAGTAATCTTTACTTAAACACTGGTCACGGAACCCTCGGATGGACGATGGCCTGTGGGTCCGGAAAACTCGTCGCAGATCAGGTCACCGGAAAGCGGCCTGAGATCAGCACAGATGGGCTAAGTCTCAGCCGCTATCTCCGTACTGCAGGTGGCCACCCTATCAAAGCAACCAGCGTTCCAGCCTGATATCATTGCGAATCATTTTTGCTCAGTCCTAAGCATGACGCGTCCTACCAAAGCAACGATTGACCTAACAGCCCTTAGAGCAAATTATCTCTGGGGACGTTCACAACAGCAAGGTAATGCCCTTGCCGTCGTAAAAGCGAACGCGTATGGTCATGGCGCAGTGGCTTGCGCGAGTGCTTTAGCCGACATTGCTGATGGCTTTGCCGTCGCATTCTGTGCAGAAGCAATCGAGCTCCGAAACGCAGGCATCACAAACCCCATTCTCGTTTTGGAGGGTTGTTTTAATCTCGCGGAACTTCGGCAGGCTCAACAGCAATCGCTCTGGGTGGTGATCCACCAAGACAGTCAGCTTCAGGATCTAGAAACTGCACGCTTTGAAGCAAACTCTGTACAAGTATGGCTCAAAGTGGATAGTGGGATGCACCGGGCAGGCTTTGCGCTTGAAGACGTACAAGCGGCACACAAGCGTCTAACCGAATGTCCGGCGGTTGCCTCCGTCACACTCATGTCACACTTCGCCTCGTCAGACGAACCCGACAAACAAACAACTCTCAGACAGATCAAGGCGTTCGAAGAAGCGACCCGTGGCCTGCCTGGCGCACGCAGTCTCAGCAACTCCGGAGCGGTGATGGCATGGCCTCAAGCCTCACGAGACTGGGCGCGTCTAGGTATTTTGCTCTACGGTGCCGACCCCCTGCCTCATCCAATCGATCGTTTGACTCCCGTCATGACCTTACAAAGCGAAGTATTTGCCGAGCGCTGGCTCGAAGCAGGCGAGCCGATTGGGTACGGAGAAAAATTTGTCACGCAAGCAAGGACGCGCGTGGGCCTAGTCGCTATCGGTTATGCCGATGGCTACCCGCGAGTCGTGCCAAGCGGCACGCCTGTCTCGGTTGACGGAGAAGTCACGAGAATCATTGGGCGGGTATCAATGGACATGATCACCGTCGACCTAACCCCCCTCCCCAGCGCAGGCATCGGCAGCAAGGTCGAATTATGGGGTAAACAAATTGACGTCAACCAGGTTGCAAAAGCTGCTGGCACGATTTCCTACGAGCTGCTGTGCAATGTCAAGCGGATTCCAAAAGAGTATATCGGTGGCATTGCAGTTTAGAATCAGCGTTCTTGGCTGAAGGCTTAAAAGGTATGGCGATGCAGCTTGCTACATGGAACGTTAATTCTCTTAAAGTGAGACTCCCGCAGGTGCTTGCGTGGCTTGCGCAAAATCCTGTCGATGCGTTGTGCTTGCAAGAACTCAAGCTTGATCATGACAAGTTCCCCTTACAGGCGTTTAAAGATATCGGCTATCACGCTTCTTGGGCAGGCCAAAAAACCTATAACGGGGTCGCCGTGATTTCGAGGGTACAAGGCCTCAATGAAACGAGAAACATCCCCGGCTATGACGATCCGCAACAGCGCGTAATCGCCACCACCTTACCCTTTGGTCAGGAGTCCATACGCGTCATTAGCGCCTACTGCCCAAACGGACAGTCCCTCGATAGCGACAAATATGTTTACAAGCTCGATTGGTTTAAAGCGTTTGCCCAGTGGTTGAAAGTCGAGAAGCAGACGCACCGACACATTGCTGTTCTTGGGGACTATAACGTCGCTCCCAAAGACGAGGACGTGCACAATCCTGAAAAGTGGGTCGGACAGGTTCTGGTTTCCGACCCCGAGCGCGCTGCGCTTGCCGCCTTAGTCGACTTGGGCTTTACCGATGCATTTCGACTTTTTGAGCAGCCGCCCAAATCATTTAGCTGGTGGGATTATCGGATGAATAGCTTTAAGCGAAACGCCGGCGTGCGCATTGACCACGTACTACTCTCTGAATCCTTGGTCTCTCACTGTCAATCCTGCATCATAGACAAGGGCCCAAGGGGTAACGAACAACCGTCTGACCATACCCCCGTTATTGCGACTCTTTCTTCCTGATACCCATGCCTCTTACACAAAATCTCTCGCTTGATCACCTGGTGGTCAATGTCCATTACGACCTGGATCGTGCTCAACGGATATTTGAGCACCTTGGTTTCTATTTGACAGCGCGAGGGTTTCATAGTCTTGGGTCGATCAACCATCTTATGACCTTCGATACAGACTATCTAGAGCTGGTTGGCTTGCCAACAGATTCGGTCAAGGTCCGACGAGAGATCCTGCAAAGTCCTCAAGGACTCGATGGACTTGTGTTTAAAACGAAGAATGCCTCAAAGACGTACCATGCCATCCGTGCGCAAGGCTATGCGCTAACAGACGTGCAAACTTTTGGACGTCCGGTCGAGCTAGCAGGAAAGGTGAAGGACGCCAAATTCAAGACAACCCGACTGCAGCCAGGACAGTTTGAGGCAGGCAGGCTCTATTACTGCCAACACTTAACGCCAGAGCTTGTTTGGCGACCAGAGTGGCAAAGTCATCCCAATACCAGTCATGCCATTGCGGCGATCTTAATCGTTGACCCAAAGCCCCGCGCTCAAGCAAACCGCTACGCTGCATTAGCGAATGCCTTGGTGCGCAGAGGCCAACATGGCGAAAGCCGCGTAACCTGTCAAGACTTTGAACTCGTCTTCGTCACCGAAAATGTGTATCAAACACTTTATGGAACACATGCCTGCTCGGGAAAAGGTCGCAAGAGTTTTTTTGGTGCGATGGCGCTCTTCGCACGAGACCTTTGTCAGGTGCGCGAGTACATCATCCAGGCCGTGGAAAAGAATCCTGGCATTCAATGGACCGATCACGGCGACCGCATCACCTTAGCTTTGAAGCAGTATGAAGTGATTCTGGACTTCATTCAATCTGAATAAAAATACGGAGAAAAATCTATGCTCACCATTTGGGGCCGAATCACATCCATTAATGTCCGCAAGGCGGTCTGGACGGCTGAGGAGCTCGGCATACCTTATCAGCGGATTGATGCTGGCGGCACCTTTGGGCTAACTAAAACAGCTGAGTACTTAGCGATGAACCCGAATTCGGTCGTACCGACCCTGGTAGACGGTGATTTCACGCTTTGGGAGTCAAACGTCGTTGTTCGATATCTTTGTGCAAAACACTCACTGGGAAACTTATACCCCGCCGAGCTACAAGCACGTTTTAATGCAGAGCGCTGGATGGATTGGCAACAAACAACATTTAACCCTTCGGGACGGGATGCCTTCTGGCAACTCATTCGAATACCCGGACCAGAGCAAGACACCAAAAAAATTGAAGCGTCGATTACATCAACGAACGTGTTGCTTGATCGTTTTGAACAACATCTGAGTCAGCACGAGTATGTTGCCGGAACCAAACTAACGATGGCGGATATTCCAATGGCTTGCGAAATACATCGTTGGTATGGCTTACCGCTCGAGAGAACTCGGCGCCCGTACATTGAGGCTTGGTACGACAAAATTAATTCAAGGCCTGCCTCCAAGAACGTACTAACTTATCCCCTCACCTAAGGCTTTGACGTAAGGGCTGCAAATACGGATGATAATTTTTGCGTGGGCAAGCTAAAGCATGCACGAGCCAAGGCGGCTGCGTCGACGGTGGGTTGTCCGTAGGCACAGCAATCGACGCCCTTAGTAACGAGCTCCTCGTCTGACAGCGGAAGTTCTTTGCTTCCGCGCAGCTGGTCAATACGTTTGCTCAATACCTTCCCACCTCGCAAGGTGATGCGTAGTTGCGCCCAGCGCGGGAACATTGGCGGCTCTGCCTCGCGCACTGAAACGCGAGAGAGAAAGGTCTGGACTTCTGGACGTTGTACGGCCTGGTCGTCAAAACTATTAAGACCAACTTTTTTGTCTAACAGGGCCGCTGTCACGGCGTACTGCATGCTGAACTTTCCCTCAAGCCCCGTCTGCGGGGTATCGTAAATAAGCGGTACCGTCGCACGGAAATTTGTCAGTACCTCAACGTGATCGACTTCCGACAAGGAAAGGTCTGGATTCTCCGCCAGCAAATCCATCAAACCATCCAGCGTTCGGTGAGTAGCGTAGCAAAGCGGATATTTCTTTATTTCTATACCGCCGGTCTCAAGCTCCAATGGCAGGCTTCCAAGCTGATCCATTTGCGTGCATAGGTCAGCTCCATCGGCGTATAAAGCGGTATAACCTTGGTCACCGTCGAGCGCGTGAGGCGATGAATCAAAGCCAAGTCTAGCTAGACCGATCGAGCGCAACGCAAGTGCATTAGCCTGCCCTGCCTGAAACGGCTTAGACATTGTGCCGAAGTTTTGTCGTGATCCAGCGATTTGTGCGACAGCGATACCAAGCGCATTGACACACTGTCCATGCGGAAGATGAAGCAATCGCGCGCAAGCAGCCACCGCACCAAGGCTGGCAATCGATGAAGTGGAGTGCCAGCCCTTCGCGTAGTGGTCATCGACCATTGCACGCGCTAGTCGCAGACAAACTTCAAAACCCACCACATACGCGTCAAGAACCTCTTTCCCCTCAGCGTTAATCGTCTCACCAAGAGCCAATAATGCTGGAAACATTGCAACACTCGGATGCCCCCGCAATGGAGAAGAAACATCGTCATAATCCAGCGCATGCCCCATTGTCCCGTTTACTAACGCGGCAAGCTCAATCGGCAATTGCTCTCCTGTCGTCCAAACGCGGGCACCTCCTGATGTCCCCTGGCCTCGGGCGTATTCAAGAACGAGCCTTGAGGCAGGCTCGCGCGCACCCGCTAAAGCACACGCTACAGTGTCAAACAAGGCGCGCGCCGCCACGTGATACTGGTCAGAAGTGACGTTGGCGCCTCTAAACGACGTAATAAACGTCGCAATCTTATCGCTTGCAGGAGTAGTCATGAACGCACTCTTTCCTTTTATATATTGTCTATTTGGATAGTAACGATATCTGCAGAGCTAGCAAGAGCGACTTTTCTTAGGCATACTAGTGTGTACATAACAATATGACGGAGCAGACCCATGAAGGCCTATTCTTTTCTCATCCACGCGACTCTAGCTGGTTCAATATTTGTTTCAGCAGGACATGCCCTCGCGCAGGACTATCCATCGCGCGATATCACGTTTATCGTTCCTTATGCACCTGGTGGATCGACAGACCCGATTTCTCGACAAATCGCGAGCCAGCTCGAAAAGGAGCTCAAGATCTCTGTCAACGTGGAAAACAAACCTGGTGGCTCGGCCACCGTAGGTGTAGGACAAGTGATTCGCTCTAAACCTGACGGCTACACAATCGGGCTTTCATCAAACAGCGCGCTCGCCTACCAGCCTCTTGTCAACAAGTCCCTTACGTGGAAATCTCCGGCTGACTACCAATCGATCGTGACACTCGTAAAACTGCCAGCCATCATCACGGTCAAGGCAGACTCTCCCTACAAAACGTTCGAAGATTTCATTGAAGCTGCTCGTCAGAATCCAGGGAAAATACGGGTCGCCGTCTCTGGCTATCGTACCGCACCGGATTTAGTTATCCAAGAGCTCAACAAGGTCGCCAATATTCGAATTGCCACTGTGCCCTTTACGGGCGGTGGTGGTGAGGCACTTATCGCACTGCTTGGTGGTCGCGTTGAAGCAACCAGTGGTTATGCCCCAACGGTCAAAGCCCATGTGCAGGCGGGCACTGTGCGGGTTCTCGCCGCATTTTCAAAAGACAAGTACTTTATGTTTCCGCAAGCGCAGTCAGTGGTCCAAGCTGGCTATAACGTGACGCTGCCAGCAGACTACGGTGTTGTCGCGCCCAAAGGCCTTCCGAAAGACGTGCTCGACAAATTGGTGACTGCTGCGCTTAAGATTGGCAAGAGCGAGGAGTTCGCAAAGTTCGCCCAGGCAAACGGTCTCGTACTGGATGTAGGCGGCCCGCAAGAAATGGATGCCGAAATGACGGCCTATGGGAAGACCTTTACGGACTTAATTGCTTTCATGAGCAAAAAAACTCAATAAACAAGGATTTACTTAGCCGTGTATTTTGTTAAAGTTGGATCCTGAACCATTTGCTTGCTAATTTCCTTCATCCTTCAGGAGTTCAATTTTGAGCACAACGCAAACTACACGTCCCGTTGCCGTCGTCACTGGAGGCGCCCGTGGCATTGGTTTGGCTGTTGCAAAATGGTTTTTGGAACATGATTACCGTGTCGCCCTACTAGACATCGGAGCCGCTACCCTGACCAAAACAGAGGCGGAGCTCCACAATCCTGAACGCGTACTTGCGCTCGCCTGCGACGTCTCCAAACCAGAGCAAGTGCAAGCAAGCATCGACGCCGTTGCGAAACGGTTTGGCCGTATTGATGCCTTAGTCAACAACGCTGGTGTCGCGGTATTCAAGCCGATCGGCGAAACCACCTTTGAAGAGTTCCGACATGTGCTGGGAACAAACTTGGACGGAGCCTTTCTTTGTTCGCAAGCCTGTGTGCCTTACATGAAGAAAGCTGGGGGTGGCGCAATCGTAAATATTGCGTCAATATCAGGTTTACGTGCCAGTACCTTACGCGTGGCTTATGGCACCAGTAAAGCAGCACTGCTGCACTTGACCAAACAGCAAGCTGTCGAACTCGGGACGGTTGGTATTCGTTCAA
>JBILJY010000029.1:0-18628 GCA_044376975.1 Burkholderiaceae bacterium | reverse complement strand
ACGGTTTGTTTGCCCAGTATCTCTAGTACCGCATCAATTGCCGGTGTTTGTGTTGTGCCCGCTACAGCGACACGCAAAGGTATAGCGACCTGTGGCATTTTTAATCCATGGGTCGTAAGCAGAGATTTAATTAGTGCGGCGATCTCTACGCGGTTCCAGGCAAGCGCTTCTGCTTGCTTGGCGAAGTCACCCAAGACTTGTCGCGCGGCCTCCGTGAGATGCTGTGCTCGCAAGTCATCGTTTGCAGGCGTGAACGTATCGCAAAACAACATTGCAGCTTCTGCAAGTTGCTCAAGTGTTTCAGCTCTGTCCTTGAGGAGTTTGACGACAGCCACTAGATCGGTGCGTTGCGTATCACCCCCGCGCGCAGTCACGCGCGGCGCCACAAGCTTTGCGAGCATGTGATCATCATAGTGTTTGATGTAGTGGGCATTGACCCAATTTAGTTTTTTTGGATCCCACTGCGCCGCGGACTTCGAAAGATGTTGCGGATCGAACCACGCGACGAGCTGCTCGCGGGTAAAGAGTTCATCATCGCCGTGACTCCATCCGAGGCGTGCAAGGTAATTAATCATTCCCTCGGGCAGGTAACCGTCACGGTCATACTCCATGACACTCACTGCGCCATGGCGTTTGGATAGCTTTTCACCATCCGGGCCAAGAATCATTGGCACGTGGCCGTATTCAGGAATGGGAGCGCCTAACGCGCGCAAAATCGTAATTTGGCGCGGTGTGTTGTTGACGTGATCATCGCCGCGCAGCACGTGGGTGATACGCATGTCCCAGTCATCGACGACCACACAGAAGTTATAGGTGGGTGTGCCGTCTGGACGCGCAATCACCAGATCGTCGAGCTCGGTGTTATCAAAGCTGATAGGGCCTTTGACCAAATCGACCCACGCTGTTGCGCCGTCTTGTGGGCTCTTAAAACGCACCACAGGCTTACGGTCCACTGGAATCGGCGGGAGCTTCTTGCCAGACTCAGGTCGCCAAGTGCCGTCGTAACGCGGCTTCTGTCCGGTCGCACGGGCACGCTCACGCATTGCCTCGACCTCTTGTGGTGAGCTATAGCAGTGATAGGCAGTTCCTGCAGACAACATTTGCGCGACGACCTCACGATAGCGGTCCATGTGTTGCATCTGAAAGAAAGGGCCTTCGTCGGGGGCGAGACCGAGCCACGTCATGCCATCCAAAATTGCCTGCACAGCCTCGGGTGTTGAGCGCTCGAGATCGGTGTCTTCTACGCGCAAAATAAACGTGCCGCCATAGTGGCGCGCAAATGCCCAGGAAAACAGCGCGGTGCGTGCGCCGCCCAAATGCAGAAAACCTGTAGGTGAGGGCGCGAAGCGCGTGCGAACAGGTGTTGAAGCTGCGGTCATCAGAAAAACCTTTGAATGATTTAAAGCAAAACGCTTTGCAAAAAAATAGAAATATCGTCAATCTCTTGTGCGCAAACAGAGTGAGGCATCGGGTAGGTGTGCCATTGCACGGCATAGCCGAGCTCAACGAGCTTAGCTCTTGAGGCTTCGGCACGCTCGAGTGTCACGACCGGGTCGTGTGTGCCATGCGCTAAAAAAATTGGTGTGGTGGCGTTGGCTGGGTGACGTTCATGTGCAGCCATATCAATCAAAGGAAGGTAACCCGACAAACCCATGAGACCTGCGAGTTTTTCTTTCAAGCGAATGCCTGTGTGTAAGGTCATCGCACAACCTTGAGAGAATCCTGCTAGAACGATGCGTGAGCTCGGCACACCGCGGGCGTTTTCACGCGCAATCAGTGCTTGCACCGCTTGTTCAGAAACGCGAATACCAACTTCGTCCTCTCGTTTGACTAGATTGGGTGTGAGGATGTCATACCAAGACCGCATCGCCATGCCGCCGTTGATCGTCACGGGTTGGATAGTTGCGTGCGGAAACACAAAGCGGACTGCCAGGGACGCAGGTAACCGCAGCTCTGGCACGATTGGCGCAAAGTCGTGGCCATCGGCACCGAGTCCGTGTAACCAGATCACGCTGTGGGTGGGTTGTGGTCCTGTTTCGTGCTCGACACAGTCAAGTAGGGTGGGTGTTGTCATTCTGCGGTGTCCGAATCTGGTGTTTCCGAATCTTGTAAAGACTTAAGCGCCTGGAAGAGCGCACGGTAGTGTTTGCGCTGTGGCTCTTGGCCGGGGCGCAATGCCTGATTTGCCGTGACTTCTTTGCGCCCTTCACGGATCAGGCTGCGCAAGTGTTGTACGTCGGCTTGAGGATATTTTTCGAGAAGAGCCGTAAGCGCTCCGTCGTCTTTTAACAATCGATCGCGCAGCGTTTCGAGGCGATGCATGGTCTGCGTCTGCTCACGGGAGCCGTTTTTCCAGGTGTCGAGCTGCATGCGGATCTCGTCGGCTTGCGCATCACGCATGAGTTTGCCGACATAATGTACTTGTCGACGCAAACCCTCGCGGCTCGTTGTCCGTTGCGCAAGCCGAATCGCCTCGTAGAGGCGCTCCGAGAGTGGAAGCTGTTTCAGTCGCTCCGGCGACAGGTCGACGAGCTCTTTGCCAAGGTCGAGCAACGCCAGCATGTCGCGCTTCACTTGCGACTTGCTGGGGCCGTCGTAAACGTTGTCCGGAAGTTCGTCAGGAGATTGAGGTATTTCGTGTGTCATAGGGGCTATCATAAAGCTTCACGCTAATGGACCAATATGGCTACATCACATTCTTTCTTGCCAATCGCTAAAAATCGACTGATTTTTGAAGATTTGGTGACCCGTACACTCGACTATGCACGCAGCCTGGGGGCAAGCGATGCCGCGGCTGAGGCCTCCGAAGCGCAAGGCTTAGCGGTTTCGGTACGCCGAGGTAAAGTCGAAACCGTTGAACAAACACGCGATCGTTCCCTGGATATCACCGTATTTGCAGGGCAACGCCGCGGTTCAGCCTCAACCTCAGACTTTTCCGACACAGCGCTGCGTCAGACAGTAGAAGCTGCCTGGCATATTGCTCGCTACACAGCTGAAGACCCCGCCGCCGGCTTACCGGACGCTGATTTGTTGGCAGTCGGTGCGCGTAACACCCTGCAACTACACCATCCTTGGGCGGTCAGCGTCGAGCAAGCCACCGAGATGGCACTGGAAGCCGAGCACGCCGCCTTGGCCACAGACAAGCGCATCACAAATACAGAGGGTGCGTCGATCGACACTCACGAGGGCCACTTTATTCTGGGGAATACACGCGGCTTTCTTGATGGCTATGCGTTTTCGCGCCATGGCTTGTCGGTCGCGCCGATTGCTGGGCGCGGTCAGTCCATGCAACATGACTATTGGTCGACCAGTGATCGTTCCGCAAAAAAATTAGCCAACCCCGCCGCAGTGGGTCGTTATGCGGCCGAGCGCGCCTTATCCAGACTTTCTGCACGGCGCATTCCCACGGGGCACTTCCCTGTGTTGTTTGAAGCGCCGTTGGCACTAGGGTTATTGGGCGCGTTGACGCAAGCGGTCAACGGTGGTGCGCTCTACCGCAAAACTAGTTTTTTGCTTGACGCGCTTGGTAAAGAGATATTCCCTTCACACATAGAGATCGCTGAAGACCCACACATCAAAGGCGCAATGGGTAGCTCGCCATTTGACGAAGAAGGCGTACGCACACAAGCCCGCGAACTGGTCCGTGCGGGTGTTTTGCAGGGTTATTTCCTCTCTAGCTACACCGCGCGTAAGCTGGGGATGACGACGACGGGCAACGCCGGTGGTTCGCATAATTTAGTGATGCGCTCGACGCAAACCCGCAGACCAGACAATTTGGACGCGATGTTACGCAAAATGGGTACCGGACTGTTGGTCACCGAGTTGATCGGACAGGGCGTGAACTATGTGACTGGGGACTATTCCCGAGGTGCGTTTGGTTACTGGGTGCAAAACGGCAAAATCCAGCATGCGGTGGAAGAAATCACGATCGCAGGCAATCTCAAAGAGATGTTTGCCCAGATTGTGGCTGTGGGGGCTGATGCGATTACCCGCGGCAGCAAAACGACCGGTTCGATATTGATCGAACGCATGGCAATCGCCGGGACCTAGGGAATGCCCGAGCTGTCTCGAGATTGAGGTGTTTTGCGCCCTTGAGCGGTGTAATATTGCTGCAATCGGGTGTCTTGATACGCCTGAATAAACTTCCCGAGGAGACCTCGTATGCAACGTCGTTCGTTCTTAAAGAAAGCTAGTGTCGGCGCTGTCGCCGGCAGTGCGGCAGTAGCCGCACCTGTTTTTGCGCAAGACGCCCCCACGCTTAACTGGCGGTTGGCCTCGAGCTTTACCCGCGGTTTAGATACGCTATGGGGTACAGGCGAGTTGTTCTCGCGTTACGTGCGTGAAGGCACGAACGGCAAGTTCAATATCCGTAATTTTCCTGGCGGCGAAATTGTTCCACCACTACAAGTGTTGGATGCCGTACAAAAGAATACCGTCGAGATGGGTAACTCCAGTGGCTACTACTACCACGGCAAAGATCCATCGCTTAGCTTTGATACGGCAGTCCCTTTTGGTCTGAACGTGCGCCAGATGAACGCCTGGATGTGGGAAGGCGATGGCATGAAACTGATGCGTGAAGTCTATGGCGACTACAACATCATCAACTTCCCTCTGGGGAACACGGGCACCCAGATGGGTGGTTGGTATCGCAAAGAAATTAAATCGGTTGACGACCTCAAGGGCCTCAAGATGCGGACGGCTGGTTTCGCTGGCGAAGTCTTGTCGGTGCTGGGCGTTGTTCCTCAGCAGTTGCCCGCAGGCGATATTTACCCTGCGCTCGAAAAAGGTACGCTTGATGCGGTTGAGTTCGTTGGTCCTTACGATGACGAAAAACTTGGCTTTGCTAAAGTCGCCAAGTTCTACTACTACCCAGGCTGGTGGGAGGGCGGTGCACAGACGTCGCTCTACATTAACAAGGGCGAGTGGGAAAAGCTGCCTAAGAGCTACCAGTCGATTATTGAAGCAGCCAGCCGTGCGGCGACCGTCACCATGACGGCACGCTACGACAACCTAAACCCGACTGCGCTGCGTCGTTTGCTGTCGCAAGGTACGCAGTTGCGCCCCTTCCCCCGTGCGGTGATGGATGCATGTTGGGATGCGACGCAAAAGGTTTACGAGCAAACCTCGGCCAAAAACGAGCGCTTCAAGCGAATCTTAGCGAACTATATGGGTTATCGCGACGACTTAGTGCCTTGGTTCCGTACCGCTGAGGCTTCTTATGATCAGTACATTGGTGCGGCGCTGTCGCGTGCCAAAAAGTAATTTTTAGTCCGTTCAAGTCGTCTAGCGGCGACTTGGGCCTTGAGCGGGTGCTGCCATTTGGCTTGCACCCGTTTTTTATTGTAGAATCAAAGGCTTTCCTCGATCTGTAGTGTTTTTAGCACGGGCGGCACATAACGCTTTGGCAAAAATCATTTGACCGAGGGTCTTTCCGGGATGGTCTCGGCGAGAATTTTTTAGGATCCAATCATGAAGACATTTGTGGCTAAGCCGCATGAAGTCAAGCGTGACTGGTTCGTGATTGACGCGAAGGGCAAAGTCCTCGGTCGTGTGGCCAGCGAAGTCGCACGCCGTTTGCGCGGTAAACACAAGCCAGAGTTCACGCCCCACGTTGATACGGGCGATTACATCGTCATTATCAATGCAGCTGATATCGTCGTAACCGGTAATAAGTCGCAAGACAAAAAGTATTTCCGTCACACGACTTACCCAGGCGGTATTCGCGAAACGAACTTTGCTAAGTTGCAAGAGCGTTTTCCGGGTCGTGCAATTCAGAAGGCCGTTAAGGGCATGTTGCCCAAAGGTCCTTTGGGTTACGCGATGATTAAAAAGCTGAAGGTCTATGCCGGTGCCGAGCACCCGCATTCTGCCCAACAGCCACAGACCCTCGAATTTTAAGGACAGGCCATGATCGGTAATTGGAATTACGGAACCGGCCGCCGCAAGACTTCGGTGGCTCGTGTCTTCATGAAAAAAGGTGCAGGCAAAATCGTCGTCAATGGCAAACCCGTTGACGAGTATTTCGCTCGCGAAACAGGCCGTATGGTTGTGCGTCAGCCGCTTGAGCTGACCGGCCACACTGGTTCATTTGATTTTCATATCAACGTACACGGCGGCGGCGAAAGCGGTCAAGCTGGTGCGGTACGTCACGGCATTACCCGTGCGCTGATTGATTACGATGCAACGCTTAAGCCAGCACTGTCGAAAGCCGGTTTGGTTACGCGTGATGCCCGTGAAGTCGAACGTAAGAAAGTCGGTTTCCACAAGGCGCGTCGTCGCAAGCAGTTCAGCAAGCGATAAGCAGCACCGCCAGGGACCGCAACAGCGGGCCCTATGCAAACGGGCCGCGCAAGCGGCCTGTTTTTTTTTCTTACGACAAGTATCATTACAGGTAAGACGGCGAACACTAGGGCAGAAAACATGGCGAACACAACATCAAGCACTTCCTCGAAACCTGTCAAGGTTGGTATCGTTGGCGGCACCGGATACACCGGAGTCGAGCTGCTGCGCATGCTTGCACAGCACCCAGGGGTTGTATTGACGGCTATCACTTCACGCAAAGAAGATGGCATGCCTGTTGCCGAGATGTTCCCCAATCTGCGTGGGCACGTAAAGCTCGCATTTTCAACGCCCGAAAAAGCGTCTTTAACGGGTTGCGATGTCGTATTTTTTGCGACACCACATGGTGTGGCAATGAGCCAGGCGAAAGAGTTGTTAGCTGCGGGTGTACGCTTGATTGACCTTGCTTCGGACTTCCGTTTAAAAGATATCAAGACCTTCGAGCACTGGTACAAAATTCCTCATACATGTCCCGAAGTATTGGCTGAGGCGGTGTACGGCTTGGTTGAGCTCAATCGACCCGCACTGGCTAAAGCGCGCGTGGTTGGGAATCCCGGTTGTTACCCCACGACGATTTTGTTGGGGCTTGCGCCTTTGCTTGGTGGCAAACCGCTGATTGATACCAGTGACATCATTGCAGACTCAAAGTCTGGCGTGAGCGGAGCAGGGCGTAAGGCGGAAGTCGGTAGCTTGTTCTCCGAGGCCAGTGATAACTTCAAGGCTTACGGCGTAGCGGGCCATCGTCATCACCCAGAAATTAAAGCTCAACTCGATCAGTTGGCCGGACATCCTGTCGGCCTGACGTTTGTGCCACACCTTGTTCCCATGATTCGGGGAATGCTCAGCACGATTTACGTGCGCATTTTGCCCGAGGCACGCGATACAGACTTCCAAACTCTGTTTGAACAGCGTTATGCCAACGAAGCTTTTGTCGATGTTTTGCCGGCTGGTAGCTTGCCCGATACGCGCTCGGTTCGGGCCTCGAATACCTTGCGTATCGCCTTGCATCGTCCAGGGAATGGTGATCGCTTGATCATCCTGGTTGTGCAAGACAACTTGGTGAAAGGCGCCGCTGGCCAAGCTATACAGAACATGAACTTGATGTTTGGCTTGTCTGAAAGTATGGGTCTAAATCAAGTCGCCATTCTTCCCTAACGCATGCTAAAGAGCGCGGGTCGAACGTTCGTTTTTTGGAGTGGTGGTGCTTTGCTGCTGATTGCAGCAGGTGCTGCTGCGGGTATTTTTTTCACACAACGTCCCAGTGCAGAAGACGTTGCTCTGCATTTACGTACCGAGAGGCTGGCTCAAGCAACGATTCGCAGCGAACTCGAAACACAAATCCGAGATGCGCAGATTCGCAATGAACACTTACGTAATGAGCTGACGATTGAGCGATCCGCACGCGCAGAGCTCGAAAAAAACCTTGCGCAGCTGCAAGTTGAATTAGGTCGCAGCAAAGACCACTTGGCGTTTTACGAGCAGTTGCTGCCTCCAGGGCCACAAGGATCCATTGCATTGCGTGCAGTCGAGCTAGAGCGCAACGGTGCAAATCTGAATTATCGCGTGCTGCTGATGCGCAGTGGCAAGCCCGGCGAGCGTGTCAATGCTCGGCTTCAGTTTGTTGCCGCCGGTATGCTGGGTGATAAAGAGACTGAGCTCTCGTTGTTGCCTCGGCAAGCGGTACCCGACCCCAATGCAGTTTCAACAGGAGCCATACCAGGTGTGACTCCGGAACTTACGGACAGCCTAAAGCTTAGTTTTGAGCAATTCCAGCGTAGTCAAGGTGTCTTAGCGGTGCCGAGTGACATGAAAGTAAAGTTTGTGACCGTACAGGTTCTGGACGGGGATATTGTCCTTGCATCGCGCAGGGTTGATCTTCAGTAACACCTTTCGTTTGCGTTATAGTTGACCATCCTAGTCGGGTATCGTTTTAGTATCAGTCAGTCGCCCACCATTTGGGCAGGAGCTACACCATGAGCACAGTGACACAGACCGTTGATTTGCAAGCACCACCCACTCCCATTCTTTTTACGGACTCGGCGGCAGCGAAAGTCAAAGACTTGTTGATTGAAGAAGGTAACGCCAACCTTAAGTTGCGTGTTTTTGTTCAAGGTGGTGGTTGCTCGGGCTTTCAATATGGCTTTACGTTTGATGAGGACGTAAACGAAGATGACACAACATTGGAAAAAAATGGCGTGTCGCTACTCGTGGATCCCATGAGCTTTCAGTATTTGGTTGGTGCTGAGATCGACTACAAAGAAGACATCGAGGGTTCGCAGTTTGTAATTCGCAACCCGAATGCAACCACAACCTGTGGTTGCGGCTCGTCCTTCTCTGTTTAAAACGTATAAAGGCTGAGCCGCGTACGAGCGGCTAGGCTGGCCAGCAAGCGCCTAGAATGCGCTTGCCGCGAGCTCCCGTTACGGCGGGGCGACTTACTGCGATGCCTTGTTGATGCGCCCAAGCGAGCCAAGCGAAAGCAAGTGCCTCAACATCTTGTGTGCCAATCCCCACCTTATCCGTCGGCTCGACTGCGTAACCGAGTAGGTTACGCAGATCATCCAACAATGCATTGTTGTGCGCGCCACCCCCACAAACAAATAACTCTTTTGCGTCCGGTGCGTAGGCATAGATGGCGCTAGCAACAGTTTGCGCGGTCAAAAACCGCAGTGTGGCTTGTACATCTTGTTCGCGCGCTGGATCGAAGATGGCAATGCCTGCTTGCTTGAGTCGTTGCTCTAACCAAGTCCGATTAAACAGATCACGCCCAGTAGACTTTGGAGGTGGCAGTGCGAACCAAGGTTCTTCTTCAATAAGGACTTTAAGCAAGCGCTGATCGACTGTGCCACCCGCACCCCATTGTCCGTTTGCGTCGTAGGGCTTGTCAGTGTGCAACTGGCACCACAGGTCCATCAAGGCATTTGCTGGACCTGTATCAAAACCTTGCGGCTCAGCTTCTGGTCGCAGGATCGTAATGTTTGCAATGCCCCCAAGGTTAAGCACGACGCGGGTGTGTGGTGCTGCAAAGACTCCCGCATGAAACATTGGAACAAGGGGGGCGCCTTGCCCGCCGGCCGCTACGTCGCGACTTCGAAAATCCGCAATTACGGTAATGCCGGTTAGTTCGGCTAGCCTTGCGGGAGCGTTTAACTGGAGGGTGTAGCCATCGTGTGGGCAATGCCTGACGGTTTGACCGTGTGCTCCGATAGCAGAGACCTCTTTTACTGAAACAGCTGAGTGAGCAAGTACTTGCTCAACTGCTAACGCATATAGTTCGGCGAGTGCATTAGACGCCTTTGCAGCGCGTGCAAGTTCATCGACACCACTCGTATTTAAAGCAAGAAGCTCATTTTTTAAGCTCGGTGTCAAAGGGACGCTGGCTCTGGAAAGGATCGTGGGGTGTCCGTTTGAATCGAAGCGCGCCAATACGGCATCAATGCCGTCCAGGCTTGTGCCCGACATCAAGCCGATGTAGCAGGAGCCCGAGTTGGTCGTCACCGCTATGTTTAACGACTAGCGACGTTACTGCTTTCGGGGATCGCTTCTTGGTACTTGGCCAATACCTGCAGCTGCTGTTGATATGGAGCGATAACTTTGGCGAACAGCGCACGGTGTTCTGGCTCAAGCGGCTTCGATACCGGCATATTAGCTGTGGCTTGCAGGGGATCAATTGGCTTGTCCGCCACGCGGAATTCATAATGTAAGTGTGGTCCGGTTGACCAGCCAGTCGAGCCTACATAGCCGATCAGCTGACCTTGCGAAACTTTGGATCCCGCTTTGATGCCGTCGGCGAAGCGACTTTGATGCGCATAGAGCGTGGTGATTTTGCTGTGGTGGCGCAAAATGATGGTGTTGCCGTAACCCTCTCTCCAGCCTACAAAGTCGACCGTCCCGTCCGCTGTGGCATGAATTGGCGTACCCATTGGTGCTGCGTAATCTACGCCAGGGTGGAATCCGGACCAAGCTTGCACACCGCGAATGGTGCGCATTCCAAACGTCGAGCTCACCCTAGAGAATTTAAGTGAGTTACGCAAAAAAGCACCTCGCAGGCTTTCACCCTCTAGGTTGTAGTAGCTACCCGTCTCACCATCAGGGCTAAACCAGACAGCGCTGTAGGCTTTGCCGCCGTTGATGAACTCAAGGGCTAGGACACGACCAGCGCCTGCAATACGGCCACCAATGCTGCGTGTTTCATAGACCACACGAAACTGATCGCCTGGGCGCAGGCCCCTCAGGAAGTCAACCTTGCTGCTTAGGACTTCTGCCATTTGCGAGGTGATTCCGTCGGGAATCCCAGCGATATCTGTTGCGGCAAACAGAGAGCTACGAATGGTGCCAACAGCGACTTCCGTGTGCGATTCGAGGGGGAGTTCAAGCTCTTCTGCCTTGAATCCGGACTCGGTTGTAGAGATTTGGAGCGTTTTGGCGATGCCCTTCCCGTTGACTTCACTGTTCGGACTGTAGATATAGCGAACCCAGAGCAGGTTGCCATTGTGATCCGATCCCGCTTGCACGGTACGTCCCGCAAATAGCTTGTAGATCGAGCGTGCTTTGGGTTCTCGGGCTAGAAAATTGAGTAAATCGGAGTTAGACACATCCACTCGTTTCAGTACTGAGGCCAGCGTGTCACCCGCGCGAATCCGCGTCTCGGTGATGTAGGGTGTTTCAGTGGCTGTATGTTCGACAGGCGTCGGGTCGGCCGGTAGAGGAAAGGGCACGACATTCTGCACCAACCGCTGCTCTGGAATTGGTTGCTCGATCAGATCGGTTCGTTCTGTTTGCGGCGGATGCACCACACCAAGCGCGACGGCAGCCAAGCCGGCGACCAGCACCAGGCTGATGATTGCGCCTGGAACAAGACTTGAGCGCCGCTCGGGAGTGTCAGAAACTGAATGCATGTAGAACGAATCCTGAAATAAAAAAGTATGAGCTCTGCCCCGACGCATGGCGGCTACCCGCTAGTTTGCGTATGATGTCGACTTCGCTGTTGTGAATGTTAGCCGATTTCAGCAAGCTCAACACGTTTTTTTCCGATTTTTAGTGCATTCTTACGCTTACTTCTGTTATGTCGACTACAAAATATCCGATTACGCCTGCAATTGAGTCTAACTTGCGAATTGTTGAGCGTGGCTGTGAAGAGCTTCTCGTCAAAGCAGAGTTTGCTCAAAAGCTTGCTCGTAGCCACGCGACCGGGGTGCCCTTGCGTGTCAAGCTTGGTCTTGACCCAACAGCGCCAGATATACACCTCGGCCATACGGTCGTACTCAATAAGATGCGTCAGCTCCAAGATCTCGGCCACACCGTGATCTTTTTGATCGGCGATTTCACGTCCATGATTGGTGACCCGTCCGGACGCAATAGCACTCGGCCTCCGCTTACGCGTGAGCAAATCGAGTCAAACGCCAAGACCTATTACGCGCAAGCTAGTTTGGTTTTAGATCCCGCACGCACCGAGATCCGTTACAACTCGGAATGGTGTGACCCGCTTGGCGCCCGCGGCATGATTCAGCTGGCGTCTCGCTACACCGTGGCGCGAATGATGGAACGCGATGATTTCACCAAACGCTTCAAGACTGGGGTGCCAATCTCGGTGCATGAGTTTCTATACCCCTTGATGCAAGGCTACGACTCGGTGGCACTCAAGGCAGACCTCGAGCTTGGTGGCACCGATCAAAAGTTCAACCTATTGGTTGGTCGTGAACTGCAAAAGGAGTACGGGCAGGAGCCTCAGTGCATCCTGACCATGCCGTTACTTGAAGGGACCGATGGCGTCGAAAAGATGTCCAAGTCCAAGAATAACTATATAGGTATTGGCGAGGCACCCGAGTCCATGTTTGGCAAGATCATGTCAATCTCGGACACGCTCATGTGGAAGTACTTTGAACTGCTTTCTTTCCGCAGCCTTGAAGATATTGCTGCATTGCGACAAGAAACTGATGCCGGCCGTAACCCTCGGGATGCCAAAGTGGCGCTCGCTCAGGAAATCGTGGCTCGTTTTCATTCGCAGCAGGCGGCCGAGGCTGCTTTGGCAGCCTTCGACGCGCGCTTCCGAGACGGTGCGATCCCGGACGATATCCCTGAAGTCACGATCGCTGGCGCACCCGTCGGTGTCCTCAAATTGCTGCGGGAAGCCGGTTTGGTTGCCTCAGGGGCGGAAGCACAGCGCAATGTGGAACAGGGTGGGGTCAGGATTGATGGCGACCGCATTGAAGACAAAGCGCTGCAGTTACCGGCGGGCACTTACGTTGTTCAAGTGGGCAAACGCAAGTTCGCCCGCGTCACAGTGACTGCGCCCGCTTAAGGGGATTGCCTCTTCCGCGGCGCAGTACACTAGCGTTATCTCTTATTTAGCCATTATTTCGCCAGGACTTTTCATGTTTGACCGCAAACTTACCCTTGACCGCGTAGACCCTGACGTTTGGGCAGCTATCCAAAAAGAAGATAAGCGCCAAGAGCAGCATATTGAGCTGATCGCGTCTGAGAACTACGCAAGCCCCGCCGTCATGCAGGCTCAAGGCACACAGATGACGAACAAGTACGCTGAGGGGTATCCAGGCAAGCGTTATTACGGTGGGTGTGAATATGTCGACATCGTGGAGCAGCTCGCGATCGATCGCCTCAAAGCACTCTTTGGTGCCGAAGCGGCTAACGTGCAACCAAACTCTGGCTCGCAAGCGAACCAGGCGGTTTACCTAGCCTTTCTTAAGCCGGGTGATTCTGTCTTAGGGATGAGCCTTGCTGAAGGTGGTCACTTGACCCACGGCGCCTCGGTTAACGCCTCAGGCAAGCTCTACAACTTCCACCAGTACGGACTGGATGCGAATGAAGTTCTTGATTATGACAAAGTCGAGCAGTTGGCCAAAGCGCAAAAGCCTAAGATGATTGTGGCTGGGGCGTCGGCTTACTCTTTGCATATTGATTTTGAGCGCTTGGCTCGCATCGCCAAAGAAAATGGCGCGCTGTTGTTGGTGGACGTTGCACACTACTCGGGTCTGGTTGCGGGCGGTGCGTATCCAAACCCCGTCCCTCATGCTGACTTCGTGACCTCCACAACCCACAAGTCGTTGCGTGGTCCACGTGGTGGCGTCATTATGATGAAAGCTGAGTATGAAAAAGCAATCAACTCGGCGATCTTCCCTGGCATCCAGGGTGGTCCATTGATGCACGTCATTGCTGCGAAAGCGGTTGCTTTCCGCGAAGCAGCGACACCAGAATTTAAGGCCTACGCCGCTCAAGTTGTTAAAAACGCGCAGGTCATGGCGCAGACGTTGGTTAAGCGCGGTCTGCGCATTGTGTCCGGTCGTACCGAAAGCCATGTCATGCTGGTGGATCTGCGCTCAAAAGGCATCACCGGTAAAGAAGCCGAGGCAGTGCTTGGCCAGGCGCACATCACTGTCAACAAGAACAGCATTCCCAATGATCCAGAAAAACCTTTCGTCACCAGCGGTGTGCGTTTAGGTACCCCAGCAATGACGACGCGTGGTTTTAACGAAGCCGAGGCCGAACTCACTGGTAATCTGATTGCAGATGTTCTGGATAAGCCACGCGACGAAGCAAACATTGCCTCCGTGCGCGAGCGTGTGAATGCCTTGACGGCATCTTTTCCAGTCTATCGTTAAGCGTTGAGCGGCGCAGTTAGTCGCTCACGCAGTTCTTGATCAAGGCGATCCATGAAGTGTCCCTTTTGCGGGCATCCTGATACGCAGGTGGTTGACTCTCGTGGAGCAGACGAGGGCGACTTCATTCGCCGTCGCAGACGTTGTACATCTTGTGATCGTCGCTTCACGACCTATGAGCGCGCCGAATTAGCGATGCCAGCAATCGTCAAGCGCAACGGCAGTCGAAACGACTATGAAGCGGTCAAGTTGCGCGCGAGCTTATCGTTGGCCTTGCGCAAGAGACCTGTCAGTACCGAAGAAGTTGATGCGGTCGTCATGCGGATTGAAGACAATCTTCTCACCTCCGGTCAGCGAGAAATCACAACCGAATATTTAGGCGGTCTTGTGATGGCCGAACTAAAAAAACTCGACAAGGTGGCCTACGTGCGCTTTGCCTCGGTCTACAAAAGTTTTGAAGATATCGGCGAGTTTGTCGAAGCGATCCGCGAGATGCAAGGCCCACCGTCGCAGCGCAAGGGCTAACGCACGTGAACGCAAATTCTTTTTCCCCACGCAACCTTGATCAAGACGTATTTTTTATGCGTCAGGCGCTCGCCTTAGCCGAAGGGGCTTTGTATGTGCCGTCGCCTAATCCGCGCGTCGGATGTGTGTTGGTGCGTGATGCAAAAGTGATTGGTGCGGGGGCGACCCAGCGCGTGGGTAGTCATCACGCAGAGGTCATGGCATTAAAAGATATGGCTGCGCGTGGCAATGATGCGAGTGGTGCGACGATGTACATCACACTCGAGCCGTGTAGCCATCATGGTCGCACGCCACCTTGTGTAGATGCAATTATTGCGGCACGACCCACGCGTGTCGTATTCGCACATTTTGATCCGAACCCAAGCGTAGCCGGTCGAGGCATGCGCCGTCTGCGCGATGCAGGGATTGTTGTGGATGTTGGCATTTGTGCCGACGAGGCCTTGGCAATCAACCCAGGTTTTGTGTCGCGCATGACGCGTGGCTTGCCCTATGTGTGGATGAAAATCGCTGCATCGCTTGATGGCAAAACCGGTTTGACCAATGGTGTATCGCAGTGGATCACTGGACCGGAGGCGCGCGCAGATGGCCACCACTGGCGCGCGCGTAGTTGTGTTGTGCTGACGGGCATCGGCACCGTGAGGGCAGATAACCCACGCATGAATGTTCGTCACGTTGTGACCCATCGCCAACCGCGTCGCGCTGTGATTGATCCCGGTTTTGAAATCAATGATGACGCTGCCGTCTTAGAAGGTGAGGGCGTCATTGTCTTCACTGGTGATCAAAACGTCGAGAAAGCCGCGCGCTTTGCCGACCGCGGTATTGTTGTGGTGAACGTTCCCGAAGACGCACCGGCTACGCCAGGGCAGGCACGTCGTCGTATCGACATGCGCGCGATGATGCGCTGGTTAGCTGAGCACGACACAAACGAAGTCCATGTTGAAGCGGGTTCAGGCTTGAACGGCGCACTGTTGCAGGCAGACTGTATCGACGAACTACTCGTCTATATGGCGCCCGTATTGCTTGGAGAAGGCTTGAGTATGGCGCAGTTGCCTGCGCTGACGAAACTCGACGGCGTGCAGCGGTTTGAGTTTACGGATGTCATGCAACTTGGCGCGGATGTTCGGTTGCGCGCGCGCCTGGCGTCGCATTGGCAAGAATTAATGCAAAACATACACTTGATACAACCCGGCTTAGATAAGGCACTTTGAATGTTTACCGGAATTGTCGCGGCTGTTGGTCGCATCCAAAAAATTGAGCCGCTCGCCGGCGGCCATGCGTATGCGGGTGTCCATCTGACGATTCACGCTGGTGGCTTGGATTTGAACGATGTTGGGTTAGGCGATTCCATCGCCATCCAGGGCGCATGCATGACGGTTGTGTCCAAACATACTGACGGGTTTGCCGTAGATGTATCGCGCGAGAGTTTGCGCTTGACGATGGGCTTGGATAAAGAGGGGGAAGTTAACCTCGAAAAATCCCTGCGGGTCGGCGATCAAATCGGTGGACACATTGTGTCGGGCCATGTCGATGGCTTGGGCGAGGTGGTGAAGTTTGAACCGGTGGGCGAGTCGTGGGAGTTGATCGTTCAGGCTCCCAGAGAGTTAGCGGCGTTTCTGGCCTACAAGGGTTCAATTACCGTTAACGGCGTCAGCCTGACGGTAAATCGGGTAGAAGATGTTACCCAGGGCTGCCAGTTCAGTATCAACCTGATCCCCCACACGATCTCGGTGACGACACTGAAACACCTTGTTCCCGGACAAAAAGTAAATCTTGAGGTCGACACGATTGCCCGGTACGTCCAGCGGATGTTGTCGCTCGACCGGTAATGCTAGAATAGCGGGCTGTCAGTTTTCTTTAGAAATGACACAGCGGACAGGTGGCCGAGCGGTTGAAGGCGCACGCCTGGAAAGCGTGTATACGTTCAAAGCGTATCGGGGGTTCGAATCCCCCTCTGTCCGCCAGTAAATGCTTCAAGATCCGCATGAATAAACGATCTTGATAAACGGATCCAGTCCATCCCACCACCTGTCCCACCACGAACGCAACCCCTCAATTCAAAGCAGGGGGAATAAGTACTGCCTAGTAATTAGCAGTTTGCTCGATACTGATCGAGATTTTTATTATTACACCCCCACCCCTTGTCGATTTTAGCCAACCGACACCCCACCGTACCCCCACCCCCGTAAATCGACGGCTTTGTTTTGCAGACCTATGCACTGTATTTTGCTCAAACGATGCTGTTCGGGCGTTAAAAAGCCACCCGAAGGTGGCTAGTACCCAAGTGGGTTACCGGTCAGCAATAGCTAACACCCACAATTACCATAGCACCAGCCTGAACAAGTTGATCCCCCCTGCGCACTACCGGCAGCCAGCTCGAGTGCATCATCAGAGACATCCTGTACAACAACTTCTTCAAGTTCAATGTTCATATCAGACTCCAAGGTTGAATACCCAAGTGGGTACGGGTTACCGGTCAGCAATAGCTAACACCTGATGCCTGTGCGACATAGCAGCTCCCCCCCTAAACAACGGATTGATAGCAGATTCTAAAGCTTAGCAGGGAATACAGCCAGTTCCCTGCCACCAGTTAGTAGCTCGCCCCTGCGCACTACCCGCAGCCAACTCCAGTGCATCATCAGAGACATCCTGCACAACTTCATCAAGTTCAATGTTCATCGCAGACTCTAAGGTTGAGTATCCACGCCCAGTTGGGTGTGGGTTTGCTGTCAGCAATAGCTACCTAACAGCGGTAAGTATTTTAAGAATGCACCACCTTTGTAGCTTCGCTATTTGAATGTTGTCAATAAAGAATTACATGATTTGTGCGCTTTTCCAGGTATTGGCTAAGCCTGCTGGCTAGCTTTTGGAATCTTCGATGCATACTGCCCCCACCCCTTGTTGATTTCATCCGGTCGACACCCCACCGTACTCCCACCCCCGTAAATCCATTTGGGTCCCATCCCCGTGCCTTTACACCTTGTTCTGCACGAACGACGACTAAGTTTTTGAAAACACCCCCCCGTCACTTTTTCAAGTACCGGTAATGTTTTTATTTTTATTTTTATTGCACACCGTTCGAGTTGTTTAACTCGGATGCGGCCGTAACAAGTCACCCGAAGGTGGATGGTATCAACTTGGGTAACCAAGTTGGCGGCGCTTAATTTAGAAATTAACTTAGGCTTGATCCCACTTCCGTTGCAGCCTTTTCTGCACGCACTCAAAAAAGTAAGTTGCATTTAACTTAGGTCAAGGTTAATGTCCCCAATGCATCAATTAGGGTAGCTTTGCACAAATAGGCATAACTAAAATAATTTTATATATTTTCCCTCGATCTGGTTGTACTTCGACCTTTTCGAGCCGTTAGTTCATCAGTGCTTTGTACGCTTTGCAACCACCTAGAATCGCTATCGTACAAACACCATAGATTGGCTTGACCGTTGATGACTTTACCTCTGAGCGTTGCGGCCCACACCCACTTGAGGCGGATCGTCTTGCACTGGCTACTCAAGCAAGCGCAACGATGCCAACCGCAAAGCGGTTCATGCATTTCTCCAGCAGCTGATCACTTGTTGCCCCTGAGGCACCGCCTCTATCGCGCTGCAGTCGTACCTACAAAGCAGCAAAACTTTTTGAACGCTAGCGTGACCCAAGCTCGGCTGTCTAGGCTGAGAGCGCTGACGTTAGCTGTGACATTGGGCGTTAGTTTTTGCTTCACGAACGGCGCTACTTGGGCTAATGGGTGTAGTGGTAACACGGTCATCCGTGAAAACGTAATTGGGTTTGAAACTAACCAGTCACCGACATGGCTGTGTAGTTTAACAATTAACAGTGGCGCCTCAATTAGTTTCGGCATCGAGAACTACGGAACAATAACAACACTAACCATTAGCGGCAATAGTGCACCACTAGGTACTTACGGCATCTTAAACAGGCTCGCAATAATAACAACGCTAACCAATAGCGGCATTACTCGAGGTAATTTGTACGGCATCGATAACCAAGGGGGAACAATAACAACACTAACCAATAGTGGCACGATTACAGGTTCAGAAGGTCAAGGCATCTATAACTCTGGCACTATAACAACGCTAACCAATAGCGGCACGATTACAGGCCATCAAGGTGAAGGCATCGTTAATCGTTGGGGA